>DAMCAL010000053.1:0-17565 GCA_032059585.1 Burkholderiaceae bacterium
GCAGCTTGCCGGCCTCGATGTGCGCGCGCACCTCGTCGATATCGAGCGGGTGGCGCGCGTAGCGCACCACTGCCTTGTCCTCGTTGCCGCTTTTGAGCTCGCACTCGCGGTCGACGGAAAAGCCGGCCGGCGGCTCCTGCTCCTTGAGCCAGTGCGACATGGCCGCCTGCGGGCTGGTGGCGGTGTCCACCAGCGCCAGCGACAGGCCGGGCAAGGCCTCCACCAGCGCGGTGGTGATCTCGTCGGCCCGGCCCTGCGCGCCGGTGTCCACCACCAGGGTGCGCGCCTCGCGGTCGATCCACACCCAGGTCGAGCCCTGCTTGGTGAAGGCCATGGGCAGCAGGTCCAGCTTGGCCTCGTCCTTGAGTTCGTTGGACTCCTTCTTGCCGGGCTTCCTGCCCGTCTCGCGCTCGATGGCCTCGGCCTTTTCGCGCACCTTGCGCGCCAGCACCGAGCCGGGCAGCACCTTGGCCTCGGTCATGAAACGCAGCACCCACTGGCCGGCCACGCTCTCGGCCAGCGGCCCGTGGGCCTCGCCGCGCGGCGGCACCCAGCCGCTCGAGCGCTCCTGCGTCGCGCCGCACGCGGTGAACGGGGCCTTGGCCAGCGCTTCTTCCAGGGCCGTCAGATCGGCCTGCCAGCCCTCGGCGATGCGGTAGACGATGATGTTCTTGAACACTTCAATTCTGCTTTCGTACTATCAAAAATATAGCTTTTCGCGCTTACTGGACAAGCGCTGGAGCCCGTTTTGGCTCGTTATTTCGGGGCGCGTGCCCGCAGCACGGTGCAACTTTACACAGGCGCAGCATTGCCACACCGACGCGACACAGCCGCGGCGCAGACTGCGGCTCATGTTGCAGTACACCCTTGAAAGGAAAGCCACCATGAACCGCACCCGCTCCACCCTTGCCGCCGGCGCCTGCGCCGCCCTGCTGGCCCTGGCCGGCGTCTCGCCTGCCCTGGCCCAGTCGAGCGCTGCTGCGCCGGCAGCCACCAGCGCCGCCGCCGAGCCCGGCGCGCATGCTGCGCCGCAGGGCCATCATGCCCGCCAGCGCACCATGACGCCCGAGCAGCGCCAGCACATGCGCGAGCAGCGCCAGCAGCGGCAGGCGCAGCGCGTGGCCGCGTTCAAGCAAAAGCTCGCCCTGACGGCCGAGCAGGAGCCGGCGTGGAACACCTTCCAGCAGGCGATGCAGCCTGGCCAGCGCCATGCGCGGCTGGACGCACGCGGCGCCGACTGGCAGCAGCTCACCACGCCCGAGCGCATCGAGCGCATGCGCGCCGTGCGGATGCAGCGTGCGGCCGCCTTCGACCGCCGCGCCGACGCCGCCCTGGCCTTCTATGCCGCGCTCCAGCCGGCGCAGCAAAAGACCTTCGACGCCGAGGGTGCGCGCATGATGGCCCGCTTCGGCCAGGGCCCGCGTGGCCACCACCACAAGCACGGCGCCCACCGGGGCGCGGGCCATCCGCACCACGGCTCGCAGGGCGCTGCCGCGCAGGCCCCGGCGCAGCAGTAAGCACGGCGGCCGCGGCGGCAGCGCCGCGCCGCTGCCGCGGCGTCGCGGCGCCCGCCTACAGGGCGCCTTTCGGGGCCGGCTCTACAGTCGTTACATAACGTTTGTAACCCTGTTTTGGCCATGCCCCCACCCTTCTCCTTTTCCTTGTCTTGCCGCCGCCCGGGCACCCTCATCGGTCCGGGCGGCGTTTTCGTTGCGGCCATGCTGTTGGCCGGTGCGCCGGCCTGGGCGCAGCAGCCTGAGCAGGCCCCTGCCAGGGCGCGCGCCGAAACCCCGGCGGTGTACGTGCAGCTCGGCCGGGCCCGCGGCGACACCGATGCGCTGACGCTGGGCGTGACGCTGCCGTGGCAGTCGTTTCGCCGCGACCTGTGGGGCGGCGAGCTGACCGGGCACTGGGACTTCTACGTCAGCCGCTGGTCCTTCGACGCGCTGCCCGGCGGCAGCGGCCACACCACCCTGCTGGGGGTGACCCCGGTGCTGCGGCTGGTACCCGACCAGGGCCGCTCGGCGCTGTTCTTCGAAGGCGGCATCGGCGCCACCATCGCCGACAAGCGCTACCAGACTCCGGACCGGGAGTTCAGCACCCGTTTCAACTTCGCCTCGCACCTGGGCGTGGGCCTGCGCCTGGGCGCGCAGCAGCGCCACGAGGTGGTGCTGCGCGTGCAGCACGTCTCCAACGCCGGCATCAAGGAGCCCAACCCGGGCAACAACTTCGTGCAGGTGCGTTACGCCCTGCACTTCTAGTCCCGGCCACCGCCTGTGGACAACGCTGGGGAGCCTTGCCGTGCAACCTGCCGCTTGTCCACAGGCCGGCCGCGATGGCGCCTTTTGTCCCCAATCGGGGTACACGCCGAAAGCACGGTCCGGCACACCCTTGCAGGTGCGCCAAGTGCGCGCCGGCATGGGACAAAAGCAGGTTGTCCACAGCGCAGCGCCCGCTCTACTACTACGACTATTTGAATATAGAGACTGGCATAGACAGCCAGGGAACAACTGCGGGCGCCGCGCCGGCTCCACTCTTGCTACTAAAAATATAGCTGCCGACGCTTGCTGGGCAAGCGCCGGTGCCGTATTTCCTTCCTATCCTCCGCCCACCGCCACCGCTGCGCCCCGCAGTGCCCTGCCATGACCTTGCCCATTGCCCTCGTGCTCGCCATCGCCGCGGTGGCGCTGTACCTGTTCTTCACCGAGCGGTTGCGCATGGACCTGGTGGCGCTGATGGTGCTGATCAGCCTGACGCTGGTGGGGCTGGTCACGCCCGCCGAGGCGCTGAGCGGCCTGAGCAACGACGCCACCGTCACCGTGGCGGCCATGTTCATCCTGGCCGCGGGGCTGGAGAGCACCGGCGCGCTGTCGGGCATCGGCCGGCTGCTGTCGCGCAGCCGCTCGCCCACGGTGTTCCTGCTGGTGCTGTTCGCGCTGCTGGCGCTGGTCTCGCCGTTCGTCAACAACACGGCGGTGGTGGCGGTGTTCATCCCCATCGTCATCGGCGCCAGCATGCACATCGGCATGCCGCCGACCAAGGCGCTGATCCCGCTGTCCTACGTGTCGCAGATGACGGGTGTGTGCACGCTGATGGGCACCTCCACCAACCTGATCGTCAACTCGGTGGCGCGCGACCTGGGGCACCCGGGCTTCACGCTGTTCGAGTTCTTGCCGCTGGGCGTGCTGTGTGTGGTGGCCGGCTGCGTGTACCTGCTGACCCTGGGGCGCTGGCTGTTGCCGGCCCAGGGCAGCTCGGAGCTGATGGGCTCGATGCAGGAGTCGGGCCACTACGTCACCGAGCTGCGGGTGCACGCCGGCTCGGTCTGCCTGGGCCAGTCGGTGGAAGAGGCCAAGATCAGCAGCACCTACCACGTGTACGTGCTGGAGCTGTGGCGCGGCACGCAAAAGCTCTGGTCGCCCAAGACCCAGCCGCTGGAAGAAGGCGACATCCTGCTGGTGCGCGGGCGCTGGACGCGCCTGGAAAAGCTGCAGGACGAGCTGCGCCTGCAGTTCCACCGCGCGGCGCGCAGCGAGGACGCCGCGCCGGCGCAGGGCGAGGAGCCGCCGCGCCAGGTGGTGGTCGAGGTCATGGTCGCCCCCAGCTCGGTGCTGATCGGCCACCGCATCCAGGCCGTGGACCGGCGCCTGCCGCGCCACAGCTCCATCCTGGCCATGCAGCGGCGCGGGCACATCGTGCGCGACCAGCTCGACACCGTGCACCTGGCGCTGGGCGACATCCTGCTGCTCCTGATGCCCGAGCCGGAGCTGGCGCGCCTGCGCAGCAACACCAGCATCATCGTGCTGTCCGAGCGCAGCGCGCCGGTGCAAAAGGGCTGGCGCGCGCCGTTCACGCTGGCGGTGATGGCGGCGGTGGTGCTGTCGGCCGCCTTGGGCCTGACCAGCATCGCCATCGCCGCGCTGGCCGGTGCGGTGGCGATGGTGCTCACGCGCTGCATCGACGCCGAGAACATGTACGAGGCGGTGGACGCGCGCATCCTGCTGCTGATGGCCGGGCTGCTGCCGCTGGGCACAGCCATGAGCAACAGCGGTGCGGCGCAGTTCATCGTCGACCACACGCTGGGCCTGGCGCAGGCCTACGGGCCACACGTCATGCTGGCGCTGCTGTACCTGATGGCGCTGGTGCTGGGCGAGCTGATGAGCAACTCGGCCGCGGCGGTGCTGCTCACGCCGATCGCCATCTCCACCGCCCGGCTGGTGGACGCGGACGCCACGCCGTTCCTGGTGGCCGTGGCGTTCTCCGCCTCCACCAGCTTCCTCACCCCGGTGGGCTACCAGACCAACACCATGGTCTACAGCGCGGGCGGCTACCGGTTCTCCGACTTCGTGAAGGTGGGAGGCCCGCTGAACCTGATTTTCTGGGTGGTGGGGGTGGCCTTCATCCCGGTGTTCTGGCCCTTTTAGCCGGGGCGCCAGGCCCCTGCGGCCGCGCCCTCGCCTTACCTCAGGCCGGCCGGTGCGGCCGCGGCAGTCCGGTGGTCAGCAGCAGCCGCTCGAGCTGGTCGGCCGGCAGCGGCCGGGCGAACAGGTAGCCCTGGTAGAGCGTGCAGCCGGCCGCAGCCAGCCAGTCGCGCTGCTCCTGCGTCTCCACGCCCTCGGCGATGGCCTGCAGGTCCAGGCTGGCGGCCAGGGCGATGATGGTCTTGACGATGGCTGCGTCGCTCGCGTCCTGCAGCAGGTCGCGCACGAAGCTCTGGTCGATCTTGAGCTGCGCCAGCGGCATGCGCTTCAGGTAGGCCAGCGACGAGTAGCCGGTGCCGAAGTCGTCCAGCGAGAAGCCGACGCCATGCGCGCGCAGCGCCTCCATGATGGCGATGGTGGCCTGCATGTCCTCGACCAGCAGGCTCTCGGTGAGCTCGAGCTTGAGCTGGCCCGCCGGCGCGCCGGTCTCCTGCAGCACGCCCACCACCTCCTGAACGAAGCCGACATCGCGAAACTGCCGCGAGCTGACGTTCACCGCCACGGTCAGGTGCCCGCGCCCGGGCAGGTGCTGCCACGCCGCCAGTTGCCGGCAGGCCGTCTGCAGCACCCAGCGGCCCAGCGGCAGGATCAGCCCGGTTTCCTCGGCCAGCGGGATGAAGGTGCCCGGCGAGACCATGCCGCGCTGCGGGTGCGCCCAGCGCGCCAGCGCCTCCACGCCCAAAATGTCGCCGGCGGCGTCCACCACCGGCTGGTACATCAGCAGGAACTGCCCGTGCGCCAGGCCCTCGCGCAGGTCGGCCTCCAGCTGCGCGCGCTCGGCCACGGCATGCTGCATGGCCGGATCGAAGAAGCGCAGCGTGTTGCGCCCGGCCATCTTGGCCTCGTACATGGCCATGTCGGCCTGCTTGAGCAGCTCGCCGACGCTGGTCGGGCTGCCGCCATACAGGGCGATGCCCACGCTGGGCGTGCTGCGCACCTGGTAGCCGGCCAGGCGGTAGGGCTCGGCCAGCGTGGCGAGCACCTTGTCGCCCAGCAGGCGGGCGGCGTCGGCGCGCGGTCCTTCAGCGCCGCTCAGGCCCTGCACCAGCACCACGAATTCGTCGCCGCCTAAGCGCGCCACGGTGTCGGGCGCGCGCACGCAGCCGCGCAGGCGCTGGCCCACGATCTGCAGCAACTGGTCGCCCTTGTCGTGCCCGAGCGTGTCGTTGAGCGTCTTGAAGTTGTCCAGGTCGATGAACAGCAGCGCCCCGCCGCTGCCCTGCTGCTCGGCCAGCACCAGTGCGTCACCCATGCGCTCGAGCAGCTGCATGCGGTTGGGCAGCCCGGTCAGCGGGTCGAAGAAGGCCAGGCGCTGGATCTCGCGCTCGCTGGCCTTGCGCTGGCCGATGTCGGAGTGGATCGCCAGCACCGCCTCGGGCGCGCCGGCCTCGTCGCGCACCAGCGTCCAGCGCCCCTCCACTTCCAGCGTCCTGCCGTCCCGGCTCCGGTGCGCCAGCTCGCCGTTCCAGTCGCCGTCGCGCAGCACCGTGGCCATGGCCCGATCGAACGCGGCCGGGTCGGCGTACAGCAGCTCGCGCACGCGCCGGCCCAGCACCTCGTCGCTGCGCCAGCCGTACAGCTGCTCGGCCCCGTGGTTCCAGTAGGTGATGCACCCGTCCAGGTCGCGCACCAGGATGGCGTCGCGCGCCTTGTCCAGCAGCGAGGCCTGGCGGCGGATGTGCGCGTCGGCCTCCTGGCGCTCCAGCTCGGCGGTGGCGCGGGCGGCGAAGATCTGCAGCATGTGCACCACGAACTGCGCCTGCTCCAGCGTCGCCGTGAAGGCCACGAACAGCACGCCCAGCGGGCGGCCGTCGCTGCCTGTGAGCTGCTGGCCGACGTAGCTGCGCGCCGCGGTGCTGGCCAGGATGGGCGCGCGCGGGTACAGCTCGGCCGCACGGTCGGCCACCACGTACTGGCGGTGGCGCAGCAGGTGGTGGCTGGGGGTGTCCAGCAGCGGGTATTCGCCGTTGGGTTGCACCTCGCCCTGGGCGACGTACGACAGCGTCACCACGCGCTCGGGGGCGCCCGCGCCCGGCGAGACAAAGCGCGCCACGCAGGCCACCTGTGCGTCCAGCGCCTGCGCCATGTTCTCGGCGAGCTGGTCGAAGAACTGCGTGCCGGTGCCGGCCGACACGGCCGAGGCCACTTTCAGCAACGCCGACTGCAGGCGCTGCTGCTCGGCGCGCGTGCGCAGGCTGTGCACGCCGAACGACACGTCGGCGGCCATCGCATCCAACAGTTGCGTTTCCTCGGCGCCGGCGTGCAGCACCTGGTCGGCATACAGGTACAGCACGCCGAAGGTGTGGTCACCCGCCTTCAGCGGCAGGCACACCACCGCGCGCAGCCCCAGGCCGAGCAGCTTGTCGGCCTGCGGGTGGTGTCCGCGGCCGCGCGCCAGGTCGCGCACGGCCACCACCTGGCCGCTGCGCACCGCCTTGCCTGCCGGGCCGCGGCCTTCCAGGCGGGCGTGCGACCAGGTCAGGCGCAACTGGCGCACGAAGTCAGGGTGGTGGCCGGCGTGGGCGACGATGTCGATGCGCTTGCCCGGGTCCTGCCGGGCCATGCCGACCCAGGCCAGGGCGTAGCCGCCCACGTCCACCGCCACGCGGCAGATGGCCTGCAGGAATTCCTCTTCGGTGGTGGCGCGCACCAGCACCTGGCTGCAGGCGCTGCGCGTGCGCTTGGCCCGTCCCACCCGCGCCAGTTCCGCCTCCAGGCGCCGGCGCTCGGTCACGTCGCCGGCCAGTACCTGCCAGGCGGCGTGCTCGCCGAACGTGGTCTCGCCCACCACGGCCTGCACATCCACGGCGGTGCGGCCCTTGCGCAGGTGGCGCCACAGCACTGGCGCGCGTGACTGCGCTGCCCGGGCGAGGGCCTCCTGCACGCCCCCGCGCTCGCTGGGCGGCCACAGCGCGCGCATGTCCATGCCCAGCAGTTCATCCTCGCTCCAGCCGTACAGCCGCGACATGGCGCGGTTGGCCGCCAGCAGGCGCAGGCTGCCCTGTTCGCAAACCCACATGGGCTGGGCGTGCTCCGCGAACAGGGCCCGGTACTGCCGCTCGGACGCGCGCAGCCGTGCGTCCACGCGGCGCAGCTGCACCAGTGCGGCCAGCGAACCGGCGAGGATGTGCAGGTGCTCCAGGTGTTCGTCCGCCAGGCGCTGGCCGGGCGCCGGCCACACGGTGAACGTGCCCAGCGCCGTGCCGTCGGCTTCCAGGCAGGCGGCGAAGCCCGGCGGGGGCCATGCTTCGCCCGGCTGCGGCGCGGTCCCGGCGTGCGCGCGCAGGGGCTCCTGCCCGCTGCCCTGCACGTCGGCCTGCGCTGCCGCGGCGCCCGTCAGCGCCAGCGCCACCTGCAGCGCCTGCTCCAGCGCCAAGGCCAGGGGCTGGTCGCGCCGGGTGACCTGCTGCTGCACCTGCAGCAGCAGCGCATGGGCACGCGCCTCTTCCAGCGCCTGGTGCTCGATGTGCTTGTGCGCGCTCAGGTCGGTCATGCCGCCGACCATGCGGTAGGCCGCGCCGGTGGCGTCGCGCAGGATGAAGCCGCGGTCCTTGACCCAGACGTAGGTGCCGTCGTGGCGGCGAAAGCGGTATTCGTCGCTCCAGCGGCGCGTGCGGCCGTCGTGGATCGCCCCGTGCAGTTGCGCGAGGACCCGGTCGCAGTCCTGCGGGTGCAGCCGCGCGGACCAAGTCGGGCCGTCGGCCGGCAGCGCGTCCGGGGCATCACCGAACAGGGCCTGCGCACCGTCGTTCCAGGCCATGGCGTCGCCGAGCAGGTCCCAGTCCCAGATGGCGTCGGAGGTGGCGCGTGCCACGAGCTGGAAACGTTCCTCGCCCTCGTGCACATCCTGCACGCCGCCGTGTGCGCCGGTGATGGGCGCGGCGCCGGCGTGCGCCGCACGCAGCGCCTGGCCGGCCAGGCGCACGGCTACGGGCTGCGCCGCGCCGGCCGTCTGCGCCTGCGCCAACAGGTCGAACGCAGCGCCCTCGCCGAGGCAGCGCTCCAGCGCCTGGCGCACCGGCGCGCGCGCGGCCGGGGTGAACTGCTGCAGGGCTTCGTCCAGCGTTTGTTCGTGGTCCGGCCAGCCGAACAGCTGCGCCGCTTCTGCCGACCAGCGAAAGCGCGCCGCGGCAGCGCCCGGCGATGCCCCTTCGGGCAGCCACAGTTCCCAGCCGGCCCACCGCACCATGCGCGCTGCGGCCTGCAGGGCGCGTGCGGAAGGGTGCGAGGGGGTGGTGCGGGCGGTGCCCGTCATGCGCGCCACCCGCTGCCGCGCAGCCCCGTTCCCGTGCCCTGCGCGGTGGCGCTGCCGGCAACGGCGCGCAAGCGGTCCGCGCGCGGCCTGGACCGATGCAGCAGAGGAGGGGCGGGGCGAGACAAACGGGGCTGCATGGGGCTTACAGAGCAAGGCGGGCGCCGGCGCGCACGGGACCGGCGGCGCACGTGGGTCCATGGTACACCGCAGGCCCCACGCGGCCTGCCCCGCGCGGCCTGCCCCGCGCGGCGGCGCTTACCGGGCGGGGGCGCTTACCGGGCGGGGGCGGCCGCGCGGCGCGTGCGCACCGCCGCGGCCAGTGCCTGCAGCAGGGGTACGGTCTGCGCGAAGCCGATGCACGCGTCCGTCACCGACACGCCCGGTGCGAGCGGCTGGCCGGGCACGATGTCCTGGCGGCCCTCGTGCAGGTGGCTCTCCACCATCACGCCGGTGATGCGCGCGTCGCCGCCCGCGATCTGCGCCGCCACGTCGTGGCCCACGTCGATCTGGCGCGCGTGCTGCTTGCTGCTGTTGGCATGCGACAGGTCGACCATCACCTGCTCGCGCAGGCCGCTTTTCGCCAGCAGCTCGCAGGCCGCCTGCACGTGGGGGGCAGCGTAGTTGGGCTCCTTGCCGCCGCGCAGGATGACGTGGCAATCCCGGTTGCCGCGCGTCTCGAAGATCGCTGCCTGGCCCATCTTGGTCATGCCCATGAAGGCGTGCGGCGCGCGCGCGGCCAGCATCGCATCCGCGGCGACCCGCACGCCGCCGTCGGTGCCGTTCTTGAAGCCCACCGGGCACGACAGGCCACTGGCCAGCTGCCGGTGGCTCTGGCTTTCGGTGGTGCGCGCGCCGATGGCGGCCCAGCTCACCAGGTCGCTGATGAACTGCGGGCTGAGCAGGTCCAGGAACTCGGTGCCCACCGGCAGGCCCAGCGCCAGGATGTCCAGCAGCAGGGCGCGGGCGCGCTCCAGGCCTTCGTTGATGGCAAAGCTGCCATCCAGGTGCGGATCGTTGATGTAGCCCTTCCAGCCCACCGTGGTGCGGGGCTTCTCGAAGTACACGCGCATCACCACCAGCAGGTCGGCGGCCAGCGCGTCGCTGTGCTCCTTCAGCCGGTGCGCATACTCCAGCGCCGCGTCGCGGTCGTGGATGGAGCAGGGCCCGACGACGACGACCAGCCGGTCGTCCTGGCCGCCGAGCACGCGGGCGATGGCCGCGCGGCTGGTCTCCACCAGCGACTGCGCCGGGGCCGGCGCAGGCAGCCATTCCTGCAGCAGCGCCGGGGTGATGAGCGGGCGCACGCGGGCGATGCGCAGGTCGTCGGTGCGGGTGGCGTCCAGCGTGGCGAAGGCAGCGGGGGCGGTGTGGGTCATGGTGGCGCGCATTGTCGCGCGGCGCGCGGCGCGGCCGCCTCAGGGCCGGCGAAAGCGCGCGTTCTGCCCGGCCCAGTGGCGCGCCTGCAGCGAATCCAGCCGCACCGTGCCGCCGCTGGAAGGCGCATGCACGAAGCGGCCCTCGCCCACGTAGATGCCGGCGTGCGTGGCGCGCGAGCGCCCGAACACCACCAGGTCGCCGGTGCGCAGGTCGGCCATGTCCACCTCGGCGCCGAACTGGCTCAGCTGCGCCACGGTGCGCGGCGGCGCCACGCCGGCGCGGTGGGTGTAGACGTAGCCGATCAGCCCGCTGCAGTCGAAGCCGCCCTCGGGCGTGTTGCCGCCGTAGCGGTAGGGCGTGCCGACCAGGCCCAGGGCGTGGATGGCGATGTCGCTGGACTGCTCGGGCGACAGGCGCGAGAAGGCCGGGGCGGCGCTGCGGCCTGCCGGGCGAGGCGGCGACGAGGAGCAGCCGGCCAGTATCAGGGCGGCGGTCAGGGCCCAGGCCGCCGGGCGAAGGTCACGAAAACGGGGCGACATGGCCCAAGGTTAGCAGCGGCGCGCAGTGAGGAGCGCCTGCGCCTCGGCCGTACCATCCCGCCAAGGCCTCGGGACACACATAAAAAAGCACTCCTGCGTAGAGCAGGAGTGCGTAAGAAGCTATGAATTTAATAGCGCAATGTCATGGATGCACAGTACCTGACGCGGGACGCCTCAGAACTTGTCCAGGTTGGTGCCGCGGCGCTCCTGCACCTGGTTGTCGCTGCCGATGCTGTTCTTGCGGTCCTTGCGCTGCTCGGCGTCTTGCTCGCGGGCCTGGACGTCCTGCTCCTGCTCGGTCCTCTGGCTCTTGCCGGTGTCGGGGTCGACGTCTTTTTCGGGGTCGGTGTTCTGGGGATGCATGGCGTGAGCCTCCTTGTCGTGCTAATGCTGGGGAAGTGCGGGGGTTAGAGGTTGACTTCGCGGTGCTCGCCCAGGCCTGTGGGGCGCTCGCCGGTCATGGCGGCAGTGGCCATCTTGAACAGCTGGGTCATCTTGCTTTCCTTCACGTCCCAGTACTCGGCGTGGTGGATCTGCACGGCCAGCAGCACCAGGTTCGGGTCGCCCGGGCCGTCCGGGAACCAGGCCTTGGCCATGGGGGTCCACAGCTCTTCCTTGCGCCGTGCGTCCTCGATGAACGCGGCCGAGCCGGAAATGGAGACGTAGCAGTCCTCTTCCGGGTTGGCGTAGCTGACGTTGGTCTGGCTGTCGGCGGCCAGGCGCTGGTGCAGCTCGCCGTCGCGCGGAATGAAGAAGTACAGCTGGGCCTGCTGGTCCAGGTCCTTGTTGAGGGTGGTCAACGGGTGGGCATGCAGCAGGCCGTTGTCGCCGCGGTGGGCGAGCATGCCGAAGCGGATGTCTTTGATGCGCTCGAACAGCGCCGATCGGTCGTTGGTCTGGGGGGTGTCGTTCGCCATGGGCCAAGGCTCCTGCGTGAAAGAAGAGGGTGTGAGAGCGACCACTCTAGGAGCCCGGCAGCCGGCGGCAGGTCGGCGCGGCGCCAGCACGGCTGTGGGGGCCGTCCGACGCGCGTGGCAGGCGCGCGCCCCGCTCAGGCGGCGCCGCGCTGCAGCGTGAAGGGCGGCAGGCCCGCCAGCAGCCGCTGCCCGTAGCCGGTGCGCACCAGCCGCTTGTCGTAGCAGTACACGTGCGCGCGGTCGTCCTCGGTGCGGATCGCCCGGCCCACCCATTGCGCCAGGCGGATGGCGGTGGCCGGCACCACCAGCTCGCTGAACGGGTCGCGCCCGGCGGCGCGCAGCCACTCGGCGCGGGCCTCGCCCACCGGATCGTCGGGCGGGGCAAAGGGCAGCTTGGTGATGAACAGCGACTCGCACAGCCGCCCGGGCAGGTCCAGCCCCTCGCCGAAGGACTGCATGCCGAAGATGATGGACGGCTGCCCCGCGGCGACCCGCTCGCGGTGGCGCGCCAGCAGCTCGCGCCGGGGCAGCTGGCCCTGCACCAGCACCACGCTGCGCAGGGCGGTGGGCAGCTCGTCCACGGCGCGGCGCATCTGGTCGCGCGAGGTGAACAGCACCAGCGCGCCGGCCTGCACCTGGCCCAGGTCGTTCAGCAGGGCGTCCACCATCTCGGCGGTGAACTGCTGCACGTCGCGCGGCTCGGCGCGGGTCTCGCGCGCCACCAGCGTGCCCTGCAGCGCATAGTCGAACGGGCTGGCGACGGTGAGCGTGGCTACCGCCTCGTCGCCCGCCAGGCCGGTCTCGCGCAGGAAGAAGTCGAACTGCCCGCAGCTGGTGAGCGTGGCCGAGGTGAGCACCGCGCCGCGCACCGCGCCCCACAGGTGCTGGCGCAGCGCGCTGCCCGGCAGCACCGGCGAGGCGTGGGCGCGCAGTGTGGTGAAGTCGCCCTCGACGGCCAGGGTGAACCACTTGGCCGCGGGCACCGCGCCCTCGGGCGCGTCCTGCAGCAGCAGGCTGGCGGTGGCGTGCACGCCTTCCAGGCGCGGCGCCAGCGCGCCGACCTGGGCGTACAGCTGCGACAGCCGGCGCGCCTCGTCGGGGCTGTCGCGCATGGCCGTGCGCAGGGCCTTGGCGATGGCCCGCAGCGCCGCCAGAAAACCCTCGGCGTGGTGCGCCACCTGGCCGAATGGCTCGACCAGCGGATCGGGCAGCGCGCCTGCGGCCACGCGCGCGCGCATCGGCTGGTTGCTCGGCGCGCGAAAGCGCGGCGCGGCGCGCAGCTCAGCCCCGTACAGGTCCATGGCCAGCCGGGCCGCGTCCTGCAAGGCGGCGCGCAGCCGCGCGGCGTGGTTGGGGATGTCGGCGATCTCTCCGACCTCGACCAATTGGCCGATGCGCAGCGCGCGGCTGGCCAGCTTGTCGATCCAGCCCAGGTGCGACAGGTCGGCCTCGCAAGCGAACTGCGCCAGCGCCGTGCCGGGCAGGTGGTGCGCCTCGTCGATCACCAGTAGGCAGTTGTCCAGGTCGGGCAGCAGCCGCGCGCCGATGGACGACAGCAGCAGGTCGTGGTTGGCCACGATGACCTGGGCGGCCACCAGGTCCTTGCGCCGCTCGTAGTAGGTGCAGCGCGAAAACAGCGGGCAGTGCTTGCCGGTGCACGAGTGCGCCTCGGCCGCCACGGGCGACCAGGCGTCGCCCTCGGGCGGCGTGGCCAGCGTGTCGCGGTCGCCGTCCCAGGTGCCCGAACCCAGCGCGTCGGACATGCTGGCGTAGAACTGCACCCGCGCCAGCTGCGCCTGGCGCGCGGCGGGCTGCTGCGCCTCGGCCGGGCCGAACAGGTCGTCGGTGCCGCTCCACTCCTCGTCCTCTTCCAGGCCGCCGCCGGCCAGGCGCTCCAGCTTGAGTTTGCAGACGTAGCGCCCGCGCCCCTTGGCCAGCGCGAAGCGCACGGGCTCCTCCAGGTGCGCCGCCAGCGCCGGCAGGTCCTTGTGCACCAGCTGCTCCTGCAGCGCGACGGTGGCCGTGGAGATCAGCACCCGCGTGCCGCGCGCCAGCGCCAGGGCGATGGCCGGCGCGCTGTAGGCCAGCGATTTGCCCACACCAGTGCCGGCCTGGATGACGGCGATGGCGCGCCGGGGCGCCTCGTCCTCGTCCTCGGGCTTGCCCAGTTCGGCCTCGGCAAAGGTGCGCGCCACCTGCTCGGCCATGCGCCGCTGCCCTTCGCGCGCGCGAAAGCCGGCGGTGGCTTGCACCACCGTCTCGAAGCTGTGCAGGGCCTCGTCGGCCCATTGCTGCGTGGACATGGCAGGAGAAAACAGGGTGGGGGCGAGCACGGCAGCGGCGGGAGGGAAAAGGGAAGGGGCCGGCAGCGGGCGTCGGTGCCCGGCACTACTGTGCTTTCATCCAGGATGGTAGCCGAGTGCGCGAAGCATGCGGCCTATGGGGTCAACCGGCCCCGGACTACGCCGGCCGGGCGGTGCCAGCCTAGCATGGGCCACACGAGGCGCCGCCCGTGCGCGCCGCGCGCCGGCCCGCAGCGCCCTTTGCCCCGACACCCGAACCCAAGGTCTGCCATGTCCAAACCCACCTCGACCACGATGCCCACGTCCCCGCAGGACCAGGATCCGCCCGGCCGTCCGGCGGACCCGACCGGCGTCGACCTGACCGCGTCCAAGAAGCCGGACGCCCAACCCACGGAGCCGCACCTGCCGCACGAGCGCGACCAGGACATGCGCATGACCGACGGCAACCCGGACGTGCAGGTCGAGCAGGCCTATGCTGACCTCCAGCGCGGTCTGCAGGACACAGACAAGGGACCGCCTTCGGACGACGCCTACCGCAAGCTGAAGCGCTGAGGGCGCTGAGCGCGCAGCGGGTGTCCGTGGTTTGCTCCTGAATCAATAGCTACTCGCGCTTTCCCAGCAAGCGCTGGAGCCACTTTTCCCTCAAAACCGCCGCGGGCAACCCGTCTCGGCCTCAGCCTGGCTCTGCGTGCACGCGCAGGCGCCGCACCTGCGCGCCGGTGGCCGCCTGCAGCTGCGCGGTGGCCGCGCGCACGGCACCCTCGGCAGCGACGTCCGTGAGCAGCAGCAGCTCGGGCCCGTCCCCTGCCCCGCCCACCCATGCCCGCCGGCGCACCGCGACCCCGGCGCGCGCCAGCAGCCGCACGGCACCGGCCTCGCACAGCGCCCGGCCCGGCAGCAGGCGCAGCAGGTGGGCGCCGTGCACCTTGTCCAGCGGCAGCACCTCCCCTGCCGGCGCCTCTTCCCGGGCATGAGCGCCGAAAGCCGGTGCGGGCGCAGCCTCCCCGCGGCGTGCCAGCTCGACCAGGTCCGCCACCACGGCGCTGGCCGTGGGCGCGGCACCCGCACCGGCGCCGCTGAACAGCAGCGGCCCGGCCGCATCGCCGTGCACCAGCAGCGCGTTGTGCACGCCGTGCACGCCCGCCAGCGGGTGCTGCAGCGGCACCAGCGCCGGGTGCACGCGCAGCTCCAGCGCCTCTCCGCCGCCGCCCGCCTGGGGCACGCGCCGGGCCAGGGCCACCAGCCGCACGGCAAAGCCCAGCTGCGCGGCGGCGGCCAGGTCGCCCGGCTGCAGGTGGGCGATGCCCTCGGTGTGCACCGCCCCTTCGCGCAGCGGCAGGCCGAATGCGTGCGCTGCCAGCAGCGCCAGCTTGTGCGCAGCGTCCTGGCCGTTCACGTCCAGGGCGGGGTCGGCTTCGGCGTAGCCCAGGGCCTGCGCCTCGGCCAGCGCGGCGGCGAACGTCGAGCCCTGCGCGGCCATGCGGGTGAGGATGAAATTGCTGGTGCCGTTCAGGATGCCCGCCAGCGCCTCGATGCGGTTGGCCGCCAGCGACTCGCGCAGCGCCTTGATGACCGGCACGCCGCCGGCCACGGCGGCCTCATGCGCCAGCGCCCGCCCGTGGCGCGCCGCAGCCGCCGCCAGTTGCGTGCCGTGGCGCGCCAGCAGCGCCTTGTTGGCCGTCACCACATGCTTGCCCTGCGCCAGCGCGGCCAGCAGCCAGGGCAGCGGCGCATCGGCGCCGCCGGCCAGCTCCAGCACCACGTCCACGTCGGCCGCGCTGGCCAGCGCGGCGGGGTCGGCGGCCAGGCGCGCACCGGTGGCGGCCAGCAGCGGCGCCGCGCGCGCCGGGCTGCGCGTGGCCACCGCGGTGATGGCGATGGCGCGGCCGGCGCGTGCGGTGATCAGCGCCTGGTTGCGCTGCAGCAGCTGGCACACGCCGCCGGCCACGGTGCCGGCGCCGATCAGGCCGACGCGCAACACGTCGGCGCGGGCAGGGCGGGGCGCTGGCGGAGCGGCCGGCGCCCGGTGGGGTGCGCCACGCAGGGCAGGTTCGGCAACAAGCATCGGATGTTCCTCTTTCTTCTCCAGGGGCCGGGCCACCCGCGGGGCCGCCCGACAACGAAAAAACCCAGCGGCCGGGCTGGGTTTTCATTCGGGGAGAGGGAGAAGGAATGACACCAGGGGGCCGCCGTTGCGGCCCCCCCACGCGCGTCAGGGGGCCGCGGTGGTCATGGTGGTAATCATTCGTGCGTGCTGCTGCGCGCAGGCGCCGTCCGGCACGCCCAAGGCGGCGGGGGAGGCGCTGAAAAGCAGGTGGCACGACATGCAGCGCAGTGTAGCGCAGCCGTGCGGGGCCTGCATTTCGCTATTGAAAACGGAGCTGTTCACGCTTGCTGGCAGGGCGTTGGGGGCCGATTTGGCTTGCCATAACCCTGCCGCTGGCAGTCACTGCTTGAGCGTGGCCTGCAGCGTGATCTCGGGCACCGAGGCCAGCGCCTTGGACAGCGGGCAGTCGCGCTTGGCGCCCTCGGCGATCTCCTGAAAGCGCTGCTCGTCCAGGCCTGGCACCGTGGCCTCCAGCGTCAGGGCGATGCGGTCGATCTTGAAGCCCTCGCCCTCCTTGGCCAGGCGCACGCGGGCCGTAGTGTCCACCATGCGGGTGGCAAAGCCCGCCTTGTCGCAGGCGAACGAAAAGGCCATGGTGAAGCAGGCCGCATGCGCCGCGCCCAGGATTTCCTCGGGATTGGTGCCCTTGCGGTCGTCGCCGAAGCGGCTGGCAAAGCCGTAGGGGTACTTCTGCAGTGCGCCGGTCTCGGTGCTGACCTGGCCCTGGCCGGCCTTGCCGGCGCCTTCCCAGTGGACGGATGCGGATTTTTCACTCATGTGCGGCTCCTTGGCGTGTAGCGGTGTGGCGGCCCGCCGCCCAGGGGCAGGCCAAAGCGCACATCTGAGCACGCACCGCGCATGCACGCTGTCAGCGCGCGCCGTGCACCGGCTGCGGGCCCTGCCTACAGCGCCAGCCGCTACAGTGCCGGGCATGTCCGAACAACACGAGGTGTCCGCCCCCATCGCCCGCCGCCTGCGCGTCCACGGCAAGGTGCAGGGCGTGTACTTTCGCCAGTCCACCGTGCAGGCGGCGCAGGCCCTGGGCGTGGCCGGCTGGGTGCGCAACCGCCAAGACGGCACGGTGGAGGCGCTGGCCGTGGGCGCGCCGGGCGCCGTGCAGGCGCTGATCGACTGGGCGCACCAGGGCCCGGCGGCTGCGCGCGTGGAGCGTGTGGAAGTCTGTGAGGAGCCGCTGCCCAAACCGCTGCCGCAGGCCTTCACGCAGGAAGCGACGGCTTAGCGCGGCGGCTCTTCGCCTGCGGCCTGCATGGCCTGCGCCAGCGCGCCGTGCCCGCGTTCGTGCAGGGCGGCCACGGCGCCGTCGCGGTCGGGCGCGGTTCGGTTCTGGCTCAGCTTGCGCTTGCCCTCGATGCGGGTGATGGCCAGCTCGATGCCGACGATGGCGCGCAGCATCTGGTCCAGATAGTCGGCGGGCGCGTCGCCCATCTTCCAGGGCCGGGGCTCGGTCGCCTCGTGCCGGCGCGTCAGGCGCGCCACCACGCCGCGCACGTGGCGCTCGTCGTCGTGCACCGTGAGCCGGCCGTGCACGTGCACCGCCTCGTAGTTCCAGGTGGGCACGGCGCGGT
>DAMCAL010000054.1:0-16328 GCA_032059585.1 Burkholderiaceae bacterium
CCCGGAACCCGCATGGATACTAGGTTGAGGGTTGGACTCTTAATCCGTTGGTCGAAGGTTCGAATCCTTCAGGGCCCACCAACTTTTCAAACCCGCCACGGCTTCGGCCATGGCGGGTTTTTTGTTGGCGCCCAGTACTACCACGCGCCAAAAGAAAAAGGCCGGCACCAGGCCAGCCTTTGCAGCGATGCCCTGCACAACGTGCGCGGGCACCTTCAGGAGCGGCTACCGTCCGCGCGCCCCGACAGGGACGCAGGACGACGTACCAGCCCCTGCGCGGGATCAGTAGCGGCCGCCGCGGTAGCCACCGCCGCCGCCGCCCGAACCCGAACGTGCTTCCATGGGACGGGCGACGTTCACCGTCAGCGCGCGGCCGTCGATGTTCTTGCCGTTCAGGCCGTCGATGGCCTTCTGGGCTTCGGCATCGCTGCCCATTTCCACAAAGCCGAAGCCCTTGGAACGGCCAGTGTCACGCTCCATCATCACCTTGGCGGAGTTGACGGTGCCGTATTGGGAGAAGTGCTCCAGCAGCGATTCGTCGCGCACGGAATAGGCCAGGTTGCCTACGTAGAGTCGGTTGTTCATGAGTGTCAGGTTTTCGTGAAAGTAAAGGCCAACCTTGCGGACGAGGCCTCTGGAGGGAAAAACGCCTCAGCGACGTCGCCGCGCGGCCGGCGGACCGGTACGAGTGCGATTTTCGATGTGACGGAAGGTGATCCGGCCTTTGGTGAGGTCGTAGGGCGACATCTCCAAGGTAACCAGATCGCCGGCAAGAATGCGAATGCGGAACTTCCGCATCTTGCCACCCGTGTAAGCAATGAGCGGATGGCCATTGTCGAGCGTTACACGGTAGCGGGCGTCGGGAAGGACTTCGTCGACTTTACCCTGCATTTCAATCAATTCTTCTTTGGCCACAGAGCTCCTTCGTGAGTGGTGGAAAAGAAAGGCCGTTCAGCCCAACTGGCCCAGCAGCACCATGCTGCGGCCCTGCGTCAGGGCGTACTGAACCGCCTGCGCATCGCAGGCAAAGCGCGGAATGAACCGGAAAACCCGGTCGTGCATGCCGCGGCGGATGGAAACCGAGGCGGAAAAAGTGCCGCCATCGATGGTTCGGGTGAGGGGTGTGACCACGTAGTGGCCGACTTGCTCGGTATTGCTTGTGTCGGGCATTGAAAGCCCGGCGGCACCCGCTCAAAGGTGAGCACCGCCAGTATGTGAAGGAAGACGTCCCCGCGACGCCAAGCGCTGAAGGGGCCGGGCGGACCCTGACAAGGGTACGGATCCGCGATGGGCTCGCCATGAAGTCTGGGGAATGTCAGCCGGCAGACTTGGGAGGAACGCGTGGCGGATGGGCCGGGGGCTGTCAAACATGCGCCGTCCATGCGAGCAAGCAAGCGGCGCGGTCGCAAATTATATCCGATTTTTATGAATGCTCCGATTTTTATTCGGTGCCGCTTGTAAGGCGCCTTGCAGCCCGTCCGCAGCCCTTTCAGAAATGGGGAGGGCGAGACGGCAGTCGGTCCGATTAGTCGCCCCTGATAATGGCGCCACCCATGCACCGACTGCGCCACTCCACCGTCCTGGCACGCCTGCTCCTGGCGCTTTTCGCGCTGGCCATGGGCGTGGCCAGCGCGGCTCCGCTGGTGCAGGCCCCGGCGATGGAGCGTCTGTGCAGCGCGACCGGCGAAGCGCGCTGGATGGTGGTGGAAGGACAGCCGTCGGCACAGCAGAACCATGGGCTGGAATGCGCGCTGTGTCTGCCGCCCATGCTGGGCTCCAGTCCCCCGCCCGTCGTCACGACGTCCTTTGCCCCGCCGCTGCACCGTGTGGCGACGCCACCAAGGCAGGTGCATGTGCCGGTTGCCAGTGGCGCGCCCTTTCCGCCCCGCGCCCCGCCGTACTGACCACGGCACTGCGCAGCGCCATCGCTGCCTCTGGCCCGACCTTTCCCCTTTCGAGGTACAGGCCTGCACGACAGGCCGTGCCCCTTTCCTTTTGTTCGCCCATGGTCGGCCTGCCCGACCAGGAACTGTTTTTCATGACCACCACTTCGTTTTTCCACCGTTTCTCGCTCGCTGCCGCCCTGCTCCTGGCGGGCACCGTCCATGCACAGGTTGCGGTGCAGGACGCCTGGGTGCGCGCCGCGGTCGCGCAACAAAAATCCACCGGCGCGTTCATGCGCCTGACCGCCACCCGGGACGCGCGGCTCGTCTCGATCGCCAGTCCCGTCGCCGGCGTCGCCGAAATCCACGAGATGAAGCACGAGGGCGACGTGATGAAGATGCGCGCTGTCGCCGGCCTGGACCTGCCGGCCGGGCAGACGGTCGAGCTCAAGCCCGGCGGCTACCACGCCATGCTGATGGACCTGAAACAGCCGGTGAGCGCCGGCCAGTCCGTGTCCCTGACCCTGGTGGTGGAAGGCAAGGACGGCAAGCGCGAGACCCTGCAGGTGCAGGCGCCCGTGCGCGCCCTGGGCGCTGCGGCCTCCCCAGGCCATGGCGGCGGGCACGACGCGCACCATTGAACCGATCAAGAGCGTTTTCGGGCTCCAGCGCTTGCGCAGTAAGCGCGAGCAGCTATTGATTCAGCAGCATCCGCCACGGGAAAACACCCCGTGGCAACCCCGCCGGGACAATAATCGCGGTCCTCGCACGCCGGTTTCGGATACGGCGCCCTCCCCTTCTTCCCCTGCGCCCATGCACCCTTCCGCCTCCGAACTCTGGCGCGGCCCCCGCTGGGCCCTGGCCGTGCTGCTGGCACTGCTGGGGATGGTGGGACCGTTCTCCATCGACACCTACCTGCCGGCCTTCGGCGCCATCTCCCGCTCGCTGGGCGCCAGCCCGGTGGAGATGCAGCAGACGTTGTCGGCGTACCTGTTCGGTTTCGCCTTCATGACGCTGTTCCACGGCTCGCTGTCGGACAGTTTCGGACGCCGGCCGGTAGTGCTGTGGGGCCTGGCACTGTTCACCCTGGCGTCGGCCGGCTGCGCACTGGCGCAGACCATCGGCCAGCTGGTGCTGTTCCGCGCGCTGCAGGGGCTGTCGGCGGGCGCCGGCATCGTCGTGTCACGCGCGGTGATCCGCGACATCTACCCGCCCGCGCAGGCGCAGCAGGTGATGAGCCAGGTGACCATCTTCTTCGGGGTGGCGCCGGCGATTGCGCCCATGGTGGGCGGCTGGCTGTCGGGCCACCTGAACTGGCACAGCGTGTTCTGGTTCCTCACGGCGGTGGGCATGGCGCTGTGGGTGGCCAACTGGCGCCTGCTGCCCGAAACCCTGCCGCCCGCTGCGCGCCAGCCGCTGCACATGGGCAACCTCCTGCGCGGCTATTGGGAACTGGGCACCAGCGCACGCTTCGTGCTGCTGGCGCTCGCCAGCGGCGTGCCCTTCAATGGCATGTTTCTGTACGTGCTCTCCGCGCCGGCGTTCCTCGGCGAGCACCTGGGCCTGGCGCCGACCGAGTTCTTCTGGTTCTTTTTGCTCAACATCGGCGGCATCATGGGCGGGGCCTGGGCCAGCGGACGCCTGGCAGGGCGCATCCCGCCGAAGCGGCAAATCCGCCACGGCTTCGTCATCATGCTCGCGATGTCCGTGTTGAACCTGGTGGGCAACCTGCTGTTCGAGGCCAACCCGTTGTGGGCCATGCTGCCGATCGCCGTGTTCTCCTTCGGCTGGGC
The DNA here is from genome assembly GCA_032059585.1 of Burkholderiaceae bacterium. Classification (GTDB taxonomy): domain Bacteria; phylum Pseudomonadota; class Gammaproteobacteria; order Burkholderiales; family Burkholderiaceae_C; genus Melaminivora. The sequence continues at coordinate 3,677 of DAMCAL010000054.1, forward strand.
GTTGATGGTGCCCGTGGTGACGCTGCTGGTGCTGGACCTGTACCCACAGCGGCGCGGCATGGCCTCTTCGCTGCAGGCTTTTGTCGGCTCGACGGCCAACGGGCTGGTGGCCGGCGTCGTCGCGCCGCTGGTGATGCACTCCACGCGCTGGCTGGCTTTCGCTTCGCTGGCGATGATGTGCGTCGGCCTGGTGTCGTGGGTGTACCTGCACCACCGCTGGCCCGCCATCGGCCGCACGGCCCACGGCGGCTGATCTTCAGGCCGATCCGCCGCGGCGGTTGCGGCCGCCTTCGGCATAGAAGCGCTTCTTGTGCGCGTACATGGCCTGGTCGGCCTGGTGCATGGCGGCTTCCAGCTGCTCGCCGCCCTGGCCGACGGCCGTGCCGATCGAGAGGCTGAGCGCCTGGCCGGGATAGAACTGGTTGTTCAGGTCCTGCAGCGTGACCAGCCGATCGGCCAGTGCCTGCACGGCGCGCTCGTCACCGCCAGGCAGCAAGATGGCGAACTCGTCGCCGCCGATGCGGGCCGCGCAGGCCGGATGGTCCACTGCCTTGGCGAGCACTTCTCCCGCGCGGCGCAGCATGGCATCGCCCGCCACGTGCCCATGCTCGTCGTTGAGCGCCTTGAGCCCGTTGAGGTCGATCGCCACGAGACCCACGGGCCAGGGGCCCTTGCGTGACAGGCGGTTGAGTTCCTCCACGTAGAACGCCCGGTTGCGCAGGCCGGTCAGCACGTCGTGCTTGCCCAGGTACTCCAGGTAGGCCTCGGCCTTCTTGCGCGCGCTGATGTCCACCAGCGACAGCAGCACCCGGCTCCAGTCGTGCTGGTGCTCGGGCAACACGGAAAACTGCATGTGGATGTGCAGCGCTTCGCCCGCCAGGTTGTAGTTGACCACCTCACGCTGCTGGTACAGCGTGCCGTCCCACAGGTCGAGCAGCTGGTCCGTGAACGATTCGCGCATCTCGTCCCGGAACATGCGGTCGGTACTGGCCAGAAGCTCTTCCTTGCCGGTGGCGCCGAAGAGCTCCAGCGTGAGCTGGTTCACGTCAATCACGCGAATCTCGCGCATGCACTGGTCGACGAAATCGGGGTGCACTTTCAGGAAGGTGCGGAAGTCGACGATGCCGCGGGCACGCAGATCGCCAAGCAGCCGCTTGACATGGCTGAAGTCTTCCACCCACAGCGACACCGGCGAGTGTTCGAACAAGGCGCGGGCGTAGTGCTCGCTGCGCTCGAGCTGGCGGCGCGCGCTGAGCTGGCCGGTGTTGTCCTCCAGCGAGACCAGCACGCGGTCCCAGGTGTCCTCATGCCCGGGCAGGATGCGGCCACGAATGTGCACATCCAGACGGCGGCCGTCGAGCGCATAGTTCACCGTCTGGTTGGAAAATTCGCACGCCCCGCTCCACAGCTGCTCGAGCTCGGCAATGACATGCTCGTGCATGTCGCCGCTGAAGACCCGTCCCAGCCCTGCCACGAGGGTGTCCTGGTCCGGGGCGGCGAACAGCTCCAGCGTACGCCGGTTCACCTTGAGCACGCGGATGCTGGCGCCGTACTCCGCAAGCCGCTGCGGGTGCTCGCGCAGGAAGGCGCCCAACTCGGACACCCCCTGGCTGCGCCAGCGCGCGAACAGCGCGCGCACGCCGCTGTAATCCTCCAGCCACAAGGACACGGGTGCGAGTTCGAACATGTGTTCGAAGTCGGCTTGCGAAGACAGGGACGATGACATGGACGACCTTCCAGAGGAGGGCCATTATCGGGTTCGCAAACGCGCAAGAAAAAAGCCAGCCTGCGGCTGGCAGGCTGGCTTGTGCAGGCCGGCGCGCGGCTCAGCGGCCAGGGCGTTCCGTGCGGCGGTGCGCCTCGCCACGCGGGGCGTAGGGGCGCCCGGCGCCGGGGCCGTTGCCTGCGCCCTGCGGCTTGCCGAATGCCGGCTTGCCAAAGGCAGGCTTGGCGGCGCGGACAAAATCGCCCCGCGGCGCAGCGCTGTCGCCACGACCGAAGTCGCGCGGTGCGCTTCGACCGCTGCGCTCGCGCGCGTCACCGAAACCACCCTTGTTGCCATAGCCTTCGCCGTCGCGGCGACCGCCAAAGCCGGCATGGTGGCCGGCATTGCGCGGTGCACCGCCGCCGAACCCTTCGCTACGGCCTTCGAAGCTGGGACGCTGCTCGCCGAAACGTTCGTTGTTGAAGCGGCCACCATGCCCGGCGCGGTCGCCCCCGCTGCGGCCCCGGCCGCCGTCGCGACCCCGGCCGTGGCCGGCGAAGTCGCCTCCACGCCCACCACCGCCTTGCGGGAAGCGTTGCGTGGGCTCCAGGCCTTCGACCACTTCCGCCTTCAGCGGCTGGCGGCTGTAACCCTCGATGTCGAAGATCTTGCGGCGGTCGCGGAACTCGGCAAAAGTCACCGCCAGGCCGTCACGCCCGGCGCGGCCGGTGCGACCGATGCGGTGCGTGTAGTCCTCGGCCTTCATCGGCAGGCCGAAGTTGAAAACGTGCGTGATCGTGGGCACGTCGATGCCGCGTGCAGCCACATCGGTGGCGACCAGGATCTGCACCTGGCCGTTGCGCAGCGCCATCAGGCGGCGGTTGCGCAAGCCCTGGCTGAGCGCACCGTGCAGCGCGACGGCGGAAAAGCCTTCCTGCTGCAGGTCGTTGGCCAGGCCGTCGCATTCGATCTGCGTGCTGGCGAAGACGATGGCCTGGTCGATGGCGGTGTCGCGCAGCCAGTGGTCCAGCAGCTTGCGCTTGTGCTGGGCGTTGTCGGCCCAGTAGAGCATCTGGCGGATGTTGGCGTGCTTTTCCTGCGGGTTGTCGATCTGGATCTTCTTGGCCGTGGCGCCGCCCTCGTGCATCACACGCATGGCCAGCTGCTGGATGCGCGGAGCAAAGGTGGCAGAGAACATCATGGTCTGCTTGCGCGCAGCCGTGAGGTTGTGGATTTCGGCCAGGTCATCGGCAAAGCCCAGGTCGAGCATGCGGTCCGCCTCGTCGACGACGAGAAACTGCACCTGGTCCAGCTTGATCTGCATCGAGCGCTGCAGGTCCAGCAGGCGGCCGGGCGTGGCCACGACCAGGTTGGCGTTCTGCAGCTTGGCGATCTGCAACTGGTAAGGCATGCCGCCCACCACGGTGGCGATGCGCAGGCCCTTGCAGTGCTTGACCAGCTCGATGGCGTCATGCGCCACCTGCTGGGCCAGCTCGCGGGTCGGGCACAGCACCAGCGCACCGGGCGTGGCCGCCTTGAAGCCGCGTGGGTTGGTCGGGTTCTGGCGCTTGGGGCGCTTGGGCGCCGCTTCACCACGGGCTGACGCTTCGGCAGCAGCGCGCTCATAGGCGGTGCGCGCGGCCACTTCCGCCTCGGCTTGCTGCTGGATCAGCGTGTGCAGCACGGGCAACAGGAAGGCGGCGGTCTTGCCGCTGCCGGTCTGGCTGGAGACCATCAGGTCGATGGAGCGGCCGTCAACGCCGTCCGTGCCCATGGCCAGGGGAATGGCTTTTTCCTGCACGGCGGTGGGCTGCGTGTAGCCCAGGTCGCGCACGGCCTGGACCAGTTCGGGCGCCAGGCCCAGGCGGGTGAAACCTTCGGGAAGAACCTGCTCAGTGGCGACGGCGACAGGTGCGTCGGTCACAGGCACGGAAATATCGGCAGGCGCGGCTTGGCCCTGCACAGGCAGTTGGTCAGTCATGAATTTTCTCAGGCAACGAGCGCCGCAGGCGCTACCCGCGGTGGCCTCGTCGATGGTTACAAAACATCAACCATCAAACGAAACCGGGGCCGTAGCGTACGGCCCGGGTGGGCGATTGATATGCAGTGCGCCGCGCTGTCGTGAGAGCGTCTGGCGTGCAAGGCCCGATGAGTGAAGGGAGATGCGCAAAAAACTGCACCACCCTGAGGCGGTGCAGCCGTGCATTATCGCACGATACGGGTTTTCCCGCAATCCTTGCAGGGTGAACCCGTCTGCCTGATCAGTAGCTGGCCAGCGGCTTCGCCTTGCCGCCTTCGAAGGTCATCACCACCACCGGCGCCTTGACGCGGTTGCCCTTGTCGTCATACGCGTACTCGCCCATCACGCCCTTGTAGGCGTGTTGGTGCATGTAGGCACCCACCTTGGACGGATCGACGGACCCGCTCTTTTGCATTGCCTCGCCAATGTTCATGACCTGGTCGTAATAAAACGGCCCGTACACGTCCGGCGCCTGGCCATAGCGCTTCTTGAACTTGTCCTGGAACGCGCCTGCCGTGGCGTCGCCGTCCGTCAGCATGCCGGCATAGGCGCAGTACACGATGCCGTCGACCGCGTCGCCCCCCAGCTTCGGCATCTCGGGGCTGCACAGGGTGTCGCCGCCCAGCAGCTTGGCGTTGATGCCCAGCTGCTTGATCTGGCGCGCCATGGGGGCGGCCTGCGGGGCGTAGCCGCCGTAGAAGATGGCCTCGGGCTGCTTGGCCTTGATGTTGGTGAGGATGGCCATGAAGTCGGTGGCCTTGTCGGTCGTGAACTCGCGGCCCACCACGGTCATGCCCAGCTTTTGCGCCTCCTTGGCGAACTCGTCCGCCAGGCCTTGGCCGAAGGCGGTGCGGTCGTCGATCACGGCGACCTTCTTGGCCTTCAGGTCCTTGGCGGCATAGGCGGCCATGTTGGCGCCGGCCTGCACGTCGCTGGCGACGATGCGAAACAGGTTTTTGTAGCCAACCTGGGTGATCTTGGGGTTGGTGCCCACGGTGGACACCATGACGCCGCCGCCGTCGTACACGCGCGAGGCGGGAATGGCCACGCCCGAGCAATACGGGCCCATGACGTAGCGCACGCCGGTGTCGACGAACTTTTGCGCCACCGCCACGCCGGTCCTGGCGTCGCATTGGTCGTCTTCGGAGACGACCTCGAACTTCAGGGTCTTGCCGCCCACGTTGATCTTGCGGGCGTTGAGCCCCTCGACTGCCAGGCGCACGCCGTTGTCGTTGTCACGGCCGGCGAAGGTGTTGGGGCCGGACAGGGGCCCGCTGTGGCCGATCTTGACCACCTGCTCCTGGGCGAGTGCACCGGTGGCGCACACCAGCGCGGCCGCAGCCACGCACGAGAATCTGAACGAGAAAGGAAACATGGCAAAGGCTCCGGTAGAGATGCCGCAGAAGAAAAGCCGCGGCGGCGCCAAGCGGGTGAAGCCGGCGTGCGGCGGCAGCGTGTCCGGGTGCGGACAGCAGCAGATTATCCCGCGCGTTCAGAGCGAGAACAGCCGCGCGCGGTAGTGCGCCAGCTCGTCGATAGACTCGTGCACGTCGGCCAGTGCCGTGTGCTTTTGCGCCTTCTTGAAGCTGGAGTACGCCTCGGGCTTCCAGCGCTTGGCGAGCTCCTTGAGCGTGCTGACGTCCAGATTGCGGTAGTGGAAGAAGGCCGCCAGGCGTGGCATGTAACGCACCAAAAAGCGCCGGTCCTGGCCGATGCTGTTGCCGCACATCGGCGCCTTTCCCTTGGGCACATAGCGCTTGAGGAAAGCCAGCAGCGCCTCCTCGGCCTGGGCTTCGGTCACGGTGGAAGCGCGCACCTTGTCGATCAGGCCACTGCGCCCGTGCGTGCCGCGGTTCCAGGCGTCCATGGCGTCGAGCACGTCATCGCCTTGGTGGATGACGAAAACCGGGCCCTCGATTCGCGGGGTGAGATCGGGGCCGGTCACGACCACGGCGATTTCGAGCAGGCGCTCCTTGTCAGGGTCCAGGCCGGACATTTCGCAGTCGAGCCACACCAGGTTCTGGTCGGATTTGGCGAGCGTGGGAGGGGCAGCGGGGACGGTGTCGGTCATCGCCCCGATTGTCGCCGATGCCCTGCGGAAGCCCGGCGCGGCATGGCAGGCCCTAAACTTGGCTGCTGCCTATGCCTTCGCTCCTTTCTCCCTCGCTTCTGATGACCTATGCCTTCGCCGCCGCGCTGGTGGCCGGGCTCGGGTTGAAACTGTGGCTGGCGGCCCGCCAGGTACGCCACGTGGCGCTGCACCGCAACGCCGTGCCCACCGCCTTTGCTGGGCGCATCCCTCTGGCTGCGCACCGCAAGGCCGCCGACTACACCGTCGCCCGCGTGCGCTTCGGGATGTTGCACGCCGCCTACGGCGCCGCCGTATTGCTGGGCTGGACCTTGCTGGGTGGGCTGGATGCGCTGAACCAGGCGCTCCTGGCCTTACTGCCCGGGGGCATGGTGCAGCAGTTGGCTCTGCTGGCGTGCTTCGCGCTGGTCAGCGGGCTGCTGGACCTGCCGGCCCAGCTCTACCAGACCTTCGTGCTCGAGCAGCGGTTCGGCTTCAACCAGATGACCCCGCGGCTTTGGCTTGCCGACCTGGTCAAGTCGACCCTGGTGGGCGCTGCCATCGGGCTGCCCCTGGCGGCGCTGGTGCTGTGGTTGATGCACGCCGGCGGGCCCCTGTGGTGGCTGTGGGCCTGGGGCGCGTGGATGTCGTTCAACCTGCTGCTGATGGTGGTCTACCCGCTGTTCATCGCACCCCTGTTCAACCGCTTCCAGCCGTTGGCCGACGAGGCGCTGCGCGCGCGCGTCACGGCGCTGATGCAACGCTGCGGTTTCACCGCCAGCGGCCTGTTTGTGATGGATGGCAGCCGCCGCAGCGCACATGCCAACGCTTACTTCACCGGTTTCGGCGCCGCCAAGCGGGTGGTGTTCTACGACACGCTGCTCCAGCAGCTCTCCGCCAGCGAGGTCGAGGCAGTCCTGGCACACGAACTGGGGCATTTCCACCACCGGCACATCGCCCGCCGGCTGGCCGCCATGTTCGCGCTGAGCCTGGTCGCCTTCGCCCTGCTGGGCTGGCTGTCCACGCGCGCGTGGTTTTTCACCGGCCTGGGCGCCCTGCCCAACCTGTCGCCCGACGGCGCCGCGCCCAGCGATGCGCTGGCACTGCTGCTGTTTCTGTTGGCCGCGCCGGTGTTCAGCGCATTCATCACGCCATGGATGGCGCGCGCATCGCGTCGCCACGAGTTTCAGGCCGATGCCTACGCTGCTGCCCAGGCGGACGGCGGTGCGCTGGCGTCGGCACTGCTTACGCTGTACGAAGACAACGCTTCCACGCTCACGCCAGACCCGGTGTATGCGCGTTTTTATTACTCCCACCCTCCGGCCGCGGAGCGCCTGGCACGCCTGCCGGCTGCGCGGCTCCAACCTGCCACATGACCATGACCACTGCCCCCGCCACGATGATGCCCAAGAAGGACTGGACGCAAGCGCCGCGCCGCGCCCTGACTGCCACCGAAGTCGTCACGCAGCTCGGCCTGCTGCCGGGCTGGCGGCTGTCGGGGGACGGCGCCGACGTGGCCATCGAAAAGACCTTCACGTTCGCCAACTACCACGAGACCATGGCGTTCGTGAACGCGGTCGCGTTCGTGGCCCACGTGCAGGACCACCATCCCGACCTGTCGGTACACTACGGCCGTTGCGTCGTACGGCTGAACACGCACGACGTGGGCGGCATCTCGTCCACCGACATCGATTGCGCCACGCGCATCGATGCGCTGCTGTCTCCGGACGCTGCCGCGTGAGCGACCGCGAAGGCCTGGTTGTCGCGAGCCACGGCCGCCACTGCGTGGTGGAGTCGGGCGACGGGGAGCGGCGCATCTGCCACCCGCGCGGCAAGAAGGCCTCGGCCGTGGTCGGCGACCGGGTGCTGTGGCGCTCGCCGGCCGCCGGCCAGGGCGAGGAAGGCACCATCGAGCGGGTGCTGCCGCGGCGCAATCTGTTCTACCGGCAGGACGAGGTGCGCACCAAGTCCTTTGCGGCCAACCTGGATCAGGTGCTGGTGCTGGTCGCGGCCGAGCCGGTGTTTTCCGAAAGCCAGCTCACGCGCGCCTTGATCGCCTGCGAGGCAGCGGGCATCACCGCGGCGATCGGCTTGAACAAGAGCGATCTGGTGGAGCCCTTCGCGCGCGCCTGGGAGCGGCTGTGGCCCTACCGGCACATGGGCGGCGAGGACAACACCGCGCACCACTACCGCGTGCTGCCGCTGTCGCTGGCCGAGTCCGGCGAGGTCGACCGCGAGGCTTTGACGTCGCTGATGGACGGCAAGACGACGCTGGTGCTGGGACCTTCGGGCGCGGGCAAGAGCACCCTGGTCAACCTGGTGGTGCCCGGCGCGTCCGCCCAGACCGGCGAGATTTCGCAGGCCCTGAACTCGGGCCGGCACACCACCACCAGCACCCAGTGGTACTGGATTGACGCAGGGCGCGGCACGGCACTGATCGACTCTCCCGGTTTTCAGGAATTCGGCCTGCGGCACCTGGAGCCTGCCGATCTGGCGCGCTGCATGCCGGACATTGCCGCCCATGCGGGTGAATGCCGCTTCTACAACTGCACGCACCTGCACGAGCCGGGCTGCGCCGTCATGGCCCGGGTGAGCGACGCACGCGACGCCACCGCCATCAGCCCGCAGCGCCACCGCATCTACGGCGAGCTGTTTGCCGAACTGTCCCAGTCCCGCTACTGACCGTTTGGACATCAAAACAGGCTCCAGCGCTTGACTGGCAAGCGCTGACAGCTATTATTTTAATAGCAAACCTACCCCAGCAGGCGGGCCAGGGTGAGCAGCGCCAGGATGAGCATCCACACCACCACCGAGCGCCACACCAGCCCGACGACGCTGCGCAGATGGCCTATTTCGGGCTCGCGTCCGGGTGTGCTGCCGCTGTCGCCGAGTTCGGCGCCGGCCTCGAAGGCGGGCGTCACGTACGCCGGTGTGGCGGCACTGCGCAGCGCCTCGCCGCCGAGACGCACGTTGATGGCCCCGGCCGTGGCCGCCAGGATCACGCCGTCGTTGTCGCTGGGAAAGCGCTGCGCGTGGAAGCGCCAGCCCTCGATCGCCTCCTCGAAGCTGCCCACCACCGCAAAGCACAGCGCCGTCATGCGCGCGGGCAGCCAGTCGATCACCGTCCAGGCCTGCGCCGCGGCCCGCTGCAGCGCGTCGCTGGCCGGGTGCGCGGTGGCCGTGCGCGCAGCCCAGTAGCGCGACACGAATTCGGCAAGCCGGTACAGCACCGCCCCGGCCGGGCCCATGCCCAGGGCCGCGCACACGCAATACCAGGCCAGCACACCGAACACGTGGCGGTGCGCCGCGATCACCGAATACTCGATCGCGTGCCGCACTACCTCGCTGCGCGGCAGCTCGCTCGCGTCCACCTGTTTCCACTGCGCCAGCCGCGCACGCGCGCCCGCGGCGTCGCCCTCCTCCAGCGCGTCGCGTATGCCGGTGAAGTGGTGGCTGAACTGGCGAAAACCGAGCGTCACGTAAAGCACCGCCACGTTCCACACCAGCGCCAGCGGCCAGCCGATGAAGTGCAGCAGCGCCCAGTACACCGCCAGGACGGTCAGCGGCGGCACCAGCACGCCCAGGCACCAGGCCACCCACGCATGCGTGGCGCTGCCGGCGTCGAAGTTGCGGTTGACCGAGAGAGCCCAGGCCCGCAACCCGCTGTGGATGGGATTGCTGCGCGCCAGCGGCCGCGCCTGCTCGATCAGCAGTGCAAACAGGATGGCGAAGAAACTCATGGCGGGCAATGATAGCGGCGCGGCTTTCGCACACGCCGGCGCGCCGCGGGGCGCCTGTCACCGTCAGGCGAGCAGGAAACGGTAGAGATTGCGCAGCATGCCCGCGGTGGCGCCCCAGATGAAGCGGGTCTTGTCCCCGTCCTGCCAAGGCATGGCAAACCATTCGCGCTGGTGCCCCTGCCACTGCAGCAGGTGGCGCTGGTGGTGCGAAGGGTCGAGCAGGTAGTCCAGCGGCACCTCGAACACGTCCGCCACTTCGTGCGGATTCGGGTGCAGCGGCGCGCCCGGCTGCACCAGACCCACCACCGGGGTGACGATGAAAGATGTCCCCGTGACATAGGTCGAGAGCTGGCCGAGCACTTCCACGGCGCCGGGTTGCAGCCCTACTTCCTCGTGCGCCTCGCGCAGGGCAGTGGCAGCGGCGTCGGCATCGCCCGGGTCGGTGCGGCCACCCGGGAAGGCCACCTGGCCAGAATGCGTGGACAGGTGCGCTGTGCGCTCCGTCAGCAGGACTGTGGGCCGTTCGTGCAGCACGATGGGCACCAGCACGGCGGCCTGCGCGGGGGCGCGATCGGCGAATTTGGGCTCGCGCCGGATTTCCGGCGTCCACAGGGGCGGGGCCGCGAAGCGCCGGCGCAGCGCGTCAGGCCGCTGCGCGGCCGCCGCCACCCGCGGCAGGTGCGCGTCCACGCCGATGACCGGCACGGTGAGCGGATCGAAGACAGGCAGGCTGGGCGGCAGCGGCGGCATCGGCAGTGAACAGGACAGCGAAATCAGGCGGGAGCAGGCTCGAGCAGAGCCAAAAAAAACCGCCACAGGCCGGGGCACTGTAGCGGCTTTCGGCGTCCGCCGCCCGGGCGATGCCCAGGGCAGCAACGCGCGGCCTTCAAGCCGTTTCGGTCTGTGCAACCTTGACGCGCGAAGGCAGCTTTTCCTTGATGCGGGCCGACTTGCCGCTGCGGCTGCGCAGGTAGTACAGCTTGGCGCGACGGACGTCGCCGCGGCGCTTGACTTCGATGCCGGCGATCAGCGGGCTGTAGGTCTGGAACGTGCGCTCCACGCCTTCGCCGCTGGAGATCTTGCGCACCGTGAAGCCGCTGTTCAGGCCGCGGTTGCGCTTGGCGATCACCACGCCTTCATAGGCCTGCACGCGCTTGCGGGCGCCTTCCACCACGTTCACGCTGACGATCACGGTGTCGCCGGGCGAGAACTGGGGGATGTTCTTGTTCAAGCGGGCGATTTCTTCCTGCTCGAGGGTCTGGATGAGGTTCATGGTTGCACTCGAATGCGATCTTGTCCGCGCCACGATTGGCATGCGGCGCCACGATTGGCGCCTGTGTGCTGCGCCCGTCGCGCGGTGCGCAGCGGCCGGCCAGAGGATCGAAAGCCCGCCATTATAGCAAGCGCAGTTTTTGCGCGAGAAAGGCCTCGTCGGCCGGCGAGATGTCGCCGCGCTGGCGCGCAGCGGCCAACAGGTCGGGGCGCTGGCGCGCGGTCAGGAGCAAGCGCTGTTCACGCCGCCACCGTTCGATCTGCGCATGGTGGCCCGACAGCAGCGGCGCCGGGACCGGCTGCCCCTGCCAGACCTCTGGACGGGTGTAGTGCGGACAGTCCAGCAAGCCGTCGAGCTCTGGATTAAAGCTGTCGAGCTGGTGGCTGCCTTCGGCATGGAGCACCCCGGGCAGCAGGCGCGCCACCGCGTCCAGCAGCGCCATGGCGGCGATCTCGCCACCGGACAGCACGAAGTCGCCCAGGCTGATCTGCCGGTCCACGAACCGGTCGATGAACCGCTGGTCGACCCCTTCGTAGCGTCCGCACAGCAGGATGGCGCCGCGGTCGCTGCCCGCCCAGCCCTGCACGCCGGCATGGTCCAGCCGCTCGCCGACCGGAGAAAACAGCACCAGCGGCGCCTGGTCGTCCCCGGCCTCCGCACGCTGTGCGCGGATTGCCTGCAGGCACTGCGCCAGCGGCTCGGCCAGCATGACCATGCCGGGGCCGCCGCCGAACGGGCGGTCGTCGACACGCCGGTAGTTGCCTTCGGCATGGTCGCGCGGGTTCCACAAATGCACCGCGAGCTGGCCCGAGGCGTAGGCGCGCCGCGTCACGCCGCTGGTCAGCAGCGGCGCGAACAGCTCGGGAAACAGCGTGATGACGTCAAAGCGCATGGCACGGCGTCAGAAGTCGGGCTGCCAGTCCACGGTGATGCGGCGCCCGGCCAGGTCCACTTGGTCCACGAACGCCGAGACGAAGGGAATCAGGCGCTCGTGCTGCTTGCCGCCCTCGTCCTGCCACTGCAGCACCAGGGTGGTCTGCGGCCCCGTGGCGAGCAGGTCGCGCACGGTGCCCAGCGCCACGCCTTCGCGGTTGACCACGTCCAGGCCGATCAGGTCGACCCAGTAGTACTCGTCGTCCCCGGCTGCGGGGAACGCCGAGCGCGGCACGAAGATGCGCGCGCCGCGCAGGCTCAGCGCGGCGTCGCGGTCGTCCACGCCCTGCGCCCAGGCGACGAGCCCGTCCGCATGCAGGCGCGACTGGCGAACGGGCAGCTCGACCGTGCCCTGAAAGAAACTCTTGGCGCCCCGCTCTGCAGGCTGCAGCCACCACACGGGCGCCTGCAGCAACGCCGCCGGGTCGCTGCTGAACGCCACGACCTTGAACCACCCCTTGACGCCCCAGGCCTCGGCAATGCGCCCGACTTCGACGGCGTCGGCAGGCAGTTCGGCAGCAGACAGTTCGGGCAGTGGGGACATGGCAGGAAAAGAAAAAGAAAGAAAATCGAAAACCGCCGGCCCTATGAAAAAAGGCGAGCCCACTGGCTATTGCCAGCGGAGCCCGCCCTTCCCGTAGGTCGGCGTCAGCCTGGAATCAGGCGGCCGGCTGCTGCTTGGCCGACTGCTTGAACAGGCGCTCCACGGTGGGAGATGCCTGGGCGCCAACGCCCTTCCAGTACGTCAGACGGTCCTGTGCGATGCGCAGCGTTTCCTCGCCGCCCTTGGCCGACGGGTTGTAGAAGCCCAGGCGCTCGATGAAGCGGCCATCGCGGCGCACGCGCTTGTCGGCGACGACGATGTTGAAGAAAGGACGGCCCTTGGAGCCGCCGCGCGAGAGTCGAATCACGA
>DAMCAL010000055.1:0-16048 GCA_032059585.1 Burkholderiaceae bacterium
TGGTGCACGACCTGCGCGCGCCGCTGCGGCACGTGACCTCCTACGGCGCGCTGGTACGCGAGTTGCTGGGCGAGCTGCCCAGCCCGCCCGAGCAGGTCGTCGAAGCGCTGGACCATGTCGCCACCATGGAGCAGTCGGCGCGCCGCATGGCCGCCATGCTCGACGGCTTGCGTGTCATCGCCGAAGCGCAAAGCGTGCCGCTGCGGCTGCAGGAGGTGCCCCTGGGCGGCGCGGTGCAGGACGCGCGCGCCCAGCTCGCAGCGGGCCAGGCCGGGCGGGCCGTGCAGTGGGACGTGCCGGCAGACTTGCCCGCGGTGTGCGCCGACGCCGCGCTGCTGCGTGCGCTGCTGCAGCAGGTATTGGGCAACGCCCTCAAGTTCACCCGTGGACGTGCCCCGGCCCGCATCGCCGTGCGCGCCGAGCCGGCAGGCGAGCAGGTGCGCATCACGGTCGAGGACAACGGCGCCGGGTTCGACCCGGCCCGCGCGCAGGCGCTGTTCGGCGTGTTCGAGCGCCTGCACCGCGAGGCCGAATTCGAAGGGGTCGGCGCGGGGTTGGCACTGTGCCGGACCATCGCCCGGCGCCATGGCGCCGAGCTGGCCATCACCGCCCGGCCCGAAGTAGGCTGTACGGTACAACTGCACTGGCCGGCAGCGCGCACGGCGCCCGCCTGACCCGCCGATCCGCAGGGCCCGTCAGTCCGGGGTGTGCGCCGGGGCGAGCTGCGCCTCGAGCTGGCGCAGGCGGCGGCGCAGGGCGTTCACCTCTTCGATCAGGTCGGCCGTCAAGCCCGCCAGTTGCGGGTCGGCATCGAAGGTCGACTCCAACCGCGCCAGCCGGCGCGCGCGCACCACGGTGGCGCTGGTGAAGTGCCAGTGCCCGCTTGCCTGGTCGGCCTGCAGCAGCCCGGCCGACACACGCTCGCTCACCCAGCCCGGGGCCATGCAGCACACGCGGGCCAGCTCTTCCAGGGTCATTGGCCCGTGCTCGTCCAGCAGCTCGGCCAGGGCGTGGGCGGCGTTGTTGCGGTCGATCATGGGTCAGCCTCCTTGCGTGCCGCGCGGGTTGAACGAAGCGAACGCCTGGGCGAACGTGCGGTATGCCTGCTGCTGCGCCTCGGTGCCCGCGGCGGGCAGCACCACGTGCAGCTCCAGGTACAGGTCGCCAGGCGTGGCGGCGGGAAGGCCGCGGCCCTTCAGGCGCAGCTTGCGCCCGCTCTTCCAGCGCGCGGGCACCGTGACCTCCACCGTCTGACCCCCCGGTGTGGTGACCTCGATGGCGCCGCCCAGCTCGGCCTCCCAGGGCGCCACGCCGACGCTCTGGTAGACGTCGCGGTCCTCGGCCCGCCAGCGCGGGTCGGGCTTGAACTCCACCTCCAGGAACAGGTCGCCCGCCGGCGCGCCGCCGATGCCGGGACTGCCCTGGCCCGCCAGGCGGATGAGCTGGCCGGCGCGCACGCCCTTGGGGATGGTCACCTGCAGCTGGCGCTCCTCCTGCACCATGCGGCCCTGCACGTCCAGCCGCGCGCCGCGCAGCGACAGCGTGCGCTCGGCGCCGTGGTACGCGTCTTGCAGGTCCAGTTCGATGCGGGCATGGTGGTCGCTGCCGCGCTGCTCGCGCTGGGTGCCGGCGGGGCCCGCACCGGCGCGGTGGGCCGTGCGGGCGCGGCCGAACAGCTCCTCGAAGAAGTCGCTGAACTGCGCGCTGTCCATGCCTTCGGCGCCGCCCGGCGCGCCGGTGAACTCGAAGCCGGCGTCCCAGTTCGGCGGCGGCCGAAAGCCCTGCCCGCCGCCGTGCGGCGCGCTGCGGCCCAGCTGGTCGTAGGCGACGCGCTTTTCAGGGTCGGACAACACGGTGTTGGCCTCGTTGACCTCGGCCATGCGCGCGGCCGCGTCGGGCTCCTTGCTCACGTCGGGGTGGTATTTGCGCGCGAGCTTGCGGTAGGCCTTCTTGATGTCGTCAGCCGTGGCGTCCCGGGCGACACCCAGGATTTGGTAGTAATCCTTGAATTCCATGCATCCTCCAGGCGTGGCCGCAGCGCCGGGCACCGCGGCCGTCCGTCACTGTAGCGATGGCGCGGCCCGGCGCCTGTAGGCCAAGGCTGGGTTTCAGGCTGCTCTTTATTTAATAGCTGCTGGCGCTGGACTGGCGGGCGTCAGAGGCACTTTTGTCTCGAACTTGGCACGCCGGGTCGCGAAGAAGGTGCGCACGTTGCGCACGTTGGCGTGCTGGGTGAACAGGCGCTGCGACAGCGCCAGCCAGTCGGGCATGTCGCGCACCCGCGCCACCAGCACGAAGTCGGGCCCTGGCGAGACGCGCCAGCACTGCTGCACCGCCGCCTCGGCCACGGCCAGCGCCTCGAAGGCCTGCAGGTGCTCGTCGCCCTGGCGGTCCAGCGAGACCTCGGCGATGGCCGTGAGGCCATGGCCCAGCGCGGTGGCTGCGCGGTCGGGCTGCACGATGGCGACCTGGCGCTCGATCAGGCCCAGCCCGTGCAGGCGGCGCACACGCCGCAGGCAGGTGGCCGGCGAGATGCCCATCTGCTGCGCGAGGGCCTGGTTGCTGGGTGACGCGTCGTGCTGCAGTTGGTCGAGCAACTGCAGATCGAGGGCGTCCAAGATGGCGTTTTCTTCCATTTTTTGGCTTTGAATGGTGTAATATTTCTCGCAACGTGGGCGAAGAAATTTTATTCCACTTTAAACGACTGGGTCGCGCACCAATTTCTCGATGTCGCCTCTAGCATCCGTACATCCTGTTTTCTCCCACATCCACAAAGGAAGTGATCCATGTGCGGCATCGTCAGCGCAGTCTCCACGCGCAACATCGTTCCCATCCTGGTCCAGGGCCTGCAGCGCCTGGAGTACCGCGGCTACGACTCGTGCGGCGTGGCCGTGCACGCGCAGAGCCTTCCCGGCCGCGCGGGCGAGGGTCTGGTGCGCGCGCGCAGCACGGCCCGCGTGGCCGAGTTGCTGGCCCAGGTTGCGCAGGACGACCTGCAAGGCGGCACCGGCATCGCCCACACCCGCTGGGCGACGCACGGCGCGCCGCAGGTGCACAACGCGCACCCGCACTTCAGCCACGGCCCCGGCGCCGAGGCGGGCGAAACGCTGCGCCCTGGCCGCGTCGCGCTGGTGCACAACGGCATCATCGAAAACCACGAGGCGCTGCGCGCGCAGCTCGAGGCGCGCGGCTACGTCTTCTCCAGCCAGACCGACACCGAGGTCATCGCACACCTGGTGGACAGCCTCTACGACAGCGACCTGTTCGCTGCCGTGCGTGCGGCCACCCAGCAGTTGCACGGCGCCTTTGCCATCGCCGTGGTGCACCGCGACGAGCCGCACCGCGTGGTCGGCGCGCGCGCCGGCTCGCCGCTGGTGCTGGGCGTGGGCACGGAAGGTGGTGAGCACTTCCTGGCC
The DNA here is from genome assembly GCA_032059585.1 of Burkholderiaceae bacterium. Taxonomy (GTDB): domain Bacteria; phylum Pseudomonadota; class Gammaproteobacteria; order Burkholderiales; family Burkholderiaceae_C; genus Melaminivora. The sequence goes on from DAMCAL010000055.1 coordinate 3,417, forward strand.
AGCGACGCGATGGCCTTGGCGGGGGTGACCGACCAGATCGTGTACCTGGAAGAGGGCGACCTGGTCGACCTGCAACTGGGCCGCTACTGGATCACCACGGCCGACGGCCAGCCGCTGGACACCACCCAGCGCCCCGTGCGCACCGTGCAGGCGCACAGCGGCGCGGTCGAGCTGGGACCCTACCGGCACTACATGCAAAAGGAAATCTTCGAGCAGCCGCGCGCCCTGGCCGACACGCTGGATGGCGTGCAGGGCATCGTGCCCGAGCTGTTCGACGGGGCGAACGCCGCCGCCTGGCGCGTGTTCAAGGAGATCGACAGCGTCCTGATCCTGGCCTGCGGCACCAGCTACTACAGCGGCCTGACGGCCAAGTACTGGGTGGAGGCCATCGCCGGCATCCCCACCCAGGTCGAGGTGGCCAGCGAGTACCGCTACCGCACCAGCGTGCCCAATCCGCGCGCGCTGGTGGTGACCATCAGCCAGTCGGGCGAGACCGCCGACACCCTGGCCGCGCTGCGCCACGCCAAGAGCCTGGGGATGACACACACCCTGACCATCTGCAACGTGGCCACCAGCGCCATGGTGCGCGAGTGCGAGCTGGCCTACGTCACCCGCGCGGGCGTCGAGGTGGGCGTGGCCTCGACCAAGGCCTTCACCACCCAGCTGGCGGGTCTGTTCCTGCTGACCCTGGCGCTGGCCCAGGCCAAGGGCCGCCTCTCTGAGCAGGACGAGGCGCATCACATGCAGGCGCTGCGCCACCTGCCCGTGGCGCTGCAGGCGGTGCTGGCGCTCGAGCCCCAGGTCATCAGCTGGGCCGAGGACTTCGCGCGCAAGGAGAACGCGCTGTTCCTGGGCCGCGGCCTGCACTACCCCATCGCCCTGGAGGGCGCCTTGAAGCTCAAGGAGATCAGCTACATCCACGCCGAGGCCTACCCGGCCGGCGAGCTCAAGCACGGTCCGCTGGCGTTGGTGACCAGCGAGATGCCGGTGGTCACCGTGGCGCCCCACGACACGCTGCTGGAAAAGCTCAAGAGCAACATGCAGGAAGTGCGCGCCCGCGGCGGCGTGCTGTACGTGCTGGCCGATACCGACACGCACATCGACAGCCGCGAGGGCATCCACGTCATCCGCATGCCCGAGCACGGCGGGCCGCTGTCGCCGCTGCTGCACGTGGTGCCGCTGCAGCTGCTGGCGTATCACACGGCGTGTGCGCGCGGGACGGATGTGGACAAGCCGCGCAACCTGGCCAAGAGTGTGACGGTCGAATGACCGGCGCGCTTTCAAAGCGGGGCAGCTGCTGGCGTATCACACGGCGTGTGCGCGCGGCCTGGACGCCGCTCACTTCGCGCAGCGAAGTCACGCGGCGGCACAAGCCCGGAAACCTCGCCAAGAGCGTGAAGGTCGAGTGAGCGGCCTGCGCCATGTTGCCGACCGCCCGGCGAATGGACCACATGTGCACCGTGCACGCATCGGCTCAAAAACCATAGCTGTCCGTGCATGTCCTGTAAGCGCCGAGGCCCGTTTTGGCTGTTAAAGAGGCGTATCGGGCCGGCCGGGTGTGCAGCGCGTTTCGGCCTGCGGACGGAAAGGCCTTCGCAGTGCCAAAAACTACCTTTCCCATCGAAGCAACGGTCGGCATGCTGGCGTTGCGAGTGCCAGGTGACCGGCTTGCGTGGCGCGACCCACGCTTGCGCATAGCATGCTGACCTTGTGAAACACCCCGTCGCCACCCGCCTGCGCGCCCTGCGCCGCCAGGGCTTTCGCCGCCGCAACAACCGCCCCGGCACCCCGCCGGGTTCGCTCGAACCCGTCGCCAGCGCGCCGGACGATGCACCGTCATCGCCCGCGCGGCTGCTGCTGATGCACTACGCCAGCGAAGGCGAAGTGCTCGAGCAGCAGGGCGCCACCATCGAAGCCGCCGGCGCGGCAGCAGCCACGGGCGATGCGCAACGCGTGGTCTGGCTGCACCTGCAGGGCCTGCCCAGCCCGCAGCAACTGCAAAGCCTGAAAACTTCTTTCGGCCTGCACGCCCTGGCGCTGGAGGACGTGCTGCACCGCGGCCAGCGCGCCAAGGCCGAGACCTACGACGCGCACCAGTTCGTCATCCTGAACCTGGTGCAGCGCGAGGGCGAACTGGGCACCTGCCGGGTGGACCAGGTCAGCCTGTTTCTGGGCCGCAACTTCGTGGTCAGCATCAACGACGGGCAGACCGACGTGTTCGAGCCGGTGCGCCAGCGCCTGCGCGCCAACGGCAAGATCCGCCGCCTGGGCGCCGACTACCTGCTGTACGCGCTGCTGGACACCCTGGTGGACTCGGGCTTTCCGCTGCTCGACGAGCTGGGCGACGAGCTGGAGGCGTTGGAAGACGAGATCCTGCTCGACGCCGACCAGGAGGCGCGCAACAAGCTGCACTACGCCAAGCGCGAACTGGTGGTAATGCGCCGCGCCTGGTGGCCGCAGCGCGAGGTGATCGCCAGCCTGATGCGCGGCGACGCCCCGTTCATCGACGAGGGCACGCGCGTGTACCTGCGCGACTGCCACGACCACAGCGTGGTCATCATCGACTTCGTCGAAACCTACCGCGAGATGGCCGCCAGCCTGCTGGACGTGTACCTGTCGGCGGTGAGCCAGCGCATGAACAACATCATGAAGGCGCTGACCGTGGTGGCCACCATCTTCTTGCCGCTCACCTTCATCACCGGGCTTTATGGCATGAACTTCGACACGGCCAGCCGCTGGAACATGCCGGAGCTGGGCTGGCGCTACGGCTACCTGTACGTGCTGGCGCTGATGTGCGCGATCGTCGGCTGCATGCTGGCGTACTTCCGCCGCCGGCACTGGCTCTGAGCCGGCGCGCCCGGCGGCGCGCGGCCGACCCTCCGATAGCGCCTGCGGCGGATGGCGCGATCCCGGCTTGTCCTACGCAGCAGGTGCGGCCGCTTTTCTAGCATGGCACTGCCGCGTTCGACCTGGTGGGCGGGCGTTGGCACCCTTTCGTCAGGCGCGACGGGCCGCAGGTCCGTGGCGACTCTCCTCCCTTTCGATGGACTGCCGCCGCGCAGCAGCACCGCATGATCGCAGTCGTCATTCCCGCGCACGATGAGGAACGTTTCCTGGGCGCCTGCCTGCGCTCGGTGCAGCGCGCCGCCGCCTGCCCGCAGCTCGCGGGCGAGGCGGTGCAGGTGTTCGTGGCGCTGGACGCCTGCACCGATGGCTCGGCCCGCATCGTGGCCGAGCACGGCGCGCACGCGGTGCGCCTGCACCGGCGCAACGTGGGCCAGGCCCGCGCTCTGGGGGCCCGGGCGGCGCTGGCGCGGGGCGCGCGCTGGCTCAGCTTTACCGACGCCGACAGCGAGGTGGCGCCCGACTGGATCTCCGCGCAGCTGGCCGAGGCGGCGCAGTGCGTGTGCGGCACGGTGCAGGTGGCCGACTGGGATGCGCAGGCCCAGAACGTGCGCCGCCTGTACGAGCGCGCTTACCACGACCGCCCTGGCCACCGCCATGTGCACGGCGCCAACCTGGGCGTGTGCGCCCAGGCCTACCGGCAGGCTGGCGGTTTCGAGCCGCTGGCGTCGCACGAGGATGTGCGGCTGGTGCACACGCTGCAGGCGCAGGGCGCGCACATCGCATGGTCCAACCGGCCGCGGGTGCGCACCAGTGCCCGGCCGGACTTTCGCGCGCCGCAGGGCTTTGGCGCGTACATCGCCAACTTGCGGTGCCTGGCAGCCGGCACGGCGGCAGAGGCAGGCGCATGACAGCGCTGGTTTCGGTGTCGCAGCGTTTGCGCGACGCGTTGGAGGCGCTCGGACGGCCGGCCGCACCGCCGGCCGAGGCGCTGGCGCTGCTGGTGCAGGCGGGCCTGGGCACGTTGCCCCTGCCGGGCCATGGCGACACGCTGGAGCGCTGGCGCGCACTGGCCCTGGTCGGCGCGCACGACCTGTCGCTGGCCAAGCTGTACGAGGGCCACACCGATGCGCTGGCCATCTTGCACGAGCTGCAGGCGGGTGATCTTGCACGGCAGGACCACGCGACCTGGGGGGTGTGGGCCGCCGAGGCGCCCGGCGCCCGCGTGCGCATCCAGGACACACATGCGTCGGGGCAGCAAGTGCGAATCGAGGGCACCAAGGCCTGGTGCTCGGGCGCACAGGACATCAGCCATGCGCTGCTGACGGCGTGGCGCGACGGTTCGGACCAGCCGCAACTGGTGGCGGTGGCGCTGCGCCAGCCCGGCGTGCAGGTCAGCGTCCAGGAATGGAAGGCGGTGGGCATGGCCGACAGCGCCAGCGCCGAGGTGCGTTTCGACGCGGCCCTTGCCACCCCCGTCGGGGCGCCGGGCGCCTATCTCGCGCGGCCGGGCTTTTGGCATGGCGGCGCTGGCGTGGCGGCATGCTGGTGGGGTGCGGCGCGGGCCCTGGGGCAGGCGCTGCGCGAGGCGGTGGCGGCCAGCGCTGGACGACCGGCGGCGCCGTACCAGCAGGCCGCGCTGGGCCAGGTGGACGTGGCGCTGAGCGGCTCCGCAGCGCTGCTGCGCGAAGCCGCGGCCCGCATCGACCGCCACCCCGACCGCGATGCCGGCCTGACCGCGCTGCGCGTGCGCCAGGGCGTGGAAGCCGCGGCGCGCAAGGTGCTCGACGAGACCACGCGCGCGCTGGGTGCGGGGCCGCTGTGCCGCGATGCCGGCTTTGCCCGGCGGGCGGCGGACTTGCCTGTGTTCATTCGCCAGAGCCACGCCGCGCGCGACGACGCCGCCATCGGCCAGGCGATCGCTGCCGCGAAGGAGCCGCCGTGGCTGCTGTGAGCGACGCCGCATCACGCTTCATCGCGCTGCCCAAGGTGTCGGCCACCGACTGGCAGAGCTGGCTGGAGGAGCGCGTCCCCGTGCAGACGCAGCCGCTGGTGGACCCGGCGCGCCGCCTGGTGGTGGTCGCGCCGCACCCGGACGACGAGGTGCTGGCCTGCGCGCTGCTGATGCAGCAGCACAGCAGCCTGGGCGGCGCGCTGCATGTGGTGGCGGTGACCGATGGTGAGGCCAGCCACACACAGGCGCAGTGGCCCATGGACGACCTGCAGCAGCGGCGCACGCGTGAGCGCCGCGAGGGCCTGGCGCGGCTGGGCCTGCAGGACGTGCCCGTCACGCCGCTGCACCTGCCCGACGGAGGCGTGGCAGAGGCCGGCTCGCGCCTGCACGCCGCGCTGCTGGCGCTGCTCACTCCGCAGGACGCGATCGTCTCCACCTGGTGGCTGGACGGGCACCCGGACCATGAATGCTGTGGTCGCGTGGCGCAGGACGTGGCCCGCCTGCTGCGCCTGCCGCTGCTGCAGGCCCCGGTGTGGATGTGGCACTGGGCGCAGCCCGGCCTGGCCACAGTGCCGTGGCACACGTTGCGCGCCATCGACGTCTCGGCCCGCATGCGTGCCTGCAAGGCCGCGGCGCTGCATGCGCACCAGTCGCAGTTGACGGCGCGCGCACCCGAGCAACCGCCCGTGCTGGACGACACCATCGTCGCGCGCGCTCTCTGGCCGTATGAATACTTCTTCGCCGATGGCTGCTGACACTTCGCGCCCCTGGACTGCCGAGCGCTTCGAGGCGCTGTACGGTGCCGAGCGCGACCCATGGCGCATGGAGGGCAGCTGGTACGAGCAGCGCAAGCGCGCCCTGGTGCTGGCCAGCCTGCCGCGCGCGCGGTTTTCGCAGGCCTTCGAGCCGGGCTGCGGCGAAGGGCTGCTGACGCGGGAGCTGGCGCCGCGTTGCGAGCGGCTGCTGGCTTGGGATTGCTCCGCCAGCGCACTCGCCACCGCACAGGCGCGGGTGCCCGATGGCGACGCGGTGCAGTTCGGGCAGGGTGGCGTTCCCGCCCAGTGGCCGGCTGGGCCGTTCGACCTGGTGGTGCTGAGCGAGTTGCTGTACTACCTGCCCGGGCACGCGCTCGACCACCTGGCCGCGCAGGTACGCGCAACGCTGATGGCGCGCGCCGTCGTGCTGGCCTGCCACTGGAAACATCCCATCGCAGGGTGCGCCTGGGCGGGCGCGCAAGTCCACGCCCGGCTGGATGCGGCACTGGGCCTGCAGCGCGCCACCACCATCGACGACGCCGATTTCGTCCTGGATGTCTGGGTGCAGGGCGCAGGTGCAAGCATCGCGGCAGCCGAGCACCGGCTGTGAAGCCGACGCCCCGCCGCGGGCTGTTGTCCGACAGGAAGATGCAGTGCAAGGGAACGGGTTTGCCGGGCGCGCGACGAGATCATGGGGCTGTAGCGGTGCCCGCCGGGCGCCGCGGAATTGCCTTCAGGAGTTACGCCGATGTCCGTTCCCGCTTCCCCTCCCGCTCCGTCCGCTTCCCCGATTCCCGAAGAGGTGCAGGACCTGCTGGCGTCCGAGCAGCGCGACCGCGCACGCGACAAGGGAAGTTTCAACCAGTACGGCATGCGCGACGATCCGCGCGATGCCGAGATGCCCGACCGGGCCAACCCCGGAACGGGTGACCATGCGCGGCGCTTTGGCGCAGGAGGCGACATGGCCTCATATGCCAACCGGGCCGATCCTGAAGGGCCCGGGCATCCGCCCGAGCACGACGCCAGTTCCGACGCGCCCGCGCACAAGCCCGGTCCCTGATCGACGCTTTTAGTCCGTTTTGCCCAGGTTGCATCTTTCCATGCCGGATTTTTCCTCCATCCCCACTCCCCAGCCGACCGTGCCGCAGGCCCCGCCAGGGCCCCTTCCAGCGCCACCCAGCCCGTGGCCTCCAGCGGTTCCGGTCGAAGACCCTCCCGCACAACCTGCCGAACCACCCGTCAGTGATCCGCCCGCGCACCACTGATCCACCCGGGGGCTGCGCCGGCGTGACTGCGGTACCAAGCTCACGTCTCCTGGTTTTTTCCGGTTGAAGTTGCCGATGGCAGCAGAGGTGTACGCACGTGCTCGCGCGGCCGCAATGCCTTTGACTCGTGCACATCCCGATATCTCCTGCGTGGTTCGCATGAGGTTGGGTTAGGCTCGGCGTTTTTTCGCTCGCGGCATGCAGCGTATGGGCCGCGACGCGGCTTTGCGCTCTGGCGGTGCGCGACGGTGGCTCGGCGATGGGACGCCCTCAGGCGGCGCGTTGCCCTACAAGAAGCAGTCGCGGGTCGCTTCTATCATCGCGCCGCACTCTTTACCGATAGTCACAAATGCCCGGATCCTCCCTTCCTTCGAAGCCGCGCGTGCGGCCCGGCAGCGGCCTGCCCGTGCGCAGCCTGGTAGGTTTTGCGCTCGCGGCGATTGCAGCCATGCTCATTGCCGTATTGACCTACCGCTCCAGCGAAGACCGCGGCCAGGTGGTGGCGGAAATGAACGCCGCGGTGGACGCGATTGCGCAGGTCCAGCTCGTGTGGGCCCATGTGCGCAACGCCGAGTCGGCCCAGCGCGGTTACCTGCTGACAGGCGACGAGCAATTGCTTTCCCCCTTCACGGCGGCAGAGGCTGCACTGCCTGTCGAGCTGGGCAAGCTTTCGGCGCTCGGCAAGGGCACGATTTTCAAGAAGCAGCGCTACGACCAGTTGCAAGGGCTGATCACCAAGAAAATGGCTGAGCTCGACCGCATGATCGCACTGCAGCGCGATGGCCGCAGCGATGACGCGCTGGCCATCATGCGGACCGAGGGCCGGGTGACCATGGAAAGCGCGCGCTCCACGGTGCGCGAGCTGCTGGAGGCCGAACGCCGGGAACTGGAGGAGCGCCGCAAGGCGTGGGAGGGAGAGTTCGGCGCCGCGACCTACCTGGTGTGGGGCAGCACCGGGCTGCTGCTGATCCTCATCTGCGTTTCAGGCGCGGTGGCGCTGATGGACCACCGCACACGCGAGCGCGAGGCCTGGATCAAGACCGGGCTGGTGGGCCTGGGGGCACGCGTCCAGGGCGAGCAGCGCATGCATGAGCTTGTCCCTGCGGTCATCGAATACCTTGCCTATTGGCTGGATGCCAAGGTCGGGGTGATGTATGTCACGCAGGGCCACGGGGTGTACGAGCGCATGGGCAGCTATGCGCTGATGCCCGATGCCAAGCCGGCCGTGGTGCGGCCCGGTGAAGGGCTGGCTGGCCAGGCGCTGCAGTCGCGCAGCCTGCTGCATGTGCGCGACGTGCCGGCGGACTACCTGCCGGTGAGCTCGGGAACCGGCCAGGCCGCGCCGACCGAGCTGGTCATCATGCCGGTCGTGCTCAGCGGCGTGGCGCTGGCGGTGATCGAGCTGGGCCTGTTCACGCCCCTGGGCGAGGAAGGGCTGGACTTTCTGAAGCGCGTCGACGAACAGCTGGCGCAGGCCGTGCGGGGCGCGCTGGACCGCTCCCGCCTGGAAGCCCTGCTGGACGAAACGCAGCGCCAGGCCGAAGAACTGCAGGCGCAGCAGGAAGAGCTGCGCGTGAACAACGAAGAGCTGGAGCAGCAAAGCCGGGCGCTGCAGGAGTCGCAGACGCTCATGCAGGCGCAGCAGGTCTCGCTGGAAGAGTCGAACGCGCAACTGGAAGAGCAGACGCAGCAGCTCGAATACCAGAAGCAGCAACTGATGCGCGTGCAGCAGGCCCTGGAGACCAAGGCCGACGAGCTGGCCCAGGCCAGCCAGTACAAGAGCGAATTCCTCGCCAACATGAGCCACGAGCTGCGCACACCGCTCAACTCCAGCCTGATCCTGTCCAAGCTGCTGGGCGACAACAAGAGCGGCAACCTGACGCCCGAGCAGGTGCGCTACGCGCAGACCATCCACAGCGCCGGCAACGACCTGCTGGCGCTGATCAACGACATCCTCGACCTGTCCAAGATCGAGGCCGGCCAGACGCGTGTGGACATCGACGAGGTGTGTTTCGACAAGCTCACGCGCGACGTCGTCGAGCCGCTGCGCCCGATGGCCACCGAAAAAGGCCTGGCGCTGTCCGTGGAGATCGAGCCGGGCACGCCCAGGTGCATCGCCTCGGACGGGCAGCGCGTCGCGCAGATCCTGAAGAACCTGCTGTTCAACGCCCTCAAGTTCACCGAGCGCGGCCAGGTGCTGCTGCGTGTGTACCCGAGCGGGCCGGACCACGTCTGCGTGGCGGTGCGCGACACCGGCATCGGTATCGCGCCGCAGCAGCAGGAGGCCATGTTCGAAGCCTTCCGCCAGGCCGACGGCAGCATGCACCGCAAGTACGCCGGTACCGGCCTGGGGCTGTCCATCTCGCGCAAGCTGGCGCAGTTGCTGGGCGGCAGCATCGCGGTGCAAAGCGCCCTGGGCGAAGGCAGCACCTTCACCCTGACGCTGCCCATCGCAGCGCCTGCCGGCGCGCCGCTGCCGGCCGTGGCTCCGCTGCCTGCGCCTCCTGCCATGCCGATGGCGCCGGCGGCGCCGATACAGCCGGCGCAGCACGCACTGCACACACCCTCGGCCCCGGAAGAGGATGCACTGGAAGACGACCGCCACCGCATCGAGCCCGGCCGGCGGCTGATCCTGGTGATCGAAGACGACCCGTACTTCGCCCGCATCCTGTATGAAATCGTGCACGAGATGGACTTCCAGTGCATCGTCTGCACCACTGGCCGCGAAGGCCTGGCAGCGGCGCAGCAGTACGCGCCCAGCGGCGTGCTGCTGGACATGAACCTGCCCGACTACTCCGGCCTGGGCGTTCTCGACCAGCTCAAGCGCGACCCGGCCACGCGCCACATTCCGGTCCATGTCGTGTCGGTCGCCGACTATTCGCAAAAGGCCATGGAGCAGGGCGCGGTCGGCTATGCCCTCAAGCCCGTGCAGCACGACGAACTGGTGGAGGCGCTGCAGCGCATGGAAGCCAAGTTCAACCAGGGTCTGAGGCGCCTGCTGGTGGTCGAAGACGACCAGCGCCAGCGCGAGAGCATGTGCGAACTGCTGGCCGCCGACGGGGTGGAGATCTCCGGCGCCGCCACCGCCCAGCAGGCGTTGGAGCTGCTGCGCGCCGGCACGTTCGACTGCATGGTGATGGACCTGAACCTGCCCGACCTGTCGGGCTACGAACTGCTCAAGGAGATGGCCGGGCAGGAGGACATGGCGTTCCCGCCCGTGATCGTCTATACCGGCCGCTCGCTGTCGCGTGACGAAGAGCACGAGCTGCGGCGCTTTTCCAAGTCGATCATCATCAAGGATGCGCGCTCGCCCGAGCGGCTGCTCGACGAGGTCACGCTGTTTTTGCACCAGGTCGAATCTTCGCTGCCGGACGACCGGCGCCGGCTGCTGCAGCGCGCGCGCGACCGCGAGGAGGCCTTTGAGGGCCGCACCATCCTGGTGGTGGAGGACGACGTGCGCAACGTCTTCGCGCTGTCCAGCGTGCTGGAGCCCACGGGCGTGAAAGTGCAGATCGCCCGCAACGGGCGCGAGGCGCTCGAGGCGCTCGAGCAAGCCAGCAGCAGCGGGCGGCTGGGCGTGGACCTGGTGCTGATGGACATCATGATGCCGGAGATGGACGGCCTGACGGCCATGCGCGAGATCAGAAAGCGCGCCGAGTGGCGCCGCCTGCCCATCATCGCCCTCACGGCCAAGGCCATGAAGGACGATCAGGAGAAGTGCCTGGCCGCCGGTGCGAGCGACTACATCGCCAAGCCGCTGGACGTGGAAAAGCTCCTGTCGCTGCTGCGTGTCTGGATGCCCAAGTGAGTGCCTAGAGACCGCCCGTGCCGCACACCCGCAAAACTTTCGAGATCGAGCAGCAGCTGCTGATCGAGGCCATCTACCGGCGTTACCACTACGACTTCCGGGGCTACGCGCAGGCGTCGCTCAAGCGCCGGCTGCAAACGGCGCTGACGCAGTTCGGATGCGCCTCGCTGTCGCAGTTGCAGCACCTGGTGCTGCACGATGCGTCGGTGTTTCCGGCGCTGCTGCAGTACCTCACGGTGCAGGTCAGCGAAATGTTCCGCGACCCGGAGTATTTCCGCGCGGTGCGCGAGAAGGTGGTGCCGCTGTTGCGCACCTACCCGTCGCTCAAGATCTGGATCGCCGGCTGCAGCGCGGGCGAGGAGGTGTACTCCATGGCCATCCTGCTGCGCGAAGAAGGGTTGCTGGAGCGCTCGCTGATCTACGCCACCGACATCAACACCAGCGCGCTGCAAAAGGCCGAAGCGGGGGTCTACGACATCGACCGCGTGCCGGGCTTCACGGAAAACCACGCGCGCTCGGGCGGGCACTCGTCGCTGTCCGACCACTACAGCGCCGCCTACGGGCGGGTGGTGTTCGACAAGAGCCTGCGCCGGCACATCGTCTTTTCCGACCACAGCCTGGCCACCGACAGCGTGTTCGCCGAGATGCAGTTCGTCTCTTGCCGCAACGTGCTGATCTACTTCGACCGGGCGCTGCAAAACCGCGCGCTCGGCCTGTTCCATGAATCGCTGTGCCGCCGCGGCTTTCTCGGTGTGGGCGTGAAGGAGTCGCTGCGTTTTTCGGCCTATGCCGACCGGTTCGACGAGTTCGTGCCGCGCGAGCGCATCTACCAGAAGAAGGCCGAGGAATGAGCCGCGTGGAACGTGTGCACCTGGCACCGGAAGCCACCGACCCGGGCGCCATCGTCATCGGGGGCTCGGCGGGCAGCATCGAGGCGCTGAACCTGGTCCTGCCGGCGCTGGCGCGCACGCTGGCAGCACCGGTGGTGGTGGCGCTGCATCTGCCGCGCGAGCAGCCCAGCCTGCTGTGCCACATCTTCGGCCACCGCTGCCAGCTGGAGGTACGCGAGGTGCAGGACAAGGAACCTCTGGTGCCTGGCGCCATTTACTTTGCACCGCCCGATTACCATCTGCTGGTGGACGCGGGCCCTTCCCTGGCCCTGTCGGTGGACCCGCCCGTGCATTTTTCGCGCCCGTCCATCGACGTGCTGTTCGATTCTGCGGCCGACCTGTACGGCAGCCGCCTTACCGCCGTGCTGCTGTCGGGCGCCAACGCCGACGGCGCGCAGGGCCTGGCCAGCGTGCACCGCGCGGGCGGACGCACAGTGGTGCAGACGCCTGCCACGGCGGCAGCGGCCACCATGCCGCTGGCGGCGCTGGCGCTGTTGGAGCCGACGCACCTGCTCGCACCGGCAGACATGGCCGACGTGCTCAACACCTTGTATTCCGGGAGAGTCTCGTGATTTTTGCCAGCCCGGTTTCGCAGCCGACTCGCAACTGCCATTGCCAGGCCAGCGCAACGCGCGTGAAATGCCTGGTCGTGGACGATGTCCCCGAGAACCTGGTGGCGCTGGAAGCGCTGCTGCAGGACGAGGACGTGGAGATCCTGAAGGCCGACTCGGGCGCAGCGGCGCTGGAGCTGCTGCTTACCGAATCCGATGTGGCCCTGGCGCTGCTGGACGTGCAGATGCCCGAGATGAACGGCTTCGAGCTGGCCGAGCTGATCCGCGGGGCCGAGCGCACGCGCCACATTCCGCTGATCTTCATGACCGCTGGTGCGCGCGACCAGCACCGCCAGTTCAAGGGCTACGAGACCGGCGCGGTGGACTTCCTGTACAAGCCCATCGACCCGCACATGCTGCTCAACAAGGCGCGCGTGTTCTTCGACCTGCAGCGGCAAAAGCGGGCGCTGGCGTGCGAGCTGCAGCAGCGCACCGAGGCGCTGTACATCAACGAGATGTTCATGGCCGTGCTGGGGCACGACCTGCGCACGCCGCTGTCGGCCAT
>DAMCAL010000056.1:0-15962 GCA_032059585.1 Burkholderiaceae bacterium
TGGACCACAACGCCCTGTGGCACGCCCTGAAGAAGGAAGCCTTCCACTCCAGCATCCTGGACATGGAACTGAACGGCACGACCAGCAAGGTGCTGGTGCGCGATGTGCAGTACCACCCCTTCAAGCAGCAAGTGCTGCACGTGGACTTCCAGCGTGTGGACGAGCGTACCCGCGTGCACCTGAAGGTGCCGCTGCACTTCGAAGGCGTGGAAGAGTCGCCCGCCGTGAAGCTCGAAGGCTGCACCGTGACCCCCGTGATGCACGAGCTGGACGTGGTGTGCATGCCCTCGCAACTGCCCGAGTTCCTGACGGTGGACCTGAGCGAGATGACCGCCAAGACGCCTCCCGGCGTGCAGTCCATCAAGCTGCCGCACGGTGTGAAGGCCGTGGTGCGCGGTTCCAACAAGAACCCCGCCCTGGTGTCGGTCAAGCTGCCTGAGGTGGTGGTGGACACCACCGCCGCTGCCGCACCGGCACCCGCACCCGCCAAGAAGGGCAAGAAGTAATTTCTGCCGTTACCGGCCCGGCTGCCTTTGCGCGGCTGGCGACCGGCGCATCCAGGCCCACCTCGCGTGGGCCTTTTTCATGCCCGCCGCGCGCGGCTTGCCGATAATCGACGCGATGATCAGACTGTTTGTCGGCCTGGGCAACCCGGGCCCGGAGTACGAGGCCACGCGGCACAACGCGGGCTTTTGGTGGCTGGAGGAAGTGGCGCGCCAGCTGAAGGTGCCGCTGGTGCCCGAGCGCAGCTACTGGGGCCTGGCGGCGCGCGCCACCGTGCAGGGCCGCACGGTGTGGCTGCTGGCGCCGCAGACCTTCATGAACCTGTCGGGCAAGTCGGTGGCCGCGCTGGCGCGCTTTTTCAAGATCGCGCCGCACGAGGTGCTGGTGGCGCACGACGAGCTGGACTTCGAGCCCGGCGTGGCCAAACTCAAGCGGGGCGGCAGCCACGGCGGGCACAACGGCCTGCGCGACATCCACGCGCAACTGGGCTCCAGCGACTACTGGCGGCTGCGCATCGGCATCGGCCACCCGGGCGACCGCGGCGAGGTGGTGAACTGGGTGCTCAAGCGGCCCGCGCCGCAGGACCGCGAGCGCATCGAGGACAGCATTGCCCACGCCCTCAAGGCCTTGCCCGCGCTGCTCGGCGACGACCTGGACAAGGCCGTGCAGCAGGTCAACACCACCAAGCCGCCGCGCCCCAAACCGCCGCGTCCACCCGCCAGCGAAACGCTATCGAATCAATAGCTGATGGCGCTTGAACTACAAGCGTTTGCGGCCGAAATGACCCACATTATTTGACCAGGGCCTGCAGCCGCTCGAACTTCTGCAGCAGCGTCTCGCGGCTTTCCGCGTGCGCCGGGTCGTGCGGAATGCAGGCCACCGGGCAGATCGCCACGCACTGCGGCTCGTCGAAGTGGCCCACGCACTCGGTGCATTTGGCCGGGTCGATGACGTAGTGCTCCGGCCCCATCGAGATGGCCCCGTTGGGGCACTGCGGCTCGCACACGTCGCAGTTGATGCACTCCTCGGTGATCTTCAACGCCATGGCGCACCCGCACGGAAATGCGCGAACGCGGCGCGGGTGGTGGCGGCAAAAGCGGCAGGCATGGCCCGATTATCCGCCGCACCTCGCCGCGCCGCTGCGCGCCGCCGCAACGTCCCTGGGGCTTTTGCCGCTATGCTGCGGGCCCGGCGCGCCTGCCGTGCTGTCCGCATCCATGGCCCTGTTCCTGCTCAAACGCCTCGCCACGCTCGCCGCTACGCTGCTGGCCGCCTCTGCCGTGGTGTTCGTGGTGCTGGAGGTGCTGCCGGGCAACGCCGCCCAGGTGCTGCTGGGCCCGGACGCCGCGCCCGAGGCCGTCACCGAACTGGCGCGCCAGCTCGGGCTGGACCAGCCCGCCTGGCAGCGCTACGGGCAATGGATCGCCGGCCTGCTGTCGGGCGACATGGGCACCAGCCACGCCTACGGCACGCCGGTGGGCGAGCTGATCGGCGAGCGCCTGGCGCTCACCGTGCCCCTGGCGCTGCTGGCGATGGCGCTGGCCTCGGCGCTGGCGCTGCTGGCGGGCGTCTACGCCGCTGCGCGGCACAACCGGCTGGGCGACGTGGGCGTGATGGCGCTGGCGCAGCTGGGCATCGCCATTCCCAATTTCTGGTTCGCCATCCTGCTGATCCTGCTGTTTTCGGTGAAGCTGCAGTGGTTCTCGGCCGGCGGCTTTCCAGGCTGGAGCGAGGAGGCCGGCGGCGGCGTGCTGCCGGCGCTGCAGGCGCTGCTGCTGCCGGCCTCCTCGCTGGCGGTGGTGCAGGGAGCCATCCTGGCGCGCATCACCCGCTCGGCGGTGCTGGACGTGCTGAGGGAAGACTTCGTGCGCACCGCGCGGGCCAAAGGGCTGACGCGACGCGCTGCGCTGTGGGGGCATGTGCTGCGCAACGCCATGATCCCCGTGGTCACCGTGATGGGGCTGCAGTTCGCCAACCTGCTGGCCGGCACCATCGTGGTGGAGAATGTGTTCTACCTGCCCGGCCTGGGGCGCCTGATCTTCCAGTCGATCGCCAACCGCGACCTGATCGTGGTGCGCAACTGCGTCATGCTGCTGGCGACCATGGTGGTGCTGGTGAATTTCGCGGTCGACCTGCTGTACGCCGCCATCGACCCGCGCGTGAAGGCGGGCAGCGCATGAAGGCGGGCCTCGCGCGCGCCCTGCGCCACCGCAGCCTGCTGATCGGCGCGCTGCTGACGCTGGCGCTGCTCGGCGCGGCCCTGCTGTCCTTCGTCTGGACGCCCTGGCCGCCCTACGACATGGACCTGCAAGCCGCGCTGGCGCCGCCCAGCCGCGCGCACTGGCTGGGCACCGACGCCTACGGCCGCGACGTCGTCTCGCTGCTGCTGGTCGGCGCGCGCGCCACCATCGCCGTGGGGGTGATCGCGGTGGGCATCGGCCTGAGCGCAGGCGCCCTGCTGGGCCTGGTCGCCGCGGCGCGGCGCGGGTGGGTGGAGGAACTCATCATGCGCGTGGCCGACTTCACCTTCGCCTTTCCCGCACTGCTGCTGGCCATCATGCTCACCGCCGTGTACGGACCCGGCATGGTCAACGCCATCATCGCCATCGGCATCTTCTACGTGCCCACCTTCGCACGGGTCACGCGCGCCTCGGCACGCGCCGTGTGGACGCGCGAGTACGTGCTGGCCGCGCGCGCCAGCGGCAAGGGCGCCACGCGCATCACGATCGAGCACGTGCTGCCCAACATCGCCTCGGTGCTGATCGTGCAGGCCACCATCCAGTTCGCGCTCGCGGTGCTGGCCGAGGCCGCGCTGTCCTACCTGGGCCTGGGCACGCAGCCGCCGCAGCCGTCCTGGGGCCGCATGCTGGCCGAGGCGCAGACACTGATGTTCCAGGCGCCGCTGCTGGCGGTGTGGCCGGGCCTGGCGATCGCGCTGGCGGTGCTCGGGCTGAACCTGCTGGGCGACGGGTTGCGCGACGTGCTCGACCCGCGCATGGCGCGGCAGCGCTAAGGTGACGCCCATGCACAGCGCGCCCTTGCTCCAGGTGCAGGACCTGGCCATCACCCTGCCCACCCAGCGCGGCCCGGTGCGCGCCGTGCACGCACTGGACTTTTCCCTGGCACGCGGCGAGACCCTGGGGCTGATCGGGGAATCCGGCAGCGGCAAGTCGCTCACCGCGCTGGCGCTGATGGGCCTGCTGCCCGACGGCGCGCAGGTCGCCGGCAGCATCCGCCTGGAAGGCCGCGAGTTGCTGGGCCTGCCCGAGCGCGACTGGTGCCGGTTGCGCGGCAACCGCGTGGCCATGGTGTTCCAGGAGCCGATGACCGCGCTCAACCCGGTGCACCCCATCGGGCGCCAGGTGGCCGAGCCGCTGCGCCTGCACCGCGGCCTGTCCGCCGCCCAGGCGCGCGCCGAGGCGGTGTCGCTGCTCGAGCGGGTCGGCATCGCGGGCGCCGCCGCGCGGCTGGATGCCTATCCGCACCAGTTCTCGGGCGGGCAGCGCCAGCGCATCACCATCGCCATGGCCCTGGCCTGCGGGCCCGACCTGCTGATCGCCGACGAGCCGACCACGGCGCTGGACGTGACGCTGCAGCAGCAGGTGCTGGAGCTGGTGCAGGGCCTGGTGGTCGAGCGCGGCATGGCGCTGCTGCTGATCTCGCACGACCTGGCGGTGATCGCGCAGACCGTGCAGCGCACGCTGGTCATGTACGGCGGCACGGTGGTCGAGCAGGGGCCGACGCGCGCGGTGTTCGCCGCGCTGGCGCACCCCTACACCCAGGGGCTGTTCGCGGCGCGTCCGGCCCTGGGTGTGGCGCGCACGCCGGGCATGCGGCTGCCGGCCATCGCCGGCACGGTGCCCGACCTGGCCGACCTGCCCCCGGGCTGCCCGTTTGCCGGTCGCTGCCCGCGCACCATCGACCCCTGCAACGCCGCCCTGCCCGCGCCGGTGCCGCTGGGCGAAGGCCATACGGCGCGCTGCATCCGGCTGCAGGAGGGGCCGTGAACACTATGTTTTTCATAGCTGCTGGCGCTTGCTGGGTAAGAGCTGGAGCCGTTTTTTATTCACATTTCAACCCGCTGGAGGGCGGCCGGTGAGCGGCGCCCAGCCCCTGCTGCAGGTGCACGATGTGCAGCACCACTACCCGCTGCCGCGCACGCGGCTGCTGGGGCCGCGTCCGGTGCTGCCGGTGCTGCACGGCGTGTCGTTCGACATCCAGGCCGGCCGCAGCCTTGGCGTGGTGGGCGAGTCGGGCTCGGGCAAGTCGACGCTGGCGCGCATCGCGATGGCGCTGGAGACCCCCTCCCACGGCAGCGTGCGGCTGCTGGGCCACGACCTGCACCGCCTGTCCGTGCCCGCCCTGCGCGCGGCGCGGCGCGATTTCCAGATGGTCTTCCAGGACCCGTACGGCTCGCTCGACCCGCGCCAGAGCGTCGAGCGCATCGTGACCGAACCGCTGCGCGCGCTCACCGGGCGCGCCACGCGCGCCGAGGTGGCCGAACGCGCGGCCGAGGTGCTGGCCCAGGTCGGCCTGCGCGCGGCCGACGCGCGCAAGTACCCGCACGAGTTTTCCGGCGGCCAGCGCCAGCGCATCGCCATCGCCCGCGCGCTCATCACCCGCCCCCGGCTGATCGTGGCCGACGAGCCGGTGAGCGCGCTGGATGTCTCGGTGCAGGCGCAGGTGCTGAACCTGCTGGCCGAACTGCAGGAGCGCCACGGCGTGACCTACCTGCTGATCAGCCACGACCTGGCCGTGGTCGGGCACCTGTGCGACGAGGTGCTGGTGCTGCAGGCCGGGCGCGTGGTCGAGCGCGGCGCGCCGCAGCAGCTGTTCTCCCGCCCCCAGCATCCCTACACGCGTGCACTGGTCGCGGCGGTGCCGCGGCTGCTGGTGTAAAAAGGCAGCAGTCGCCGCCCTGGTGCAGCGCAGCATTTGCAACGACCGATACGAGGAGACGCCCGCCATGTTGTTCACCCGCCGCACCGCGCTCGCTACCAGCGCCCTGGCCACCACGATCCTGTCCACGCCGCTGCACGCGCTCGCGCAGGCCGGCCGCAAGGACAGCATCACTGTGGGCATGACGCTGGAGCCGCCGGGGCTGGACCCCACGGCCGGCGCCGCCTCGTCGATTGCCGAGGTCACGCTCTACAACATCTACGAGACGCTCACCAAGATCAACTCCGACGGCAGCGTCTCGCCGCTGCTGGCCGAGAGCTGGGAGGTCTCGCCGGACCTGAAGACCTACACCTTTCGGCTGCGCAAGGACGTCAGGTTCCACAACGGCGAGCCCTTCAACGCCGAGGCCGTAAAGTTCTCCTTCGACCGCGCCGGCAGCGACAAGAGCACCAACAAGGACAAGCGCACCTTCGCCAACCTGAGCACGCAGGTGGTCGACGAGCACACCGTGGTGCTGCTCAACAAGGAAATCGACCCGGACCTGCTGTTCCTGCTGGGCCAGGCCACGGCCATCATCGTCGAGCCCAAGAGCGCCGAGACCAACGCTGCCAAACCGGTGGGCACCGGCCCCTACAAGCTGGGCGCCTGGAGCCGCGGCGCGTCCGTGGCGCTCACGGCGTGGCCCGACTGGCGCGACGCGTCCAAGGTGCGCATCCGCCGCGCCACGTTCCGCTTCATCCCGGACCCGGCCGCGCAGGTCGCCGCGCTGCTGGCCGGCGACGTGGACGTCTTTCCGCGCGTCACGCCGCGCAGCGTGCCGCAGTTCAAGGGCAACCCGCGTTTCCAGGTCATCGTCAGCGGCTCGCGCGCGAAGACCATCCTGGCGATGAACAACGCCAAGAAGCCGCTGAGCGACGTGCGCGTGCGCCGCGCCATCGCCGCTGCCATCGACCGCAAGGCGGTCATCCAGGGCGCGGCGGACGGGCTGGGCGTGCCCATCGGCAGCCACTACGTGCCGGGCGCGTTCGGCTACGTGGACACCACCGCCCTCAACCCCTACGACCCGGAAAAGGCCAGGCGCCTGCTGGCCGAGGCGGGCGTCAAGACCCCGCTGGAGCTGACCATGACGCTGCCGCCCGCACCCTACGCGCGCCAGGGCGGCGAGGTCATCGCCGCGCAGCTGGCCAAGGTCGGCATCACCGCCAAGCTGCAGAACGTGGAATGGGCGCAGTGGCTGTCGGGCACGTACGGCAACAAGAACTACGACCTGACCATCATTTCCCACGTCGAGCCCTTCGACCTGGGCAATTTCGCCAAGCCGGACTACTACTGGGGCTACCACTCCGAGAAGTTCGACCAGCTCTACGAGCAGATCAAGAACGCCACCCGCCCGGCCGACCGCGCCCGCCTGCTGGGCGAGGCGCAGCGCCTGCTGGCCGAGCACAGCGCGCACGCGTTCCTGTACCAGCCGCAGTGGGTGACCGTGGCCGCCAAGGGCCTGCGCGGCCTGTGGAAGGACATGCCCGTGTTCGTCAACGACCTGTCGGCGCTGGGCTGGAGTTGATTCGGGCGTCCTCCTGAGCGGCTGCGCCGTTTCCCACTTTTCTCACGCTACGCGCAGGGAGGGGAACGACGCCACGGGACCGGCTGAGCCGCAACCCCGGTGTCCGCTGGACGGGGGCGTGCCGGTCTTGTGAGCAGGCGCCTCGCTTTTCACCAAGGAATGTGCATGACCGAACTACACGAGCTGTCAGCACGCGAGCTGCTGGCCGGCTACCGCGCACGCCGTTTTTCGCCGGTGGAGGCCACGCGTGCGGTGCTGGCACACATCGCGCGCTGGGAGCCGCACCTGCACGCCACCTGGCTGCTGCGCCCGGACGCGGCGCTGGAGCAGGCTCGCGCCAGCGAGGCGCGCTGGCTGCGCGGCGCGCCCTGCGGCGTGCTGGATGGCGTGCCCGCCACGCTGAAGGACAACATCGCCACCGCCGGCGACCCTACGCCGCTGGGCACGGCCGCCACCGACCTGGCCCCTGCCCCGCAGGACGCGCCGCCCGCCGCACGCCTGCGCGAGGCCGGCGCGGTGCTGGTGGCCAAGACCACCATGCCGGACTTCGGCATGCTGTCCTCGGGCCTGTCGTCGTTTCACCCGCTCACGCGCAACCCCTGGAACCTGGAGCGCGGCCCGGGCGGCTCCAGCTCCGGCGCGGGCGCGGCGGCGGCGGCCGGCTACGGGCCGCTGCACGTGGGCACCGACATCGGCGGCTCGGTACGGCTGCCGGCCTCCTGGTGCGGCATCTTCACCCTCAAGCCCAGCCTGGGCCGCATCCCCATCGACCCGCCCTACACCGGCCGCGCCGCCGGCCCCATGACGCGCAGCGTGGCCGATGCGGCGCTGCTGATGCAGGTGCTGGCGCAGCCCGACGCGCGCGACAGCATGGCGCTGCCGCCCCAGGCCATCGACTGGGAGCGCTTCGAGTGCGCCCCCGCGCAGCTGCGCGGCCTGCGCCTGGGCCTGCTGCTGGACGCCGGCTGCGGCCTGCCCGTGCAGCCCGAGGTGCGCGCCGCCATCGAGGCCGCCGCCCGCCTGTTCGAGCAGGCCGGCGCCACCATCGTGCCCCTGCAGCCCTTTCTCACCCGCGCCATGCTCGACGGCATGGACCACTTCTGGCGCATGCGCTCGTACATGGACCTGCGCACCCTGCCCGAGGAGCGCCAGGCGCGGGTGCTGCCCTTCATCCGCGAGTGGGCGCTGAGCGCCGCCGGCCTGGACGGGGCGCAGGTGTTCGAGGCCAGCCAGCAGTTTCACGCCACGCGCGTGGCCACGGTGCGCGCCACCGCGCAGGTGGACTACGTGTTGTCGCCGGTGGCGCCCATCACCGCCTTCCCCGCGGCCCTGCCCTCGCCCACGAACGACCCGCTGCGCCCGCTGGAGCACATCGCCTTCACCGTGCCCTACAACATGTCCGAGCAGCCGGCCGCGTCCGTCCCCTGCGGCTGGAGCAGCGACGGCCTGCCCATCGGCCTGCAGATCGCCGGGCAGCGCTTCGACGACCTGGGCGTGCTGCGCGTGGCGCGCGCCTTCGAGCAGCTGCACGGACCGCAGCGCCCGTGGCCGGCGCCGCCCCACGCGGAAATTTGAAAGAAAAGTGGCGCCAGCGCTTGCCAGTCAAGCGCGAGCAGCTATGAAAACGGGAGCATCAGCGCTGCGCGGTGGCCAGCCGCACCGCCAGCGCGAGGAACACCAGGGCCGTCACCCGGTTCAGCAGCCGCTGCGCCCGGTGCGAGCGCTGCAGGACCGCGCCGAACGCCCCTGAAAAGCAGGCAATGGCGCCGAACACCAGGAACGTGGCGGCCATGAACACCAGCCCCAGCACCAGGGTCTGGCGCGCCAGCGGGCCGCGCGCCGGGTCCGCGAACTGCGGCAGGAACGCCAAAAAAAACAACAGCACCTTGGGGTTGGTGAGGTTCATGACCACGCCGCGCCCGACCATGGGCAGGCCAGCGCCCCGGCGGCGCGTGGGCGCTTTCGTCCCGGCTTCGGGCTGCAGGTCCTGCACCCCTGCGGGCGCCCGCCATGCCCCCCAGGCCAGCCAAGCCAGGTAGGCCGCACCGCACAGCTTGAGCGCCGTGAAGGCCGCGCTGGACGCGGCGAACACCGCCGCCAGTCCCAACGCCACGGCCGCCGTGTGGCCGACGAGCCCCAGGCACAGCCCTGCCACCACGCACATGCCGGCGCGCCAGCCACGCTGGGCGGACTGCACCAGCACGAAGACGTTGTCCGGCCCGGGGGTGAGCGCCAGCAGCACGGCGACGCCGAAAAATGCGAGCAGGGTCTGCAGCGATGGCACGTGACGGGGGATCGAACGAGGATGGAGAAAAGCGCGGCGCGGCGCGCACCGGCGATTGTGCCGCGTGGCGCCGCAAGCCAGGCCGCACAATAGCCTCCTTGCCGGCGCGTGCGCCGCCCCGTTGTCCCCTGACTTTCTTCGCCATGGACCCCTTCCTCGTGGTGGCGTTCGCCGCCACCAGCGCCTGGCTGCTCAATGGCCAGCAACAGCGCCGGCGCATTGCCCTGCTGGGCCAGCACCTCGCGCCCTTCCAGATCGAACGCCTGATGCAGACCCTCACCCAGGGATACCTGCGCGCCATGGGCGAGGCCAGCGCCGAGCGACGCCAGCAGGTGCTGGAGGTGCTGGCTCCGAGCGAAGCGCAGCTGTGTGCGCAATTCGACCGCTTCGTCGCCGCCTTCGCCCGCCTGGGCACGCCCGAGACGCGCGTGAGCCGCCTGCCGGTCGCCCTGCCCTTCGCGGCGCAGTGGTACCCGTCGGCCACTTTCGACATGCGCCAGTTGCTCGCGGTGCACGCACAGGGCATGAACCGCGCCCTGCGCAACGACGACGCCCTGGACGGACGCCAGCGCGCATTTGTCATGACGGCCGAGCTGCTGCTCATGCAGCACAGCTGCCACTGGTTCTGCAAGTCCAAGGCGGTGGCCAGCGCGCGCATGGTGGCGCGCCACCAGACGCCGCACGCCCAGCTCGTCGCCTCGGTATCGCCCACCACGCGCGCCCGCTACCAGGCGCTGACCCACGGCGCCTGACCGGTGCACTGCCGCCGCGACACCGCGGCGCACAATTGCATACACCTGCTTACACGGGGTGTCGTCCTACCCGCCGTGCGGCGCCGGGCTGGTTCAATGGCCCGACAGCCATGACACCATCTGACTTCTCCCTCCCGATTGCCCAGGCCTGGATGGCCCTGGGCGTGCAGCAAGCCATCCTCGCGCGCACCATGCCGGTGGTACGCCATGACCTGGCCGGCATGTTGACCATCATGCGCATGGGCGCCGTGGTGCTCAAGCGCCGCGCGGGCGATCCGGCCGGCGGCGGCGAACCCATCACCGTGCAAATCGAACAGTTCGAAGAGCATCTGGCGAGCCTGGCCGAAAGCGCCCGGCGCCTGCGCCACTGGGACCTGCAGGGCCCGCAGGCACCCGAGCCGCTGGCGGCCACGGCGCAGCTCGCGCGCGACCTGTCGTACCCGCTGCTGGCGATGCGGGGTCTGCAGCTCGAGCTGTCGGCCGCAGTCCCGCAAGAGCGCGCGCCGCAGCAGCCCGTCCTGTGCCTGCTGCTGGGCGCCATCCACATGCTGGCCGAGGCGCCAGGCGGCGCGCCGGCAGCGGTGCACATCCAGCCGCTGAATGGCGGCAGCACGAGCCTGCGCGTGCAGGCGCAAGGCAGCGCGCCCGACGCTCCCCCTGCAGCGCCCACGCCGGGCATGCCGGCGCTGGACGGCGCCGCGCTGTCGCACCTGGCGCAGTACCTGGGCGCCGGGCTGCGCCACGGCCGCGACTGGGTCGAGATCGATCCGCCGCACGTGGCACAAAAGGCCCAACCAACCGCCCGCGCGCAGCCGATGTCCTAGCGCGTTGCACAGGGGGCCGCCCGCGGCCCGCGCAGCCCCTAGAATGGTCCGGCGGTCCAGCTGCGCTCCGTGCGGCCCGCCTGTTGTCGACCCCCCTTTGCTCCTGCGCCCCCTGACCACCCCCCCAGCCGAGGCGGCCCCTGCCGCATTGGCCTGCCTGCGTGCCGCCACCCGTGTGCAGCACGAATGCCTGGACCGGGAACTGCCCCTCGCACAGGCGGGTGCCGGTCTGGACGACTACCTGCACCACGCAGCCGCCCTGCACGCCTGGCTCAGCGGCCTGGCGCCCGAGCTGCGGGCGCTGCCCTGGCGTGCTCCGGCCCTGGCCTGGGGGCTGCCCCAGCAGCTCGAGCGCCTGCACGGCGACCTGGGCGACGCCGGCCTGGTGCCCGCCCCGGGGTGCCCCGCGTCCACAGCGGCCGTGGCGCAGGCCATGGCCCGACACGGCGCGCAGGCCGAAGCGGTGCGCTGGGGCCTGGCGTACGTCGTGGAGGGCTCCCAACTGGGCGGACAGGTGCTGTACCGCCGGTTGGCGGGGCGCCTGGCACCGCACCCGTTGCGCTACCTGCGCGGCAGTGGCAGCGCGACCGGGGCGCGCTGGCGCGCCTTCACCGCGGCCCTGGAGGCGCACGTGCGCGGCCCGGCACCCACCGCCGCCGCTTGCGACGGCGCGCGCGCAGCCTTCGGTGTGCTGCAGACCCTGCTGCGCACCCCGGAGGTGGCGGCATGACAGGGTCCCCCACGCCGCTCCTGCCGCCCGCGACACTGGACAACTGCGACCGCGAGCCCATCCACATTCCCGGCGCCATCCAGTCGCACGGCGTGCTGCTGGCCGTGGACGCCCACGGCACGGTCTGCCATGCCAGCGCCAATGCCGCGCTGCTGCAAGGCGGCGAGCACGACATCGCACCCGGCATGCGGCTGGCGGACGCGCCCCTGCTGCAGGCGGATGCCGCGCTGTGCGAGCTGCTGGCGGGCGGCCTGCAGGCGCTGGCCGGCACCGGCGAGCTGCCGATGCCGCTCGAGTGCACGCTGCACGGCCGCACCTACGACGTCGTGCCCCACCTTTCCCCGCAGTCGCTGCTGGTCATCGAGTTCGAGCAGCGCCGCCAGAACGCGCGCGAACTGGCGGACTTCGCCACGCAGGCGCACCGCGCCATGGAGAAGCTGCGCCGATCGCGCCCCGTCGACGATCTGCTGCAACTGGCCACCCAGGAGCTGCAGGCCCTCACCGGCTTCGACCGGGTGATGGCCTACCGCTTTCGCCACGACCACAGCGGGGACGTGGTGGCGGAGTCGCGCGTGCCCGCGCTGGACGCCTACCAGGGCCGGCGTTACCCGGCCAGCGACATCCCGGCCCAGGCGCGCCGCCTGTATGTGGCCAACACCCTGCGGCTTATCGCCGATGTGCGCTCCGCCCCCGTGCCGCTGCGCAGCAGCGGCGCCGAGCCGCTGGACCTGAGTGCAGGCGTGCTGCGCAGCGTCTCGCCGATCCACATCGAGTACCTGTCCAACATGGGTGTGGGGGCCTCGATGAGCATCTCCCTGGTCATCCACGGGCAGCTCTGGGGCATGCTGGCGTGCCACCACATGGCCGCCCGGCAGGTGCCCTACAGCGTGCGCATGGCCTGCGACGTGATCGCGCAGCTGCTGGCCGCCAACATCCAGGGCGCGCTGGCGCGCACGCAGGCGCAGCGCCATGGCGACATGGCGGCGCTGCGCACCCGGCTCATCGAAGACGTGCTGCACAGCGAAGACGAGTTCCGCGCACTGGTGCGCCATGCCGCGCCGCTGGCGCAGGCGCTGCGCGCCGATGCCGTGCTGGTGACCGAGCACGGCCGCCTGCACCGCGAGGGCAACGTGACCGAGGCGGGCGCCCGCGCGCTGGTGCAGTGGCTGGACGCGACCGAAACAGGCCAGGCGCCATGGCACACGGATGCGCTGCCCACGCTGGCTCCGGCGCTGGCGCCCTTGCTGGCGCCCTGGTGCGGGGTGCTGGCGCTGCCGCTGGAGCCCGGCAACAGCCAGTGGCTGGTGTTCCTGCGCCGCGAGCAGATCGAAACCATCCACTGGGGCGGACGGCCCGAAAAGGAAGTGCGCCCCGGCCCGCACGGCCCGCGCCTGACCCCGCGCGGCTCGTTCGAGCTGTGGAAGGAAACCGTGCGCGGCACCTCCGAGCACTGGAGCGGCGACGACCTGGAGCTGGCGCAGCAACTGCTGGCCGAACTGGTGCGGGTGCAGCACGCCCGCCAGGCCGAGATGAACCGCGCGCGCACGCAGCTCATGGCCATCCTGGGGCACGACCTGCGCGACCCGCTGCATTCCATCAGCATGGCCGCGCGGGTGCTGGAGAAAAGCGCCGATGGCGGCGCCCGCGCCGGCCAGCTCGGGCAGCGCATCCAGTCGTCCAGCAGCCGCATGCAGCGCCTGGTCAGCCAGGTGATGGACCTGTCGCGCCTGCAGTCGCGCCTGGGGCTGGACCTGCAGCGCACGCGCATGGACCTGGTGCCGCTGCTGCACGACCTGATGGACGAGGCGCGCATGGCCCACCCCGGCATCACCATCGACGCCGACCTGCCGGGCGAACTGCTCGCGCATGCCGACGCCGACCGCATCGCGCAGGTGTTCGCCAACCTGCTGAGCAACGCCCGCCACCACGGCCAGCCGGGCGAGCCGCTGCAGGTGCGCGCGTTCGCCGACCGGGCGGGCCGCCACGTGGAGGTGCGCAACGTGGCCGGGCCGATCGCCGCCGACACTGTCGAGGGGCTGTTCAGGCCGTTCAAGGCCACTTCCACCGGCAACGCGCGCAACCGCACGGGTCTGGGGCTGGGGCTGTACATCGCCCAGCAGATCGCCCAGGGCCACGGCGGTGGCCTGGCGTACCGGCATGATCCGCCGCAGGTGGTGTTCACCCTGACGCTGCCCTGAGCGCGCACGGGGCGCCCTGGCGGGGCGCCTACACCGACCGGCCACCCCGCCCGACAGCGCGTGGCAGAACCATCCACGGCCCCGGGCATCGCCACCGGGTCCATACTTGCGCACCATGACGGCCGACATCCTTCTCGTGGACGACAACCCCGAAGCCTGCATGCTGCTGAGCGAACTGCTGGAGATGGAGGGACACACGGTTCGCACCGCCAGCGATGGCGCAGGCGCGCTGGCTTTGATGCGCGAGCGGACCGCGCCGCTGCTGCTGCTGGACCAGCACCTGCCCGACATGGAGGGCACCGAGCTCGTGCAGCGGCTGCGCGCGCTGGCCGAGGCGCAGGGCATGCCCTGTATCGCCATTGCCATCACCGGCATGCCGGGCGGCGCTGCAGGCGCCGGACTGCCAGGCTTCGACCACGTGCTGGGCAAGCCGCTCGACTTCGACGCCTTCGACGCCGTCATCGCAAAAAGCTGCGCCGCCCTGCGCTGAGCGGCCGGCCGCCGCGTTCAGCCGTGCGCCAGCGCCCCGACCCCGACGGCGATCAGCACGGCGCCGGCGATGCGCGCAGCGCGGTCGCCTTCGCCCAGCAGCCGCCCGCCGATGAGGGCGGCGAACAGCATCGACACCTCGCGCGCTGGCGCGACCAGCGACAGCGGCGCGCTTTGCATGGCGTACAGCACCAGCACATAGGCCACCGGGCTCACGGTGGCCACCAGCAGCGCCCAGCGCCACTGCGTGGTCCACAGCCCTGCCAGCTCGACGGGGCGGCGCAACGCCACCGGGGCCAGCACCAGTATGCGCACCAGATTGCCGACGTAGTCCAGCAGGATGGGCGACAGCAGCAGCGCCTTGACCGCGTAGCCGTCCACCACCGTGTAGCTGGCGATGAACACGCCGGTCAGCACGCCGTACAGCAGCCCCTTGCGCAGCCGCTGGTGCGCCGCGCCGCCCGCGTCTGGCTGAGTACGCAGCAGGGCCGGACCGCCGGCGATCAAAAACACCCCGCCCACGACGCCCGCCAGGCCCAGCGCGCCCCAGGCGGACAGCCGCTCGCCCAGCAGCAGCACTGCGGTGAGCGACGACAGCAGCGGGCCGGTGCCACGCGCCAGCGGGTAGACCACCGTCAGATCCGCCTTGCGGTAGCCGCGCAGGAGCGTCACGTAGTACACCACGTGCAGCACGCCGCTCACGACGACGACGGCCCATTCGTGCGCGCCCCACAGCGGCACCGCGCTGCGTCCCAGCCACCAGCCCAGTGGCGCCCACACCACCATCATCAAGACCGAGGTGAAAAAGGCGAAGCGCGCGTCGCCCCCCGCCTTTTTGGCGGCGATGTTCCACAGCGCATGGATCAGGCCGGCCAGCAGGACCAGGCCGAAGGCGTGCAGGGACATGGAGGGACGGGCAGACGTCGCAGGAAGGGCCGCAGGCGCGTCGGCGCTCTGCGGCCCGGCAGGGGCGCAAGGGGTGGGGTCAGGCCCTGCCGATGATGGAGGCCGTGGCCATCAACTCCTCAAGCAGCGCGAACGACACTTTGCCCGAGGCGGCGTACGGGTCGAACTCGGGCCGCTCGGAGTATTTCAAAACGATGGAATGGTTCAGCTTGGCCAGGTTGACCTGGCCCATGGTCCAGCCGCCGAAGCGGCGCTCGGAAATTTCCTCGAACGCGAGCAGCTCGACGTCGGAGTGGCGTGCATCGCGCTGGATGTGGCCGAACAGCTCGCTGACCTGGGCGCGGCCGCCTTCGATGGCCTGCAGGAACACCCCGCCGCCGTAGCACAGCACCCCCGTGATGCCCGTGGCCGGGTTGTGCTGGCGCGACTGCGCCAGGATGGCTTCGATGGCGGCGGGGGATGTGTCCACCGCGCGGCTGACGTAGAGCAGGCGCACCAGCATGTCTCGGTCTCCTTGTTGCAGGCTGTAGGCAGCCGGACTTTGCGTCAGGCGCGGCCCGGGATGAGCGAGAGAAATTCGCGCCTGAGCGTAGGGTCGGTGAGAAACACGCCGCGCATGACCGAATTGAGCATCTTGCTGTCCATCTCGCGCACGCCGCGCCAGGACATGCAAAAGTGGCTCGCCTCCATGACGATGGCCAGGCCGTTGGGCTGGGTCTTTTCCATGATCAGGTCGGCCAGTTGCACCACCGCCTCCTCCTGGATCTGCGGGCGGCCCATGACCCAGTCCACCAGCCGCGCGTACTTGGACA
>DAMCAL010000057.1:0-15928 GCA_032059585.1 Burkholderiaceae bacterium
CCATGGTCTCGGCCGAGTCCTGGATCAGGTCGGCGACGTCGTCCATGGTGTTGATCAGCGAGTGGATCTGCTCGCGGTCGATGGGCGTGATGAAGGTCTTGTGCAGCGTGCGGTTGACCTCGTGCGTGACCCGGTCCGCGGCGCGCTCGGCATTGTCCACGTCCAGGTTGTAACGGTCGCGCAGGTGCGCGTCGTTGTAGTTCGCCACCAGTTGCGAAAACGCCCGGGCGGCCTCGACGATGCGCTCGGCATGCTGGTTGAACATGTCGAAAAAATTGCCTTCGCGCGGCAACAGCTTGCCAAACAGCATGCGGGCTCCTGGTGGGGGTATCGGAGAGGCGGGAGGGAGGAAGGAGGGAGAGATCGTTCGCGCGGCCGGCCTGGGCCTGGGCCTTTGGTGCGTCCGGCCTGAATTGGGCGCGAGTTTAACGGGTGCCGCGCGACCCCTCACCCGCCGCGGAAGATGAAGTACACCGCGCCGACCAGGCACAGGCCGGCCCAGAGATAGTCCCACTTGAGGGGCTCGCCCAGGTACAGCGCGGCAAACGGCACGAACACCGTGAGGGTGATGACCTCCTGCATGATCTTCAGCTGCCCGACGCTGAACTGCGTATGGCCGATGCGGTTGGCCGGCACCTGCAGCAGGTACTCGAACAGCGCGATGCCCCAGCTCGCCAGGGCCGCCGCATACCAGGGCCACGTGGCCAGGTTGCGCAGGTGTCCGTACCAGGCGAACGTCATGAACACATTGCTGGCGACCAGCAGCAACACGGTCTGCAGGGAGACAGGCAGGGATTGCAGAGCTTGCATGGTCGAAATGGTGCCACGCGGCACCCTTGCGCGCTGGACGCTGCATGACGTCCGGTGGTGTGGCGCTGCCGCAGTACTGGGCAGGCACGAAAAAAGCCCCGCCGCAGCGGGGCCAAAACCTGGCGTTCCCAAACGCCAGTTCCCCAAATGTGTTCCGGCTATTCGCCCAGGTAGGCTGCGCGCACGCGCGGGTCGCTCAGCAGCTCCTGGCCGCCACCGGTCATGGTGATCAGGCCCGACTCCATCACGTAACCACGGTCGGCGATCGCCAGCGCCCGGCTGGCGTTCTGCTCGACCAGCACGACGGTGACGCCCAGCGCGTACACGTCGCGCACGACCTCGAAGATCTTGTCGACCATGATCGGCGACAGGCCCATGGAGGGTTCGTCCAGCAGCAGCACCTTGGGCTGGCTCATCAGGGCGCGGCCCATCGCCAGCATCTGCTGCTCACCGCCGGACATGGTGCCGGCGAGCTGGTCCTTGCGTTCGCGCAGGCGGGGAAAAATGTTGAACATCTTCTCGACGTCGGCCTGGATGCCGGCCTTGTCGTCTCGCGTGTAGGCGCCCATCAGCAGGTTCTCGGTGATCGACATGCGCGCGAACACGCCGCGCCCTTCGGGCACCATCACCAGCCCTTGCCGGACCAGGTCCCACGCACCCTTGCCGCGGATGCTCTGGCCGAGGTAGTGGATCTCGCCGTCGTTCATCCCCAGCGTACCGGTGATGGCCTTCATCGTGGTGGTCTTGCCGGCGCCGTTGGAGCCGATCAGCGTGACCAGCTCGCCCTCGCGCACTTCCAGGTCCACCCCCTTGACGGCCTGGATGCCGCCGTAGGCCACCTTCAGACCCTTGACCTGTAGCAGCACCTGCTTGGATGCATCACCCGTTGTTGCCATGTGTGCCATTTCTCAGTGTCCTCCGGTACCGAGGTAGGCCTCGATCACTTTTTCGTTGCGCTGCACGTCGTAGGGCGTGCCTTCGGCGATCTGCTTGCCATAGTCCAACACCGTGACGCGGTCGCACAGGCCCATCACCAGCTTCACGTCGTGCTCGATCAGCAAAATGGTGCGGTTGTCGTTGCGGATGCGGTCGATCAGCTCGCGCAGCTGCACCTTCTCGGTGGCGTTCATGCCGGCCGCCGGCTCGTCCAATGCGATGAGTTGCGGATCGGTGGCCAGCGCGCGGGCGATCTCCAGGCGGCGCTGGTCCCCGTACGACAGCGTGCGCGCACGGAAGTCGGCGTACTTGGCAATGCCCACGTACTCGAGCAGTTCGTGCGCGCGGTGGGCGATCTCGGCCTCCTCCTGCAGGAAGCTCTTGGTGCGGAAGATGGCGCCCGCCAGGCCCGAATGCGTGCGGATGTGTCGCCCGACCATCACGTTCTCCAGCGCCGTCATTTCGGCGAAGAGGCGGATGTTCTGGAACGTGCGCGCGATGCCGGCCTTGGCCACCAGGTGCACGGCGCGCGGCTCGTAGGGCTGGCCCGCCAGCTCGAAGGTGCCGCTGTCCGGCGTGTACAGCCCGGTGATGACGTTGAAGAAGGTGGTCTTGCCCGCGCCGTTGGGCCCGATCAGGCCATAGACCTGGCCGCGCTGGATGGTGATGCCCACATCGGAGAGCGCCTGCAGGCCGCCGAAGCGCTTGGAGATGCCCGCAACCCTGAGCACCACCTCGTTGTCTGTTGTGTCTGCCATGTCGTTCACTGGTCAAGCGTTGGGGTCAGGACTTCTGGGCCAGGCTCTTGCCGTGCTCGGGCGCGGGCCACAGGCCGCGCGGGCGAAGCAGCATGACGGTGATCATGGCCAGCGCGATGAGCAGTTGGCGCAGGATGGACGCATCCAGCCGCCCGTCGGTCATGGCCTGCAGCGGACCCGCGACATAGCGCAGCACCTCGGGCAGCGCCGACAGCAGCACCGCACCCAGGATCACGCCGGGGATGTGGCCAATGCCGCCCAGCACCACCATCGCGACGATCATCACCGACTCCATCAGGCTGAACGACTCGGGCGAGACGAAGCCCTGGAAGGCCGCGAACATGCTGCCCGCCACGCCGCCGAACGACGCACCCATGCCGAAGGCCAGCAGCTTCATGTTGCGCGTGTTGATGCCCATGGCCTTGGCGGCGATCTCGTCCTCGCGCACGGCCATCCAGGCGCGGCCGATGCGCGAGTCCTGCAGCCGGTAGGACACCCAGATGGTCACCAGCACCAGCACCAGGAACAGGTAGTAGTAGAGCGTGACGGAATTGATGTCGTAGCCGAACAGCTCCAGGCGCCGCCCCAGGTCCAGCCCGAAGACCTTGACCGAGTCGATCTGCCCCAGGCCCTTGGGGCCGTTGGTGATGTTGACCGGGTGGTCCAGGTTGTTCAGGAAAATGCGGATGATCTCGCCGAAGCCCAGCGTCACGATGGCCAGATAGTCGCCGCGCAGCTTGAGCACGGGAATGCCCAGCAGCACGCCGGTGATGGCCGCCAGCACCAGGGCCAGCGGTATCACCATCCACAGCGACATGTGCAGGCCCTCGGGGAAGTGCGCCGCGAACCAGGCGAAGTTGTCGGCCAGGTGGGGCGAGGCCAGCAGGCCGAACATGTAGGCGCCCACGGCATAGAAGGCTACGTACCCTAAGTCGAGCAAGCCGGCATAGCCCACCACGATGTTCAGGCCCAGGGCCAGCATGACGTACAGCAGCGCCAGGTCGGCGATGCGCACCCAGGCGTTGCCGAAGTACTGCAGGATCAGCGGCAGCACGAGCAGCGCGATGCCGCCCAGGATCCATTGGATCTTGTGATTTTTCATGGTGTGGTTGCTCCCCTCTTCAGGCCCGGTCGGCCACGCGCTCGCCCAGCAGGCCCGAGGGGCGCAGCGTGAGGATGATGATCAGCACGATGAAGGCGAAGATGTCGGTGTAGTGGCTGCCCAGCACGCCGCCCGTGAGGGTGCCGATGTAGCCCGAGCCGATGGCCTCGATCAGGCCCAGCAGGATGCCGCCCACCACGGCACCGGTGAGGTTGCCGATGCCGCCGAACACCGCCGCCGTGAAGGCCTTCAGGCCCGGCAGGAAGCCCATGGTGTGCTGGGCCGTGCCGTAGTTGGAGGCGTACATGATGCCGGCGATGGCCGCCAGCACGGCGCCGATGATGAAGGTGGCGGAGATCACCATGTCCGGCTTGACGCCCATCAGGGCCGCCACGCGCGGGTTCTCGGCCGTGGCCCGCATGGCGCGGCCCAGCCGGGTGTAGCTGACCAGGTAGACCATGGCCGCCAGCGAGATCACCGTCACGCTCAAGATCAGCACCTGAGTGCTGGTGATCACGGCGCCGCCGACCTGGAAGGGCGTGGACGGCAGCAGCGTGGGATAGGGCTTGTAGTTGGGCTTCCAGATGATCATGGCCAGCGTCTGCAGCAGCAGCGACATGCCGATGGCGGTGATCAGGGGGGCCAGGCGCGGGCTGTTGCGCAGCGGCCGGTAGGCCACCTTCTCGATGGTGTAGTTAAGCACCGCCGCCACGAAGCAGGCAATGAGGGTGGCCAGCAGCAGGATGAGCCAGCCGGGCGCGCCGGGCATGGCATCGCGCATCAGACCGATGCAGCTCCAGCTGGTGAGTGCCCCGATCATGAGCACCTCGCCGTGCGCGAAGTTGATGAGCTGGATGATGCCGTACACCATGGTATAGCCCAGGGCTATCAAGGCGTACATGCTGCCCAGGACCAGACCATTGATGATCTGTTGCAGCAAAATGTCCATAAGTTGAGTCCTTCGTGAGCGACACGCACCCGGGCAGACGGCTTTGGGCACGGCCTTGTGGGCCGCCTGCCTCTAACAAAAAACCCGCCAGGTCGGATCTGTGCGGGTTGAGTGGTGAAATTTTGTCACGGCTTTGGCGTTCGCCCCCCTCCTGCCCCGGCGGGGTTTTCCCTTGATCAAGAGCGGCATCAGGCGGCCGTTCGCGGCATTAGTTCTACTGATGCTCGCGCGATTCCCAGGGTATGCGCTTATTCCCAGTGGCGGGGTTTGTTCGGCGGTGTAGCGCCTGCGTATCAGATCAGCCCGGTGCGCCGGGCTGCGGCTTGCGCAGGTCCGCCGCCGCGTTGCGCTCGCGCAGCTCCTGCAGTTTCTGGCCGATCTGGATCTCCAGGCCGCGGGGCGCGGGCTGGTAGAAACCGGGCGGCTCCATGCCGTCGGGCAGGTAGCGCTCGCCGGCGGCAAAGCCGCCCTCCTCGTCATGCGCGTAGCGGTAGTGGCGCCCGTAGTCGAGCTGTTTCATGAGTGCCGTGGGGGCATTGCGCAGGTGCAGCGGGACCGGCTGGGTGCCGCCCTGCTTCACGAAGGCCCGGGCCTTGTTGTACGCGGCGTAGCCGGCGTTGCTCTTGGGCGCCACGGCCAGGTAGAGCACCGCCTGCGCCAGCGCCAGCTCGCCTTCCGGCGAGCCCAGGCGCTCGTAGGTATGGGCCGCGTCACCGGCGATCTGCAGCGCGCGCGGATCGGCCAATCCGATATCTTCCCAGGCCATGCGCACGATGCGGCGTGCCAGGTAGCGGGGATCCGCCCCGCCATCGAGCATGCGCACCAGCCAGTACAGCGCGGCGTCGGGGTCGGAGCCCCGAACGGACTTGTGCAGCGCGCTGATGGTGTCGTAGAACTGTTCGCCCCCCTTGTCGTAGCGGCGCACCTGCTCGCCCAGCACCTGCAGCAGCCACGCGTCCTCGATGCGCGCCAAACCGGCCTGCGCCGCGGTCACGGACAGCGTTTCCAGCGTGTTGAGCAGCCGCCGGGCATCTCCGTCCGCATAGGCGACAAGGCGCTGCAGCGCGTCGGGCTCGACTGCCGGCAGCAGCTGCGCTGCCTGTGCGCGCGCGACGATCTGCCGCAGGTCGTCCGCCGTGAGCGGTTGCAGCACATACACCACCGCGCGCGAGAGCAACGCCGAGTTGACCTCGAACGACGGGTTCTCGGTGGTCGCCCCGACGAAGGTGAACAAACCACTTTCCACGTGGGGCAGGAAAGCGTCCTGCTGGCTTTTGTTGAACCGGTGCACCTCGTCGACAAAGACGATGGTGCGCTGCGGCACCAGCCCGCTCGCCGCGCTTTCCGCCTGCTGCACCGCTTCGCGGATCTCCTTGACCCCCCCCAACACGGCGCTGATGCTGATGAACTGGGCATCGAACGCCGCCGCCATGAGCCGCGCGATGGTGGTCTTGCCCACGCCGGGCGGACCCCACAGGATGCAACTGTGCGGCCGGCCCGACTCGAACGCCAGGCGCAGCGGCATGCCGGGGCCCAGGATGTGCTGCTGGCCCACCACCTCGCCGAGCGACTGCGGGCGCAGCCGTTCGGCCAGCGGGGAATGCGCGGCAGCCGCGGACGGAGAATTTTTCGTGGTCATAAGGCTGCGTCGATCGTAGCGGCATGGATGGCGCCGGGTGCCGGAAGGCGCGCTGCTTTCTATGATGCGCCTAGCATGGGTGCCGATCGCCGGGGCCATGCCGGCGCCTCTGCCGCACTACCTTCCACCCTCCACCGTCGGCACTCCCGGCCGCCCTGAAAACGAACCCAGGCGTGCGTTCATGCCGCTGGCGTATGCGGGCGCATGCTTCGCAGATCCCCTCTCATGTCCGACGACCCAGCCTTGCCCACCCACTCCGCCCCGCTGCTGCCGATGAAGGATTTACTGCACCGCGTGCGTGCCTGCACGCT
Source organism: Burkholderiaceae bacterium (assembly GCA_032059585.1). GTDB lineage: Bacteria > Pseudomonadota > Gammaproteobacteria > Burkholderiales > Burkholderiaceae_C > Melaminivora. Next base: position 6,506 of record DAMCAL010000057.1, read on the forward strand.
GTGCGCCCCCGTGCTGCCCCTCGGGCCGCGCCCGGTGCTGCAGGCCGGCAGCGACGCGCGCATCCTGATCGCCAGTCAGGCGCCGGGCCGCAAGGTGCACGCGTCCGGCATTCCCTTCGACGACGCCAGCGGCGAGCGCCTGCGTGCCTGGCTGGGCCTGCCGCGCCCGTTGTTCTACGACGAAGCACGCGTGGCGATCGTCCCGATGGGCTTTTGCTACCCGGGCAAGGGGGCCTCGGGCGATGCGCCGCCCAGACCCGAATGCGCGCCCACGTGGCGCGCGCCCCTGCTCGCGCTGATGCCGCGCATCTCGCTGACCCTGGCCGTGGGGCAGTACGCGATCGGCTGGCACCTGCCAGGCGCGCGCGGCAAGCCTCTGGGCGAGACGGTGCGCGCCAGCATGTTTGCAGACAGCCCGGTGGTGGCCCTGCCCCACCCCAGCCCGCGCAACAACGGCTGGCTCAAGCACCATCCGTGGTTCGAGGCCGAATGCCTGCCGGCGCTTCAGGCCCGGGTGGCACAGGCGCTTGCCAGTGGAGAGTAAAAATTGGCTCTAGCGCTTGCCAGATAAGCGCAAGCAGCTATCAAAAGGGAAGCGTTTTCATTGCCGCACCACGTCCGCGCCGGCGGGCGTCTTGAAGCTAAAAGTGCCTTCCGGGAGCGCCGGGTTGACCTGCATGTCGGCAAACCGCAGGACCGAGCGCTGGCCAAAGCTGTCGGCAATGTCCAGCACGGCCAGGCGGTCGCCATCGAAGCCCACCCGCACGTTCTTGATCTGTCCATCGGTGGCCCGCGGTGTGGCCCGTACCCACTGCAGGCCGTCGGCTTGCGGCAGCGATTCCAGCGTGAAATCTGCGCGCAGCGCCGCCAGGTCGGGTGCCGACGCCAGCAGCGCTGCCGGGGTCGATCCCAGCGCCTTGTCCTGCGCACGCTGCGTGACCTGGTTCAGGTCGGCGTCGTAGAGCCACAGCGTCTTGCCGTCGGCGACGATGGTCTGCTCGAACGGTTTTTTGTACACGAAGCGGAAGCGCCCGGGGCGCTGGAATTCGAACGTGCCGCTGCTGGTCTTGCTGCGCGCCGCCTGGCCTTCCTTGGGCGGGGAGGTCACGGTCTGCGTGAACTGCGCGCTGCCGCTGCGGGCGCCTTTCATGAAATTCTCCAGGCTTGCCAGGCCGTCGGCCCAGGCCCACTGTGCGGTGGCAGCCAACAGCAACGCGGTCATTGTTTTCTTCATCGGGTCTTCTTTCAAGCAAATGGCGCGGCGTGGTCGGGCCACAAGCCGCCGGCAGCGGCAAGCAGCGGGTGCAACGCAGCCTCGAAGGTTGTCACCAACGCCAAGCAGGCCTCGCACATGGAATGCCGCCGCACGGACCGCCTGCGGCGCGGCCCTACTCCCGGGCCGGTACCAGCACTTCGCGCTGGCCGCTGCTGGTCAGGGCGCTGACCAGACCCGCTTTTTCCATGTCCTCGAGCAGCCGTGCCGAGCGGTTGTAACCGATGCGCAGCTTGCGCTGCACGTAGGAGATGCTGGCCTTGCGGTCCTGCAGCACCACCTCGACGGCCTGGTCGTACATGGGGTCCTTCTCGCCCCCGCCTTCGCCGTCCAGCGCGCCCGGGCCGCCAGCGTCGTCCTCGACACTACCGCCCTCCAGCACGCCCTCGATGTAGTCCGGCTCCCCTTGGGTCTTGAGGTAATCCACCACACGGTGCACTTCCTCATCGGAAACGAAGGCGCCGTGCACCCGCACCGGCAGACCGGTGCCGCTGGCCATGTAGAGCATGTCGCCCATGCCGAGCAGGGCTTCTGCGCCCATCTGGTCCAGGATGGTGCGGCTGTCGATCTTGCTGCTGACCTGGAACGCGATGCGCGTCGGGATGTTGGCCTTGATCAGGCCGGTGATCACATCCACGCTGGGGCGCTGCGTGGCCAGGATGAGGTGGATGCCGGCGGCGCGGGCCTTTTGCGCCAGGCGGGCGATCAGCTCCTCGATCTTCTTGCCCACGACCATCATCAGGTCGGCCAGCTCGTCGATCACCACGACGATGTAGGGCAGGCGCTCCAGTGGCTCGGGGGCCTCCGGGTTGAGGCTGAACGGGTTGGGAATCGATTCCTCCCTGGCCCGCGCCTCGTCGATCTTGGTGTTGTAGCCGGCCAGGTTGCGCACGCCCAGCTTGCTCATCAGCTTGTAGCGGCGCTCCATTTCGGCCACGCACCAGTTCAGGCCGTGCGCGGCCTGCTTCATGTCCGTGACCACGGGCGCCAGCAGGTGCGGGATACCCTCGTAGACCGACATCTCCAGCATCTTGGGGTCGATCATCAAGAGGCGCACGTCGCGCGCCTCGGCCTTGTACAGCAGGCTGAGGATCATGGCATTGATGCCCACCGACTTGCCCGAGCCCGTGGTGCCTGCCACCAGACAGTGCGGCATCTTGGCCAGGTCGGCAACCACCGGCGCGCCGACGATGTCCTTGCCCAGGCCGACGGTGAGCATGCTGCGCGCGTCGTGGTAGACCTGCGAGCCCAGGATCTCGGACAGGCGGATGGTCTGGCGCCGCGCGTTGGGCAGCTCCAGCGCCATGGTCGTCTTGCCGGGTATCGTCTCGACGACGCGGATCGACACCAGCGAAAGCGAACGCGCCAGGTCCTTGGCCAGGTTGACGACCTGCGAGCCTTTCACACCGGTGGCGGGCTCGATTTCGTAGCGCGTGATGACCGGCCCGGGCGCTGCGGCCACCACCGTGACGTCCACGCCAAAGTCCTCGAGCTTCTTCTCGATCAGCCGGCTGGTCATCTCCAGCGTCTCGGGAGAGACCGTTTCCTGGCGCGCCTGCGCGGCGTCCAGCAGCGCCACCTGCGGCAGCGTGCTGTCGGGCATCTCGGTGAACAGCGGTTTTTGCCGCTCCTTCACCACGCGCGTGCTGGGAGATGGCTCGGCCCGCGGCGGCTCGATGAGCGGCGCGGCAGGCTGCAGGGGCTCCTCGCCCGGCTCGTGGCGGTGCTCGGCGCGGGGCACGCCCTGGCGCTCGCGCGCAGCGCGGCGCCCGACCGCGATGTCGCTGACCCGCTCGCGCTGCGCCCGCGCGCCCTGCACCAGCGCGTCGATGCGCGCGCCCAGCCGCTCGGCCAGGTGGCCCCAGGAAAAGCGAAACACCAGCGCCGCGCCCAGCACCACCAGCACCACGCCCGCCAGGCCCGAACCGGTAAAACCGAGCCATTTCACCGCCAACGGGCCGAGTGCGTAGCCGAGCATGCCCCCCGCATGGCCGGGCAGCAAACCTTCGAAGCGGTACAGGCGCGACCATTCCAGCGCACTGCTGGCGGTCACCAGCAGCAGCAGGCCGATCCAGAACAGCCCGCGCCGCTGCCAGGTGCGGTCTGCGGCGCCGCCGGCGCGCATCCAGCTCGCCAGTGACGCCAGCCAGGCGTGCACCGCGGCGGCCACCGTCCACCACACGGAAAAGCCGAGCAGGAAATAACTGGCGTCCGCCGTCCAGGCTCCCAGGCGCCCGACCCAATTGGACGAGGCTTGCAGGTCGGCCGCGCCGGTGGTGGACCAGGCAGGGTCCTGCGGAGAAAAGCTCACCAGCGCCAGCAGCCAGAACACCAGGGCCAGCAGCCCAAACACCAGGCTGAGCTCATGGCCAAAGCGGGCCACACCGCCGCGCGCGCCACCTTTGGCTGCGGGCGATCCATTCAGGGTATTGAGGGAATAGGTCATACACAGGGCAAGCGCACAAGCTTACCCGATCACCCGTGCGGCCATTGGGGCCGGCAGCCGCTCCCTACAATGCCCTGGCCGGGTGGCGGGCGCGCACGTGCTCCGCCCCTTTCCTGCTGACACTTTGACGAGCTTTATGTCCACGACCACCAACCAACACGCCAAAGTCCTGATCCTCGGCTCCGGCCCCGCGGGCTACACCGCCGCCGTCTATGCCGCGCGCGCCAACCTCCATCCGATGCTGATCACCGGCATGGCCCAGGGCGGCCAGCTCATGACCACCACCGAGGTGGACAACTGGCCTGCCGATGCACAGGGCGTGCAGGGGCCGGACCTGATGCAACGCTTTCTGGAGCATGCCGAGCGCTTCAAGACCCAGGTCGTGTTCGACCACATCAGCGCAGTGGACTTGTCCCAGCGGCCGTTCACGCTCACCGGCGACAGCGGCACCTATACCTGCGACGCGCTGATCATCGCCACCGGCGCCTCGGCCAAGTACCTGGGCCTGCCCTCGGAAGCGGCCTTCATGGGCCGCGGCGTGTCGGCCTGCGCCACCTGCGACGGTTTCTTCTACCGCGAGCAGGACGTGTGCGTGATCGGCGGCGGCAACACCGCGGTGGAGGAAGCGCTGTACCTCACCAACATCGCCCGCAAGGTCACGCTGGTGCACCGGCGCGACAAGTTCCGCGCCGAGCCCATCCTGGTCGACAAGCTGATGGAGAAAGTGGCCAGCGGCAAGGTCGAGCTCAAGACCTATTTCACGCTCGACGAGGTGCTGGGAGACGACACGGGCGTGACCGGCATCCGCATCCGCAGCACGCAGGACGAGGCGCGCACCGAAGACATCGCGCTGCAGGGCTGCTTCATCGCCATCGGCCACGCGCCCAACACCGCCATCTTCCAGGGCCAGCTGGCGATGGAGGGCGGTTACATCGTCACCGAGGGTGGGCACAAAGGTTTTGCGACGCAGACCAGCGTGCCCGGCGTGTTCGCCGCTGGCGACGTGCAGGACTACATCTACCGCCAGGCCATCACCAGCGCCGGCACCGGGTGCATGGCGGCACTGGACGCGCAGCGTTTCCTCGAACAGCAGGAGTGACACGCCCCTGGCAAGGGCCGTGAGGGCATGGCCGCCTCGGCGCGCTATAATGCCGGGCTTTGCTGCTTTCACGGGCGGCAACGGGCTACCGCCACCCGATCGAAATGGCGAGGTGAGGCCCCTGCCCCGCCCGGCCCAGCGCCGGGTCTGCTGCGCAGCGGGCCGTTGACAGCAACCGGAGTGTCCCCATGGCACGCGTATGTGAAGTAACGGGCAAGAAGCCCATGAGCGGGAACAACGTTTCCCACGCCAACAACAAGACCAAGCGCCGTTTCCTGCCCAACCTGCAGTACCGCCGCTTCTGGGTGGAGAGCGAAAACCGCTGGGTGCGCCTGCGCGTTTCCAGCGCTGCCCTGCGCCTGATCGACAAGAACGGCATCGAATCCGTGCTCGCAGACATGCGTGCCCGCGGCCAAGCCTGATTCACTGAAGGAGAAACACCATGGCTGCTAAAGGCGGACGCGAAAAGATCAAGCTGGTGTCGACGGCTGACACCGGTCACTTCTACACCACTACCAAGAACAAGAAGACGATGCCCGAGAAGATGAGCATCATCAAGTTCGACCCCAAGGCTCGCAAGCACGTCGAGTACAAGGAAGCCAAGCTGAAGTGATTCGGCTGGGTTGACCCGAACGAACACCGCCCGGTTTGCACCGGGCGGTTTTTTTTTGGCCTTTCGGCAGATCGGCTGGCAGGACGCACGGAGGCAGGCGTACCGCAGACCCCGTGTCGCCGCCGGCATTGGACTGGTTTTGTCCCATGCGCTGACCGTGCCCGGCAGACTCCTGCGTGTTCGGTCTCGCCGAGAACACGCCCCGCTTCTGCCCTGCGCGTGGGCAAGACACGCTGCCGACCTGCGGGACCTGCGCGATGCAGACTGAACGTCAAGAGCGCCGGCGCCAGACCGCGGCAAAGAATCCATCGGTCTGGTGGCGGTGCGGCCACAGCCGCAGGAACCGGCCTGCCGCCTCCCCTGTCGTGCACAGCGCGGACGCGCCCGGCACTTTGGCGGCAGCCAACAGTTCGACGACCGGCACCGGTTCGAACTCCGCATGGCTTGCACCGAACGCCTCGGCCACGGCCTCGTTCTCTTCGCGCAGCAGGCTGCAGGTGGCATATAGCAGGCGCCCGCCCGGCTTCACCAGCCGCGCGCTGCTGGCCAGGATGGCCGCCTGACGCCCGGCGTATTCAGCCACCGTCTGGGGAGACTGGCGCCACTTGAGGTCGGGGCTGCGCCGCAGCGTGCCCAAGCCCGAACAAGGGGCATCCACCAGCACCCGGTCGATCTTGCCGGCCAGGCGCTTGATGCGCTCGTCACGCTCGTGCGCGATGGCCACCGGGTGCACGTTGGACAGGCCGCTGCGCGCCAGCCGGGGTTTGAGGGCCTCCAGCCGGTGCGCCGACACGTCGAAGGCGTACAGGCGGCCGGTGTTGCGCATGCCGGCGCCGATGGCCAGCGTCTTGCCGCCGGCACCGGCGCAAAAGTCGACCACCATTTCGCCGCGGCGCGCATCCAGCAGCAGCGCCAGCAGCTGCGAGCCCTCGTCCTGCACCTCGATGGCGCCCTCCATGAAGAGCGGTATGCGCGCCAGCGACGGCCGGCCCTGCACGCGCAGCCCCCATGGCGAGTAGGGCGTGGCCTGGGCGGGAATGCCCGCCTGGCGCAGCGCTTCGGCCGCCTGCTCGCGCTTGGCCTTGCCCGTGTTCACGCGCAGGTCCAGCGGGGCGTTGTCTGCCAGCGCCTCGGCCAGCGCCCAGAAATCGTCCTCTCCGAGTTGCGCCTGCAGCGGCGCCGCCAGCCACGCGGGCAGGTTGTGCCGGTGCGGGGCAAGCAGGCCTTCGCCGCCCTGCGCATCGCATTGGTCGAGCCAAGCGCATTCGGTTTCGTTCAGTGCAGCCTTGAGATAGTCGCGTGGCCCGCGCTGCGCCGCAGGGTCCTGGGCACGCGCCTGCTCGTCCAGGCTGTGGGCGAAGCCCAGGATCGCCAGGCGCCGCGCCTGTGGTCCGCTGCCCGAACGGGCCAGCTGCTCGAACAGCAGCTTCTTGCGCAGCACGGTGTAGGCCACGTCGGCGAGCGTGGCACGTTCGCGCTGGCCGATCTGGCGGCGTTCGCGAAAAAACCGCGCCAGCACGGCGTCGGCAGGATGCTCGAAGGCAAGGACCAGCGCGGTCAGTTCGGCGCAGGCGTCCAGAAGGGCTTTGGGATGCATGGGCCGATTGTCCCACCCGCGCTTAAGGCGCAGCGGGCAGCGACCGGTAGTCCTTGACTTCCGTCATGCGACGGCCCATCGCTGGCTCCGCCATGCCTTGCAGCTATGGCTTCGATAGCGGCAAGTCTGCACGGTCTGGCGCTGGCAGGCCTGCGCAGCGCCGTCCTACGCCTGGGGCAACGCCCCGGCACTACGGTGGGCACCATTCGCAATCGAGACAGGCCGGGCCACCCTCCCGCGCCGCAAGGAGCACCGCAATGGACTATCTGCTGCAAGGCATGTTCGGCGAGAAATCGTTGACCAAGGTCGTCGCCCTGTTCGACGACAAAGCGGACGCCGAAGGCATGATCGGGCGCGTGCTGCGACTGCCCGGTATGGAGCCTACCCAGGTCAGACTGCTCAGCCAGCAGGACCTGCGCACCCACCGCGCCGACCTGTTCGGCCGCAAGATGGAACCCGAACAACGCGGCATTTTGGCAACGCTGTTCCGGGCCCACCTGGTCGGGGGCTTCGCCGGGGGCGCGCTTGGCGTGGTGCTGTACGCCTACCTCATGTCCACCGGACATCCGATGATGGTCAGCAGCCCGCTGCTGGCCTTCATCGCCATCGTCGGCTTTTCCATCACCTTCGGGCTGATGCTGGGGGGCCTGGCCACCATTCGGCCAGACCACGTGCGCGTGATCACCAAGGTCCGCTCCGCGCTGCGGGCCGGGAAATGGGCCGTGGTGGTGCACCCGACCGACGCGCACCAGACCCAATTGGCACAGGAACTGCTGGACGGCAGCGGTGCCCAGGTGCTGCGCACGCTGTAACGCACCACCGGCTTTTTTGAGCCAAAACAGCCCGGAGCGCCCGCGCAGCAAGCGCGAGGCGCTCTACTTTTTGAGCAGATGCGCCAGCACCGCGCGCGGGTAGATGGCATGCTCCTGCGTCAGCACCCGTGCGGCCAGCACCTGCGCGCTATCCCCTGGCAGCACCGGCACCACAGCCTGCGCCACGATCGGGCCCACGTCCAACTCTGCCGTCACTTCGTGCACCGTGCAGCCTGCTACCTTGCAGCCCGCATCCAGCGCCCGCTGGTGGGTGTTGAGCCCGGTGAACGCGGGCAGCAGTGAAGGGTGGATGTTGAGCAGCCGGCCAGCGTAGTGCTGGGTGAACACCGGCGTCAAAATGCGCATGAACCCGGCCAGCACCACCAGCGCCGGCTCATGCTGGTCGATCGAGGCGATCAGCGCTGCGTCGAACGCCTCGCGCGAGGCATACGCCTTATGGTCCAGCACGGCGGTGACAATGCCCCGTTCGCGCGCGAAGGCGAGGCCGGAGGCGTCGGCCCGGTTGCTCAGCACCGCGGCGATCCGGACGCCGTGGCGGCCGGACCAGTCCTGCTGCTCGGCCGTGCGCACGATGGCCGCCATGTTGGAGCCCCCGCCCGAGATCAAAATCACCACGTTCCTGTTTTTCATCGCCGCGGATTATCCGCGCCGTCTGCCCTACTGCCATGCCCTTCGACAGCCGCACCCAACCCTTGTCGCCTCCCGAGGCCCGCGTGCTCGCCACGCTGGTCGAAAAGGCGCGCACCGTTCCGGACAGCTATCCGCTCACGCTCAACAGCCTGGTGAATGGCTGCAACCAGAAGTCCAGCCGCGATCCGGTCATGCAGCTGTCCGACCGCGACGTGCAGGCGGCGCTGGACGCCTTGCGCTCGCGCGCGCTGGTGGTGGAGATCGGCGGCGCCCGCGTGGCGCGCTGGGAACACAACCTGCCGCGGGGCGTGGGCGTGCCGGACCAGTCGGCGGTGCTGCTGGCGCTGCTGATGCTGCGCGGGCCGCAGACAGCCGGGGAGTTGCGTCTGAACGCGGAGCGCTGGCACCGCTTCGCCGACATCTCTTCCGTCGAAGCCTTTTTGCACGAACTTGCCGAGCGCAGCGACGAGCGCGGCGGCCCCTTGGTGGTGCAGCTCGCCCGTGCGCCGGGCGCCCGCGAGAGCCGCTGGGCGCACCTGTTGTGCGGCCCGGTCGATCCACACGCCCTGCAGGCATCCCTCGCCTCCCCGCGCCAGGCCGATGCCGGCCTGCACGAGCGCGTGCAGGCGCTCGAAGCGCAGGTGGCGGCGCTGCAGGCACAGGTCGAAGAGCTGGCGGGACAGCGAACGGCCTCGCCCCCCGCCACGCAGCCCATGTCGCCGCCTGGACAGTGAAAAAACGAACGCCCGTGCTACAAATGCCGCCAGCAAAGGAGACGTGAGCCATGGACCTCGCATTCACCCCCGAAGAGCAGGCTTTCCGCGAAGAAGTACGTACCTGGGTGCGCACGCACCTGCCCCAGGACATCGCCCACAAGGTGCACAACGCCCTGCGCCTGACGCGGGCCGACATGCAAGGGTGGGCCAAGATCC
>DAMCAL010000058.1:0-15916 GCA_032059585.1 Burkholderiaceae bacterium
CAGCCCAGCGAGCTGATGAAGATCGCCATGCCGCTCTTGCTGGCCTGGTGGTTCCAAAAGCGCGAGGGGCAGTTGCGCGCGCTGGACTTCGTCCTCGCCGCGCTGATGCTGGCGCTGCCGGTGGCGCTGATCATGAAGCAGCCCGACCTGGGGACCTCCCTGCTGGTGCTGGCGGCGGGCGTTTCGGTCATCTTCTTCGCCGGCCTGCCCTGGAAGCTGGTGCTGCCGCCGGTGCTGCTGGGCGCACTGGGCATCGCCCTGGTGGTCTGGTACGAGCCGCAGCTGTGCGCCGACGGCGTGCGCTGGCCGGTGCTGCACAACTACCAGCAGCAGCGCATCTGCACGCTGCTGGACCCCACGCGCGACCCGCTGGGCAAGGGCTTTCACATCATCCAGGGCATGATCGCCATCGGCTCGGGCGGGCTGTGGGGCAAGGGCTTCATGGCCGGCACGCAGACGCACCTGGAGTTCATCCCCGAGCGCACCACCGACTTCATCTTCGCGGCGTTCTCGGAGGAGTTCGGCCTGGTGGGCAACCTGACGCTGATCGCCTGCTACCTGCTGCTGGTCTGGCGCGGCCTGGCGATCGCGGCGCAGGCCGGCACGCTGTTCGGCCGGCTGATGGCCGCCGGCGTGTCGATGATCTTCTTTGCCTATGCCTTCGTGAACATGGGCATGGTCAGCGGGCTGCTGCCGGTGGTGGGCGTGCCCCTGCCCTTCATCAGCTACGGCGGCACGGCCATGGCCACGCTGGGGCTGGCGCTGGGCGTGCTGATGTCGGTGGCGCGCGCCCAGCACCAGCCGCCCGAGCACGGCTGGAAGCCCGAGGCGCATTGACGGCCCGCACTCTGCCCCTGCCGCCAGCAGGGAGCGGGGGCGCTGCCTACAATCCGCGCATGATCTCCCGCGAACCGACCATCGAGCGCCTCGCCATCGCGCGCGAGCTGCTGCTCACCCCCTTTGGCCTGGACGAGACGCACCTGTCGCGCGCCCTGGCGCACATCCGCGCGCACCAGGTCGACGACGCCGACCTGTACTTCCAGTACACGCGCCACGAGGGCTGGAGCCTGGAGGAAGGGATCGTCAAGACCGGCTCGTTCGCCATCGACCAGGGCGTGGGCGTGCGCGCCGTGAGCGGCGAGAAGACGGCCTTTGCCTATTCGGACGACATCTCCCTGGCATCGCTGATGGACGCGGCCGGCACCGTGCGCTCCATCGCGGCGGCGGGCCGCGCGGGCCGCCAGCGCGTGGCCGGGCGAAAGAAGATCGCCCACAGCCGCTCGCTGTACCCCGAGGTCGACCCGATCGCCTCCATGGACAGCACCGCCAAGGTGCAGTTGCTCGAACGGGCCGAGCAGCGCGCCCGCGCCCAGGACCCCCGCGTGGCGCAGGTCATGGCCGGCCTGGCGAGCGAATACGACGTGGTGCTGGTGGCCCGCGCCGACGGCACGCTGGCCGCCGACGTGCGCCCGCTGGTGCGCCTGTCGATCACCGTGATCGCCGAGCACAACGGCCGGCGCGAGGTCGGCTCCTCCGGCGGCGGTGGGCGCTTCGGCCTGGCGTACTTCACGGATGCGCAGATCGGCCAGTACGTGGACGAGGCCGTCACCGCGGCGCTGACCAACCTGGACTCGCGGCCCGCCCCCGCGGGCGAGATGACCGTGGTGCTCGGCCCCGGCTGGCCGGGCGTGTTGCTGCACGAGGCCGTCGGCCACGGGCTGGAAGGCGACTTCAATCGCAAGGGCTCCTCGGCCTTCAGCGGCCGCATCGGCGAGCGGGTGGCGGCCAAGGGCGTCACCGTGCTGGACGACGGCACCATCGCCGACCGGCGCGGCTCGCTCAACGTGGACGACGAGGGCCACACCACGCAGAAGAACGTGCTGATCGAGGACGGCATCCTCAAGGGCTACATCCAGGACGCGATGAACGCGCGCCTGATGGGGGTGGCGCCCACCGGCAACGGCCGGCGCGAAAGCTACGCCCACATCCCGATGCCGCGCATGACCAACACCTACATGCTAGGCGGCGACCAGGATCCGCAGGAGATCGTCGCCAGCATCAAGAAGGGCCTGTACGCCACCAACTTCGGCGGCGGGCAGGTGGACATCACCAGCGGCAAATTCGTCTTCTCCGCCAGCCAGGCGTTCTGGGTGGAAAACGGCAAGATCCTCTACCCGGTCAAGGGCGCCACCATCATCGGCAGCGGCCCGGAGTCGTTGAAGAAGGTGACCATGATCGGCAACGACATGCAGCTCGACAGCGGCGTGGGCACCTGCGGCAAGGAAGGCCAGAGCGTGCCGGTGGGGGTGGGCCAGCCGACCATGCGCATCGAAGGCTTGACGGTGGGCGGCACGGCCTGAGCCTGGGCCAGGGGCGGGCCGCGCGTGCGGCCCTCGAGGGCTTGGTTTTTCGCTCCATGTCGACCAGTCCGCCGTCCTCCGCACCCTGGACCACCGGCACCGGCGCCCTCTCGCGCGCCGGCTTTGCCCAGGTCAGCCGGTTTTTGCTGGCCGACGCTGCCAACCCTGACACGCAGGCGCTGCGCGCGAGCCTGCTGCTGCTGTCGGGCCATATCGAGCAGACGACCCAGGCGCGCCGCGCGCGCCGCGACCTTGCCACCATCGACCGGCAGGCGGCTGTCCTCGCACAGCACGCGCGCCACCACCAGTTGCTGCTCACCGGTCTGGGGTCGGCCTGGCACGTGCTGTATGAATTCGGGGTCTACCAGCGCGCTCTGCATGCGCTGCGCGCGGCGCTGCAGGACTGGCGCAGCGCCATGCAGCAGCACGAAGCCAGCGAGGCAGCGCGGTTCGCCCAGTTCGAGCGGCTGGCCTGGCGCACCCTGGGCGAGGCGTTGCTGGTGCTGGACCTGTACGAGCAGCAGAGTGCCGCCCCACCGTTGCCAGCCCGTTCGCACGGAGTGGTGCACCCGCGACGCCCGGCCCTGTGGACGCGGCTACGCCGCTGGCTGGCAAAGTCCAAGATGTAGTGCAACGGCAACGCCAGGCCATGCTGCAGCGCCGCAAACCTGCTACATTGGCCCGCATGACCAGCCGCAGCGCGTCCCCTTTTTACTTTTGGTTCTCTATTCCCTAGGCGGATGAGAGAGGCACACGCGCACCCCGACTGACAACCAGACCCCTCCCAAAAGACCGCCGAAGCTCCAGCAGCCCGGCGGTTTTTTTTGGCCCCTTTTTTTCTCACCCTCCCTCCATCCATCAACCGCCCTCACAAGGAAGCACCATGAATGCCCGAGTCCCCACGCCCGATGCCTGGTACCCGTCCGTCGAAAAAACCAGCCAGACCGACGACCAACGCATCCAGGACATCACCGTGCTTCCGCCGCCCGACCACCTGATCCGCTTCTTCCCGATCCAGGGATCCGAGGTGGAAACCCTCATCGCCCAGACCCGCCGCAGCATCCAGCACATCATGACCGGCGCGGACGACCGCCTGCTGGTCGTCATCGGTCCCTGCTCTATCCACAACCCGGCGGCGGCGCTCGAATACGCCCGCCGCCTGCAGGCCATGCGCGCGCAACACCAGGGGGAGTTGGAGATCGTCATGCGCGTGTACTTCGAGAAGCCCCGCACCACGGTGGGCTGGAAGGGACTCATCAACGACCCCTACCTGGACGGCAGCTACCGCATCGACGAAGGCCTGCGCATCGCGCGCCAGCTGCTGATCGACATCAACCGCCTGGGCGTGCCGGCCGGCAGCGAGTTCCTGGACGTGATCAGCCCGCAGTACATCGGTGACCTGATCAGCTGGGGCGCCATCGGCGCGCGCACCACGGAAAGCCAGGTGCACCGCGAGCTGGCCTCTGGCATCTCGGCGCCCATCGGCTTCAAGAACGGCACGGACGGCAACATCCGCATCGCCACCGACGCCATCCAGTCGGCCAGCCGCGGCCACCACTTCCTGTCGGTGCACAAGAACGGCCAGGTGGCCATCGTGCACACGGCCGGCAACCGGGACTGCCACGTGATCCTGCGCGGCGGCAAGGCGCCCAACTATGACGCGGCCAGCGTCCAGGCCGCCTGCCAGGACCTGCAAAAGGCCGGCCTGCACCCCTCGCTGATGGTGGACTGCAGCCACGCCAACAGCAGCAAGCAGCACGAGAAGCAGCGCGACGTGGCGCGCGACATCGCCGGACAGATCGCCGGCGGCTCCAGCAGCGTCTTCGGCGTGATGGTGGAAAGCCACCTGGTGGCGGGTGCGCAAAAATTCACGCCCGGCCAGGACGACCCGCAGGCGCTGGAGTACGGACAAAGCATCACCGACGCCTGCCTGGGCTGGGACGAGTCGGCCGAGTTGCTGGACGGGTTGGCGGCGGCCGTGCGCGCGCGGCGCAGCGCGGTGTAAGCTGCCACCGGCGCCGCGCCCCGTGCGCGCGCCGTTTGTCCCGCCACCGCTCCACCCAACCGAGGCCATCCACCATGCAAAGCGAAGTGTTCGTCACCCTCCAACCTGGCCAGGAACTGCGCCTGGAACCACAGGGCAGCGGCCCGATGGAGCACGAGCAGGCCCGGCGCTGGCTCGACGACGAATTCATCCGCCTCGAGTGCGAGCCGCTGCGCCCCAGCGGCAAGGTGCTGCTGGCCGACAAGGTGCTGACTGTGGCCCAGGCAGCCGGAACGCGGCACTTCGGCGACCCCGCCTGGGCCGCGCAGTTCGCCAGCGCCACCGTCGCCGCGCTGTCGCGCCCGGTGGTGCGCGTGGATGTGCCGGCCATGGCCGTCACCTTCTGAGCCTGCGGCGACCGGCCGCCCAAGCAAAAACGCCCGGCTCTGCCGGGCGTTGTCGCATGGGGGCGGGCTGTCAGCCCTGCGCGGACAGGGCGGGCGGGTGCAGGGAGGGGCGGGACGGCGCCAGCGCAGCGGCCGGATGGCGCTGCGCCCGTGCCGGCGCCGCGGCAGCGATCCACGCAGACGCGCCATCGCCCCCCAGGCGGAATTGCCCCGCCGCCTCGGCCAGCTGGCGCGCCTGGTCGTTGAGCGCCTCCGAGGCGGCCGTGGACTGCTCGACCAGCGCGGCGTTTTGCTGCGTCATCTGGTCCAGGTGCGCCACCGACTGGTTGATCTGCACCAGGTTGTCGCTCTGCAGCGCGGCACTTTTCGTGATCTCGGCCACGATGCCCGAGACGCGGCGCACGCTCTCCACAATCTGCGTCATCGTCTCGCCAGCCTCGCCGACCAGCCGCGTCCCTCCCGCCACCCGCTCGACCGACGCGCCGATCAGCCCTTTGATTTCGCGCGCCGCCTCGGCGCTGCGCTGCGCGAGGCTGCGCACCTCGCCAGCCACAACGGCGAACCCCCGGCCCTGCTCGCCGGCGCGCGCCGCCTCCACCGCGGCGTTCAGCGCCAGGATGTTGGTCTGGAAGGCGATCGAGTCGATCACGCCGGTGATGTCGCCGATGCGCCGGGAGCTTTCGGAGATCTCGCCCATGGTTTGCACCACCTGGGCCACCACCGTGCCGCCGCGCTCGGCGACCTCGGCAGCCGATGCCGCCAGGCGGCTGGCGCTGCGCGACGACTCGGCACTTTGCTGCACCGTGCCGGTGAGCAGCTCCATCGACGAAGCGGTCTCCTGCAGGCTGGCCGCGGCCTGCTCGGTGCGCTGGCTCAGGTCCTGGTTGCCCGTAGCGATCTCGGCGCTGGCCGAGTCGATGTTGCCTGCAGCCTGCTGCACCTGCCCGACCAGCGCGCGCAGCGAGGTCTGCATGCGCGACATCGCCTCGATGAGTTGGCCGATTTCGTCGCCCCGCCCCTGCGGCACCGCCTGCGACAGGTCGCCAGCGGCGATGCGCTCGGCCAGCCCGCTCGCCTCCTGCAGCGACCGGGTGATGGAACGCACGGTGAGCAGCGTGAGCGGCACCAGCACCACCAGCGCCAGCACCACTGCCGCCGCAATCAACAGCGACATGGTCGCGGCTCCGGAGTCGACCTGGCCGCGCGCTGCATCCATGCGTTCGCGCGCCTGCTGTCCCAGGCTGGACAGTACCTCGTCCGCCTGGTCCATGTGCTTCTTCAAGCGGTCGGCGTAGGCCCCGGCGGCGGCTCCGTCGATCTGCGCACGCTCGACCTGCTCGAACACGGGCACGATGCCCTCGGCATACTGCTTGATCTCGCCCAGCGCCCGGTTGATGGCACCGGTCAGCGCCGCGTCGCCGTCGTGCGCCTTGCGCACCTGCCCCAGGCCGTCGCGCAGCGCGGCGTCCTGCTTCGACCAGGCTGCGCGCAGCGCGCTGACCTCGTCGGAGTTGTTGAAGTTGATGACGATGTCCTTTTCCAGCCGGCGCACCTGGCCCAGGTGGGTGCGCAGCTCGGTCATGGACGTCAGCGTCTGCACCTCCCGCGCGAACAGCTCGTGCATGGTCAGGCGAGCGCGGTTGAGCGACAGGTAGCCCATCGCACCCACCACGACGAGCAGCAACAGGGAGAACACGGTGGCGGCGTAGAGCCGCGTGCGAATGGACGTCTGTCCGAGAGCTTTCATGGTGGGGCCTTTGGCGTGGAAGCAGGCCCGCCCTCGTGGGGCGGGCCGTCGATCGCACTATATGTTCCAAAACGTAGCCGCAGCCACAGGGTAATCACCGGCGCGCGAGGGCAAGCATCGGCACGTGGGCGATGGCGCCGGTTCGCATGCGTTCGATTGGCCTTCAGCGCCGCCCCTGCAACGCCGTATCGCTCTCTATTTTGTAGCTTCAGGCGTGATCGGGATATAGAACGCGCCGCCTGCGCGGTTGAACTCCTCGGCCTTGGCCTGCATGCCGGCGGCCAGGCCCTCGGCCTCGGCCACGCCGCGCGCGGCGGCGTACTCGCGCACCTCCTGCGTGATCTTCATGGAGCAGAACTTCGGCCCGCACATGGAGCAGAAATGCGCCACCTTGGCGGCGTCCTTGGGCAGTGTCTCGTCGTGGTACTCGCGCGCCGTTTCAGGGTCCAGGCCCAGGTTGAACTGGTCCTGCCAGCGGAACTCGAAGCGCGCCTGCGAGAGCGCGTCGTCGCGCGCGCGCGCGCTCGGGTGGCCCTTGGCCACGTCGGCAGCGTGCGCGGCGATCTTGTACGCCATGATGCCCTGCTTGACGTCCTCGCGGTCCGGCAGGCCCAGGTGCTCCTTCGGCGTCACGTAGCACAGCATGGACGTGCCCATCCAGCCGATCATGGCCGCGCCGATGGCGGAGGCGATGTGGTCGTAGCCGGGGGCGATGTCGATGGTCAGCGGCCCCAGGGTGTAGAACGGCGCCTCGTGGCAGGTCTTCAGCTGCTCGGTCATGTTGGCCTGGATCAGGTGCATGGGCACGTGGCCGGGGCCCTCGATCATGGTCTGCACGTCGTGCTTCCAGGCAGTCTTGGTCAGCTCGCCCAGGGTGTGCAGTTCGGCGAACTGCGCCTCGTCGTTGGCATCCGACGCGCAGCCAGGGCGCAGGCCGTCGCCCAGGCTGAAAGAGACGTCATACGCCTTCATGATGTCGCAGATGTCCTCGAAGTGCTCGTACAGGAAACTCTCCCGGTGGTGCGCCATGCACCACTTGGCCATGATCGAGCCGCCGCGCGAGACGATGCCGGTGCGGCGGTTGGCCGTCAGGTGGATGAAGCCTAAGCGCACGCCGGCGTGGATGGTGAAGTAGTCCACGCCCTGCTCGGCCTGCTCGACGAGCGTGTCGCGGAAGATCTCCCACGTCAGGTCCTCGGCGACGCCGCCGACTTTTTCCAGCGCCTGGTAGATCGGCACGGTGCCGATCGGCACGGGCGCGTTGCGGATGATCCAGTCGCGCGTGGTGTGGATGTTCTTGCCGGTGGACAGGTCCATGACGTTGTCCGCGCCCCAGCGGATCGCCCACACCAGTTTTTCCACCTCCTCCTCGATGCTGGAGGTCACGGCCGAGTTGCCGATGTTGGCGTTGATCTTGACCTTGAAGTTGCGCCCGATGGCCATCGGCTCGACCTCGGGGTGGTTGATGTTGGCCGGGATGATGGCGCGGCCGCGCGCCACCTCGTCGCGCACGAATTCGGGCGTGATGATGTTGGGGATGCTGGCGCCCAGGCCGTTGCCCCTCAGGCGCTGCTCGCGCGCGGCGTCCTGCAGGTAGGGCTGCATCCACTCGCGCCGGCCGTTCTCGCGCAGGGCCACGTATTCCATTTCGGGGGTGACGATGCCCTTCTTGGCGTAGTGCATCTGCGTGACGTTGGCACCGCTCCTGGCGCGCAGCGGGCGACGCTGTAGAGCTGTAGCCTCGGCGCGCAGCCGTGCCAGGCGCTCGCCGTCCTCGGCCTTCTGGCCGTCGTCCAGCGCCTGGCGCACGCGGCCTTCGTAGCCTTCGGTGTCGCCGCGCGCCGCAATCCATTCGCTGCGCACGCCGGCCAAGCCGCGGCGCACGTCGATCTGCACGGCCGGGTCGGTGTACGGGCCGGAGGTGTCATAGACGCTGACCACTTCGCCATTGGTCAGGGTGATGTCGCGCACAGGCACGCGCACGTCGGCGCGGCTGCCGGACAGATAGGCCTTGCGCGAGGCAGGGAAAGGCTCGCGGGCGCTGGACAGCAGCTGGGCGAAACGGTCGAGGTCGGGGGCGTTCATGACGGGCACTCCAGTTCATCAGGACGAATGAATGAAATGCTCCGCAATCGGCCATGAAGGCCTAGTACACCCCGCAGGGGGGGACGCAGGCCGGCCATGGCTGCAGCTCTTCTTACGCTGGTACTAACCAGATCAAGTTCGCGGTTTTGGCGGTCGGGTCCGCCATCTCAGCACGCCTGTTTGTGTTCGTGCACCCCGGAGCAGGCGGCAGTATAGGCCAGCGCTTTCAGGCCAGCCGCTCGAGGATCAGCACCGCGAAGAACACGAACGCGGCGATGAGCGTCCACTTCACGATGACCAGGCCGAAACGCTTGTAGCGCGGCTGCCCGGTGGCCGCGAAGAAGGCGAAGGACACGGCCGCGGCCAGCAGCAGCAACAGGATGAGCCAGCGCGCCAGCAGCATGCCGCCTCCTACCAGGCCCGCGCCGGCAGGCCGAAACCGCGCGGCGCCAGGCGCTCGCTGTCGAAGCTGACCAGCTCCCAGGCATCCTCCTGCGCCAGCAGCGCGCGCAGCAGCTGGTTGTTCATCGCGTGGCCCGAACGGTGCGCGCTGTAGGCGGCCAGCAGCGGCCGGCCGATCAGGTACAGATCGCCCATGGCGTCCAGGATCTTGTGGCGCGCGAACTCGGCGTCGTAGCGCAGGCCATCGGCGTTCAGCACCTTGTAGTCGTCCATGACGATGGCATTGTCCAGCCCGCCGCCCAGGGCGCGGCCGCTGGCGCGCAGCATCTCCACGTCCTTGGTGAAACCGAAGGTGCGCGCGCGGGCAATGTCGCGCGCGTAGTTCCCCTCGCCCAAATCGAACTCGACGCTCTGCCCGGTGGAGTCCACCGCCGGGTGGGCGAAGTCGATCTCGAAGCGCAGCTTGAAGCCGTGGTAGGGCTCCAGGCGTGCCCACTTGAGCTGGGCGCCTTCGCCTTCGCGCACCTGCACCGGACGCGTCACGCGGATGAAACGCTTGGGCATCTGCTGCTGTTCGATGCCCGCGCTTTGCAGCAGAAAGACGAAGGACGCTGAGGAGCCGTCCAGGATCGGCACTTCCTCCGCAGTGATGTCGATGTACAGGTTGTCGACGCCCAACCCCGCGCAGGCGGACATGAGGTGCTCCACCGTGTGCACCTTCGCATCGCCCGCGCCGATGGTGGAAGCCATGCGCGTGTCGACCACGGCGTCGGCCGCGATGCGGATGTCCACCGGCTCGGGCAGGTCCACCCGGCGAAAGACGATGCCGGTGTCGGGCGCCGCCGGGCGCAGCGTCAGCTCCACCCGCTGGCCACTGTGCAGGCCCACGCCCACGGCGCGCGTGAGGGTCTTGATGGTGCGTTGCTGGAGCATTCGGCGATTTTAGGCGGCGCTGCGCCATTTGACCTTCAGTACCCGGCTATCGCGTCGATAGAACAGGCACAAGCCGCGACCGGGCGCCACCGCGCCTGTGCCGGCCGGGCACGCGCCACCCGCGCAAGCGCCTCCCCTTCACCTGGTAGTTCCCATGAACAAACTGAGCTTCAAGGCCAAGATCCTGCTGATGCTGGCCACCGCGCTGCTGGCGGTGCTGGCGATGGCGTCCATCGCGCTGCTGCAGGAGCGCCGCCTGATCCTGGAGGCCCGCCAGGAGACCCTGGCCACGGCCGTGCAGTCGGCCCACAGCATCGTCATGGCCTACAAGGCCAAGGCCGACAGCGGCGCGATGCCGGTGCAGGAAGCGCAAGCGGCCGCGCGCGAGGCGGTGCGGCTGTCGCGCTACGGCGGGCCGGACGGCCGCAGCGAATACTTCTACATCTGGACCCTGGACAGCCGGGGGGTGATGCACCCCATCAAGCCCGAGTGGGAAGGCCAGGACATGACGGCCAAGCTCAAGGACGGCACCGGCATGGACCTGCTGCGCCAGATCACCGACGCGCTGGCCGCCAGCCCGACGGGCAAGGTGTTCGTGCCGGCCATGTTTCCGCGGCCCGGCGAGCAGGCCCTGGTGCCCAAGCTGCAGTACGCCGCGCGTGTGGATGGCTGGAACTGGTTCGTAGGTTCCGGGCTGTACATGGACGACGTCGACGCCGCAGTGCGCCAGGCGCTGGTCAAGGACCTGGCCCTGGTGGCCCTGGTGATGCTGTTGGTGGCCGCCGTGGGCTGGGCCGTGCTGCGCTCGGTGCTGCGCCAGATTGGCGGCGATCCGGTGCAGGCCATGCAGGTCATGTCCGAGGTGGCACGCGGCCACCTGGACACGCCCATCCCGCCGAGCGTGCCCGGCTCGCTGCTCGATGGCCTGGCGCAGATGGTGGGATCGCTGCGCCGGCTGGTGGCCGAGGTGCGCTCGGCCTCCGACAGCATTGCCACCGCGGCCGCCGAGATCGCCCAGGGCAACAACGACCTGGCGCACCGCACCGAGGACACCGCCAGCAATCTGCAGGCCACCGCCAGCAGCATGTCCCAACTCACGGGCACCGTGCGCCAGACCTCGGACTCGGCCCAGACCGCGAACCAGCTTGCCAGCTCGGCCGCCCAGGTGGCCGCGCGCGGCGGCGACGTGGTGGCGCAGGTGGTGCAAACGATGCAGGAGATCAACGCCGGCAGCAGCAAAATCAGCGACATCACCGGCGTGATCGACTCGATCGCCTTCCAGACCAACATCCTGGCGCTGAACGCCGCGGTGGAGGCGGCGCGCGCCGGCGAGCAGGGCCGGGGGTTCGCGGTGGTGGCTGCCGAAGTGCGCCAGCTGGCGCAGCGCTCGGCCGCGGCCGCCAAGGAGATCACCGCGCTGATCCAAGCCTCGGTGCACAAGGTGGAAAGCGGCACCCAGCTCGTGGGCAGCGCCGGCAGCACCATGGGCGAGATCGTGACCAGCGTGCAGCGCGTCTCGGACATCATCGGCGAGATCGGCGCGGCCACCGCCGAGCAGACCCAGGGCATCACCCAGGTCAGCACCGCCATGAACCAGCTCGACCAGATGACGCAGCAGAACTCGGCGCTGGTGGAAGAGTCCACGGCGGCCGCCGAGAGCCTGCGCGAACAGGCGCTCAAGCTGACCCAGGTGGTGGCGCTGTTCCGGCTGGACAGTGCCGCAGCGGCCGCGCCCGGTGCCGCCCCGGCGCAGTTGGCGCGCGCCGCGGCAGCGCCCGCGCCCCGGCCGTACAGCGCGGTGCGTGCACCGTCGTCGGCGCCCCGGGTGCCGCCGGCCCGCCCCGGCGCAGCGGCCCGCCCTGCCCCCGCACGCCCGGCCATCGCCGCGGCCACGCCGGCGCCCCGGCCTGCGACCACGGTGGACGACGACTGGGAATCCTTCTGACAAAGGGACCCCGGCCCCAAAACAAAAACCCGCTGGCGCAAGCCAGCGGGTTTTTTCGTGGGATCGCAGCGCGGGTGTTCGCCGCGCCGCGCGGTCAGTCCGCCTGCTTGCGCAGGAAAGCCGGGATTTCCAGCTCGTCCATGCCGCCCGAAGACAGCGCGTCCACGCGCGCGGTGGCCTGGGTACGGTTGGTGCGCCAGACACTGGGCACGGCCATGTTGCCGTAGTCGGTGCTGCCGGCCACGCCTGCAGGCAGCGGCGCGCCCGCGCCGGGCATGGTGTAGGCCACGTTGTCGGTGCCGGTGCGCAGGCTGCCCTGCACCACCTGCATGGGCTGGCGGCGCGCGCCGGTGCGTGCCAGGCCGGTAGCCACCACGGTCACGCGGATGGCGTCCTCCAGCGTCTCGTCGTAGGCGGCGCCGAAGATCACATGCGCGTCCGGCGAGGCGTAGGCGTTGATGGTGGTCATGGCCAGGCGCGACTCGGCCAGCTTCAGGCTGCCCTTGCTGGCCGTCACCAGCACCAGCACGCCCTTGGCGCCCGACAGGTCGATGCCCTCCAGCAGCGGGCAGGCGATGGCCTGCTCGGCGGCGATGCGGGCGCGGTCCGGGCCGGTGGCCACGGCCGTGCCCATCATGGCGCGGCCGGGCTCGCCCATCACCGTGCGCACGTCCTCGAAGTCGACGTTGACCTGGCCGTACTCGTTGATGATCTCGGCGATGCCGCCCACGGCGTTCTTGAGCACGTCGTTGGCGTGGGCGAAGGCCTCTTCCTGGCCCACGTCGTCGCCCAGCACCTCCAGCAGCTTCTCGTTGAGCACCACGATGAGGGAGTCCACGTTGGCCTCCAGCTCGGCCAGGCCCTCTTCCGCGTTCTTCATCTTGCGGCTGCCTTCCCACTCGAAGGGCTTGGTGACCACGCCCACGGTGAGGATGCCCATCTCCTTGGCCACACGGGCGATCACGGGCGCAGCGCCCGTGCCCGTGCCCCCGCCCATGCCGGCGGTGATGAACAGCATGTTGGCCCCCGCGATCGCCTGGCGCACCTCCTCCTCGGCCTGGCCGGCCGCCTCGCGGGCGCGCTCGGGCTTGTTGCCCGCCCCCAGGCCGTTGTGGCCCAGCTGGATGGTGCGGTGCGCCGAGCTGCGCAGCAGCTGCTGCGCGTCGGTGTTGGCGCTGATGAATTCCACACCCTGCACGTTGCGCAAAATCATGTGCTCGACGGCATTGCCGCCGCCGCCGCCGACGCCGATGACCTTGATGTGCGTGCCCTGGTTGAACTCTTCGGACTCGATCATTTCGATGCTCATTTGCTTCGCTCCTGTAACTGCCTGGTAGGGATGGGCCGGAAATAAAACGGAAAAAGGGGTGGAAGACTGGGCCAGGCCACCGCCCCGGCAGGGGCGCGCGACGGCGGGCCGGTGCTCCGCCATCGGCTGCGTTTTCGGTGTCGGGAAGGCTGCATGTCAGAAGTTCCCCACGATGAAATCCTTGAAACGGCCGAACGCGGTCTTGACCGAGCCGCTCTTGGCCGCGACCTTGAAGCCGCGCAAGCGCGCCAGGCGCGCCTCCTCCAGCAGCCCCATGACGGTGGCCGCACGCGGCTGGGCGATCATGTCGGCCAGGGCGCCGGAGTACTTCGGAATGCCGCGGCGCACGGGCTTCAGGAAGATGTCCTCGCCCAGCTCGACCATGCCCGGCATGACGGCGCTGCCGCCCGTGAGCACGATCCCTGAGGACAGCACCTCCTCGTAGCCGGACTCGCGGATGACCTGCTGCACCAGCGAGAAGATCTCCTCCACGCGCGGCTCGATCACGCCGGCCAGCGCCTGGCGCGAGAGCATGCGCGGGCTGCGGTCGCCCAGACCCGGCACCTCGACCTGCGCTTCCGGGTCGGCCAGCAGCTGCTTGGCGTAGCCGCTCTCGACCTTGATGTCCTCGGCGTCCTTGGTGGGCGTCCTCAGCGCCATGGCGATGTCGCTGGTGATCAGGTCGCCGGCGATCGGGATCACGGCCGTGTGCCGGATGGCGCCGCCGGTGAACACCGCCACGTCGGTGGTGCCGGCGCCGATGTCCACCAGCGCCACGCCCAGTTCGCGCTCGTCGTCGGTGAGCACCGCGTGGCTGGAGGCGAGCGGGTTGAGCATCAGCTGCTCGACCTCCAGGCCGCAGCGGCGCACGCACTTGATGATGTTCTCGGCCGCGCTCTGCGCGCCGGTGACGATGTGGATGTTCGCTTCCAGGCGGATGCCGCTCATGCCGATGGGCTCGCGCACGTCTTGCCCGTCGATGACGAATTCCTGCGGCTCGACCAGCAGCAGCCGCTGGTCGCTGGAGATGTTGATGGCCTTGGCGGTCTCGACCACGCGCGCCACGTCGGTGGCCGAGACCTCGCGGTCCTTGATGGCCACCATGCCGCGCGAGTTGCGCCCGCGGATGTGGCTGCCGGTGATGCCGGTGTACACGCGCTGGATCTTGCAGTCGGCCATCAGCTCGGCCTCTTTCAGCGCCTGCTGGATGCTCTGCACCGTGGCGTCGATGTTGACCACCACGCCGCGCTTGAGGCCGTTGCCCGGTGCCACGCCCAGGCCGGCCAGCTTCAGCTCGCCGTTGCCCATGACCTCGGCCACCACCGCCATGACCTTGGCCGTGCCGATGTCCAGCCCCACCACGACGTCCTTGTATTCCCTTGCCATTGCGCTTGCCCTCAGTTGTTCTGTGCGGCGCGGCGCGCCGGTGTCGTTGCCGGGCGAGCCGGGTTCGCGGCTGCCCGGGCCTGCGCCGCCTGCGCCGCCTTGGCCGCTTTTGCTGCCTTCGCTGCCTCTTCCGCGCTCATGATGGTCACCCCGCGCAGGCGCAGCGCGTAGCCGTCGGCGTGGCGCAGGTCTGCATATTCCAGCGCTGCCACGCTGCGCCCGCCCTGCTGCTGCGCCACGTGGGGCAGCGTGTTCACCAGGCGCCGCACCCGCTCCAGCACCTGCGCCTCCTGCCCGCTGCCCAGCTCGAGCACTGCGCCACTGTCCAGCAGCACCCGCCAGCCGCCATGCGCCGTCAGCGTGAGCGTGTCCACCGGCGAGCCCAGCGGCGCCAGCGCCGGGCCCAGCCGGCGCACCATGCGCAGCAGCTCGCCGGCGTGCTCGGGCGTGCCCACCAGGCGCGGCAGGCCGCCGTCGTCCAGCTCGTCCGATCCGGCCTCGAACACTTCGCCATGGCTGTCCACCAGCATGCCGCTGCCCTCGGCGCCCCAATGGGCCACCGCGTCGTGCTCCTGCAGCAGCACGTGCAGGCCGCTCGGGAATTCGCGCCGCACCTGGGCACGCCGCACCCACGGCACCTGCTCGAAGGCGCGGCGCGCGGCGTGCAGGTCGAGCGTGAAGAAATTGCCCACCAGCTGCGGCGCGACGTTGGCGCGCAGGCTCATGGCGCTGGTGTGCACCAGATCGCCCTCGACCACGATGCGGCCCACCGCGAACGCCGGGTGGCGCAGCAGCCACGTGCCGCCCGCCCACAGCACGGCCAGCGCCACGCCGAGGAACAGCACCGTGGCGGTGATGTTCATCAGGCGCACGTCCAGCGGTGCGGACAGGTTGGCGGTGGCGGCCGAGTTCATGGCGTCTCGCTGGCCCGCTCTTCGGTGCGGCCCTGCAGCGCGTCCAGCGACGCGCCGGCCAGGATGCGCAGGCACAGATCCTCGTAGCTGATGCCTGCCGCGCGCGCGGACAGGGGCACCAGCGAATGGCCGGTCATGCCCGGCGAGGTGTTGATTTCCAGCAGGAAGGGCTGGCGGTCGCCCTTGCGCACCATGATGTCGGCGCGCGCCCAGCCGCGGCAGCCCAGGGTGCGGAACGCCTGCACCACCAGTTCCCGGATGCGCGCCTCCTCGCCCTCGGCCAGGCCGCTCGGGCAGTGGTACTGCGTGGCGTCGGTGAAATACTTGTTCTGGTAGTCGTAGTTGCCCTCGGGCGCCTCGATGCGGATCACCGGCAGGGCCTGCGCGTGCGCGCCCTGGCCCAGCACCGGGCAGGTGGTCTCGTCGCCGTCGATGAACTGCTCG
>DAMCAL010000059.1:0-15875 GCA_032059585.1 Burkholderiaceae bacterium
CCCGCGTGCAGTTCGGCGCCATCAGCAAGTTCGGCCTGCTGGAGATGAGCCGCCAGCGCCTCAAGCCCTCGCTGTCCGAAGGCGCGCACATCCGCTGCCCGCTGTGCGACGGCACCGGCCACGTGCGCGACACCGAGGGCTTCTCGCTGCAGATGCTGCGCATGATCCAGGAAGAGTCCATGAAGGACAACACGGCCGCCGTGCACTGCCAGGTGCCGGTGGAGGTGGCCAGCTTCCTGCTGAACGAAAAGCGCACCGAGATCGCCAAGATCGAGCTCAAGCAGCGTGTCTCGGTGGTGCTGATCCCCAACAAGACCCTGGAGACGCCGCACTACAAGCTCGAGCGCCTCAAACACGACGATCCGCGCCTGGACGGCATCGAAGCCAGCTACAAGCTGGCCGACGAGGCCGAGGAGCAGACGCGCATCACGCGCCGCTCACAGGAGCCGACCAACAAGCAGACGCCGGTGATCAAGGGTGTGCTGCCCGATGCGCCCGCGCCCGTGGCCGAGCCCCGGCCGCAGGCCAGCGCGGCCCAGCCCGCACGCGGCCAGGGCAGCCGCAGCGCCGGCCAGCAACCGCGTGCAGCGGCGCCCGCGCCCGTCCAGCCCCCGGTGCAGCCCCCGTTTGCGGCGGCGCCCGAGCAGGGTTTCTTTGCCTGGCTCAAGAGCCTGTTCGGCTTCGGTCCGGCGCCCACGCCGGCACCGGCTCCGGTCGTGCAGCCGGCGCCCCAGCCCGAAGAAACCGCGCGCGGCGAAGGCCGGCGCGAGGGCCGCTCGGGCGAGCGCGGCCGCCGCGGCGGCCGAGGCGAAGGCAGCCGCGACAGCGCTGCCGCAGGCAGCAACGGCTCGCAAGGCGAAGGGCGTGGCCGCCGCGGCGAGGGCCGCAACGGTGCCGGCAACAGCGCCAGCAACGGCACGGGCAACGGCGAACGCTCCACGGAAGCGCGCGAGCCGCGCGGCAGTCGTGGCGGCCGCGACCGCGGCGAGCGCAGCGACCTGGCGCAGCAGGGTGAGGGCGCGGGAGAATCCCGCCGCGAACCGCGTGAAGGCCGCGGCAGCCGCGAGCGCGGCGAACGCACCGAGCGGGGCGACCGCGCAGAGCGTGCCCAGCCGAGCGCAGGCGCGATGGCCGACCGCGCGGACTCGTTCGACGGCGCCGACAGCGGTGCGCCGCAGCCGCGCGGCGAGCGCACGCCCCGCAGCGGCGAGCGCGATGGCGAACGCAGCGGCGAGCAGCGCCGCGGCCGCCGTGGCGAGCGCGCCCCGCGCACCATCGACGCCGATGCACCGCCGCCCGCAACCAGCCAGGAGTTTGCCGATACCACGCCGGTGGCGGCCCTGCCCGACCTGGACTTGAGCCTGCCCGCAGGCGATCCCAGCGTCGGCACCGACGGCGGCGACACGGGCGAGCAGCGCCGGGAGCGCCGTTCGCGCGACCGCTATGGCCGAGACCGCCGCGATCGCGCGCCGCGCGCCGCCGATGGGCAGGCCGACGCCAGCGACAGCGAAGGGCAGCCGCCGGCCACGCCGCTGCTGGACGTGGACCTGACGGCCGCCGGCACCGCGCCGCAGGGCGCAGAGCAGCCGGCACGCCGCAGCTACTTTGCGTCGGCAGCGCCCGAGACGGCGGCTGAACCGCAGGCCGTGGCAGCGCCCTCGCCGGCCCCGATCGCGGCTGCGGCCATGGAGCTGCCGGCAGCACCGGCGCTCCAGGCGCAGGCGGCGCCTGCCCGCATGGTGGACGCCGAGCCGAGCCCGGCTGCACCGGCCGCAGCCACGGCTGCTGCTGCGGCCCCGCCACCGGCCCCGGTCGCACCGGCGGCCACGCCCGCGTCCACCAGCAGCGCAGCCCAGCCGGGAACGGCCCTGCCACGGGTCGAAGCGTTCGAACTGCCCGTCGAGGCGCTGGCCGAGATGGCCCGTGCCTCGGGCCTGCAATGGGTGAACTCCGACGCTGCGAAGATCGCAGCGGCGCAGGCTGCCATCGCCGCCGAGCCACGCCCCGTGCACGAGCCGCGCGAACGGCCCCCGGTCGTGGCGCTGGACGAGGGCCCGCTGGTGTTGGTGGAAACCCGCCGCGACCTGCGCGAACTGCGCCTGCCGTTCGAGCAGACGGCCACTCCCTGAGCGGCTGCGCCGCTTCCCTCTCCTCTCGCCCGGTTTCGCCTGGCGGGGAGAGGGACGCCACCAGCGCGGGGCGGCCTTTGCGATGGCCGCGGGCCCGCGCCGCACCAGTCGCCGTAGCGGCGGCTGGTGCGCGCCTTGCGAGGAATCATCAAAAACCATAGCTGCCCGCGCTTGTCCAGCAAGCGCCAGAGGCCGATTTGGCTCGAAATGGGCAGCGCACCACGACGCCATGCTGTTTCTGCTCTCACCCGCCAAGTCGCTGGACTACGAGTCCCCCCTGCCCCCCGGCCTGCCGCACACGCTGCCGCATTTCACGCCCGAGGCCGCGCAGCTCGTCGCGGCGCTGCGCACCCAGGCGCCACAGGACCTGGCGGCGCTCATGTCCATCAGCGACAAGCTGGCGGCGCTGAACGTCGCGCGCTACGCCGCCTGGCAGCCCGAAGCGACGGCGGACAACGCGCGCCAGGCGCTGCTGGCCTTCGACGGCGACGTCTACACCGGGCTGGACGCGCGCACGCTGGGCCTGGCAGACCTGCAATGGGCCCAGCGCCACGTGGCCATCCTGAGCGGCCTGTACGGCGTGCTGCGTCCGCTGGACTGGCTGCAGCCCTACCGCCTGGAGATGGGCACGCGCCTGGCCACCGACGCCGGCCCGCACCTGTACGCGTTCTGGGGCACGCGCATCGCGCGCCACCTGAACACGCTCCTGGGCGATGCGCCCGAGCCCGTGGTGGTCAACTTGGCCTCGCAGGAGTACTTCAAGGCGGTCGAGCGCCAGGCGCTGCAGGCGCGCGTGGTGGAATGCGTGTTCGAAGACTGGAGCGCGGGGCGCTACAAGGTGGTCAGCTTCCACGCCAAGCGCGCGCGCGGCCTGATGGCGCGCTGGGCCATCCAGGCGCGGGCCACAGCACCGGACCAGCTCCAGGGTTTTGCCGCCGCGGGCTATGCTTTCGCTGCCGAGGCCTCTGCGCCCGAGCGGCTGGTGTTTCGCCGCCGGCAGGGCTGACCCTCACGCTGCCATGAGGAACTGACCAGATGAACACAGCCACCGCTGCTTCCCCTGCCTCTTCTTCTTCGACCGCTGCGGTTGGCGCAAGCCAGCCCATCACGCCCGAGCTGCGCCAGTGGGTTGTGGACCAGGCCGCCAGCGGCATCGCGGCGCCGGCATTGATCGACGCCATGGTCCAGTCCGGCTGGCGCGAGGACGTGGCCGTGCAGGCGGTGCAGGAGGTGCTGCGCGGCCATCTGGACGACGTGGCCCGGCAGCAGGGGCTACCGCCCGCCGTGCCGGTGCCCGAGCCTGCGCTGCACGATTCGCCCCGCTTCATCGACGTGGGCGACCGGCAGGTCGAGGTGCTGATGAGCCTGGCGCGCCCGCGCGTGGTGCTGTTCGGCAATCTGCTGTCCGCCGAGGAATGCCAGGCCATCATCGATGCAGCGCGCCCGCGCATGGCGCGTTCGCTCACGGTGGCCACGCGCACGGGGGGCGATGAGGTCAACGACGACCGCACCAGCGACGGCATGTTCTTCCAGCGCGGCGAGACACCGGAGGTGCAGCGGTTGGAAGAGCGCATCGCCCGCCTGGTGGGCTGGCCCATCGAGAACGGCGAGGGCCTGCAGGTGCTGCACTACCGGCCCGGCGCCGAGTACAAGCCGCACTACGACTATTTCGATCCGGCCGAGCCCGGCACGCCGACCATCGTGCGCCGGGGCGGCCAGCGCGTGGCCACGCTGGTCATCTACCTCAACGACCCGGCCAAGGGCGGTGGCACCACCTTCCCCGACGTGTTCCTGGAAGTTGCGCCCTGCCGCGGCAATGCGGTGTTCTTCAGCTACGAGCGGCCTCACCCCGACACCCGCACGCTGCACGGCGGCGCGCCGGTGATCGAGGGCGACAAGTGGATCGCCACCAAGTGGCTGCGCGAGCGAGAGTTCCAGTGACCCTGCCGCAGCGCAACGACCGCGCGGGCATGCCTCCACGCCCCGCAGCACGGCCATGGCCCGTCGCGCTTTCCTGTCTCCTCTACGCTGCTGCGCCAAAGGCCAGCACCGCATTGGTGCCGCCAAAGGCAAACGAGTTGGACAGCATGGTCCGCCCCGCGGCATTTTCACGCGCGGTGTTGGCTACGTAGTCGAGGTCGCAGTCGGGGTCGGGATGGTGCAGGTGCATGGTGGGCAAGGCCGTGCCCGTCTTCAGCGCCTGCAGCGACAGCACGAACTCCAGGGCACCGGCCGCGCCGATCAAATGCCCATGCACGGACTTGGTGGCGCTGATCGGTATGTCGTTCGCGCGCTTGCCGAACACCTGCCGAATGGCCGCGGTTTCCGTGGCGTCATTGGCCGGCGTTCCAGTGCCATGGGCGTTGATCGAATCGATGTCCTCGGGCTGCAGCGATGCCGACGCAAGCGCCGCCCGCATGGCGGCGGCCTGGCCCTGAACGCTGGGGCGCGTGATGTGCGCCGTGTCGGTGACCAGGCCATACCCGAGCATTTCCCCGTGAATGGTCGCGCCGCGCGCCAGCGCCCGCTCGCGCTCTTCCAGCACGACCATGGCCGCGCCTTCGCCCAGCACCATGCCGCTGCGGTCGCGCGAGAACGGCTTGCACGAGGCAGCGGCGCACAGCGGGTCGACCCGGGCGAGGGTGTGCATTGCTTCCCATGCTTTCAGGGAACCCAGCGACAGCGGCGCTTCGGCCCCGCCGGCCACTGCCATGTCCAGGCCTCCCCGTGCGATGCGCAGCCACGCTTCCCCGATCGCCACCGCAGACGACGAGCATGCCGTGGTGTAGGTCAGATTCGGCCCTCGCAGCGCATGCTCCATGCCGATCCAGGCGGCGGGTGCGTTGTGCATTCCCAGCAGCACCAGGAGCGGCTTGATGCGGTCGGACTTCTCGCCATACAGCGTCTGGTACCCCTCGTCCATCGACAGCGAGCCGCCCATGCCGGTCCCGACGAAGACCCCGGCGCGCTCGCCTTCATCCGCATCGGGTTCGCGTCGGGCGCCGAGCAGCGCCTGGCGCGCCGCGACGATGGCGAACTGGCTCACCCGGTCGAGCATGCGCCAGCGGGCCGGTTCGAAATGGCGCGGCCCGTCAAACGGGGCCGGGGCCACCAAAGGCGCAAGCAGCCGGCCGGCGATCTCCCCTTCCAGCCGCTGGATGGCTGAACGGCCGGCCCGTGCCGCGTCGAACGCATCGAGGATGGTGTCCCCGAGCGGCGACATCACCCCCATGCCGGTCACCACGACACGCCGCATCATCCCGGCGCTGCCAGATCCGGTTTCGGGGCGGGCGCCGCGTTGGCGGCCTGACGGGCCAGCAGCGCATCGACGTAGTCCACCGCCTCTGCCACGGTGGCCAGTTGCACCGGCTCCTGCGAGACGGTCACGTGAAACTCGTCTTCCAGGGTGAACAGCATTTCCGCCAGCCCGAGCGAGTCGATGCCCAGGCCCTCGAACGAGGCGTCCAGCGTGATCGCGGCAGCGTCGACGCCGTAGTCGCGCACCAGGATGTCGCGCAGTTGGTCAAAGGTCGAAGGCATGGTGTCCTTTCAAGGGAAACAAGGCGTCACAGAAGTCCATGCCCCGGGCCCGGCGCGCCGGCCCCGGGCAGGGCCGCGGGCGCGCTGCGCCGGCCCACAAGGCGGGCGATGGTGGCGGCATCGGGCACGGTGCGGGTCTTGCCGCACCATGCCACGGCCCGGGTCGCAAGCGACGGCCACCGCTGCAGCACCGCCCCCAGCACCGGCCCGGACCAGCGCGGCCGCATCGCTGCGTGCGCCAGCAGGGCTGCCAGCCGCAGCCGCAAGGCGAACTGGCGGTGCCACAGGCGCGCATAGCGGCGCGCCACCTGCCTTTGCCACGACGCCAGCTCCGCGGGGTCACCCTGCAGCGGCGCACGCGCCCCCAACAGCTGCGCACAGAGCAGCCACGCGGACTGCATGGCCATGCTCATGCCCTCGCCGATGATGGGGTGCGCTTCTGCCGCCGCGTTGCCGATCCGAAATACGGTGTCGTCCGCGCGCAGCTGCACCCCGGGCTGCAGCGGACCTGCTGCCATCCAGGGGTGCACCCGCACCGCGTTGACCAGCGCGGCCTCCACACCGGCGACTTCGCGGCGCAGCGCGGCTTCCACGGCCTCGCCGGCCGCGCACCCAGGCGCGGCGCGCCTCCACTGTTCCAGGCGATCGGCGCGCACGCAGCAGGCCAGCGTCAGCACCTCGGTGCCCGCAACGACCATGCCGCCATAGCCACCCGCAAAGGACAGCACCGGCAGCACGCCCTCGGGCAATGCGCCCGCACGAAAGTTGGCCTTGAAGGCCAACAGGTCGCTGGGCCGGCGCTGAGCGCGGCGCTGCGCTCGCTGGGCCGGCAGCGGCTCCCACGAGCCATTCGCAAGGATGGCCACCGCAGCGGTGAGCGCAGCACCCTGCGCGGTTTTTGTGTGGCGCACGGCGCACCGAAACGCTCCCGGGAGCCCTTCGAGCGACTCGACTGCCCAGGGTTGCCACACCGTTGCCCCGGCCTCGCACGCCAGCTCCAGCAAGTGGGCGTCCAGCGTTTCGCGGCCGAGTGCGCGGCCCCATTGCATGTCTGCTGCGTGTGCTGCCGGCAGGTCGAAAAACACGCTGTGCGCGCCCTGCAGCACGCCAGTGCGGCGCAGCGGTGCGCCCGCCGCCGCGCCCGGCGCTGAGAGATCGAGCCCGAGGGCGTTGAGTAGCGGCAGGTTGCTGGCAGCGATGCATTCCCCACAGACCTTGCGGCGGGGAAACTCCTGCTTTTCAATCAGCGCCACCGACCAGCCGGCACGCGCCAAAAGCACCGCAGCGGTTGCCCCGGCCGGCCCGCTGCCGATGATGAGGGCATCGAAGGCCGTGGGCATGGCTCAGCCCAGCGCACCAGCCTGCGCGCTGCGTTCGGCCCTGAAGCAGTGGCCAAACAGCCCTGCGGGCCGCTCGGTCAGCAACCAGGCAGCACCGCCTCCCCACAGTGCGCCCAGTTCGTGCCCACAGAACCCTGCGCGCACGCTGGTGACGGCGTCGGCGCGTGTGATGCGGTTCGTGCCCAGCGCACCGATACAGTGGCTGGCGGCGAGCGCGACGCTCGAGCGCCGGGGCTCGCAGGCCACGAATGCACGACTGCAGCGGGCGATGGCCGCCAGCAGCAGCTGCAGCTCTGGCGCCTGGAAGTGGTGCAGGAAGAGGTTGGCCACCACCAGGTCCCAGCGCGGCCGCCCCGGCTGGCCGGCTGCGTACCGCGCCTGCTGCTGGCGCGCCCAGTCAAGGGCATTCAGGGTCTGCACTGCCGCTGTCCAGCCGGCCGCCCGATAGCCTGCCCGCGTGGCGGGCTCGAGAAGGTCGACCCGGTCCAAAAGCGTCAGGTGCACGCTCGGCCACCGCGGCGTCAACGCCTGGGCGACCCGCAGCATCAGCGTTCCGTCGCCCGCCCCCAGCTCCAGCACCCGCACGGGCGCGCCGGCGTCGGCGCCGGCGCCGGGCCTGCCGGCCCGCACCGCCTGCAGTTCACGGGTGAGAATCGCGCAAGTGCCCATCGCCCGGTGCACGCGCCGCAGGTCGCGCCGGGAACGCATCGCGGCCGGATCGTCGGGACCCAGGCTGTCCAGTTCTTCGGCCGCCACCGTGCGCACAAGTGTCATGGCCGCCTTCTCGTTGCTCAACGCACCCGCAGCAGGGCGCCATGGCAGCTGAAGCCCGCGCCGAACGCGCTGAGCCACCACCAGGGGCCGGGTGCGTCGTCTGCCAGCGCGGCATCGAGCACGAAATAGACAAACGCGCTCGACAGGTTGCCGTGGTGCCGCAGCACTTCGGCGCTGTAGCGCAAGTCCGTGGGCCCGAGTCCAAAACCACGTTCCACGGCCTTGAGCACGTCCCGGCCGCCGGCATGCATGATCCAGGCGCCAACGTCCTGCTGGTGGAGCCCTGCACGACCGAGAACCCGGTGCAGCACCTCTTGTGCGCGTTCTGCGGCCAGGGCCGGCACCTGGCGCGTCAGGATGTTGCGCAGCATGCCGCCCCGCTGCTCGAAGCGCAGGGCATCGCGGTGCGCCGGCTCGGTGAGCGACGCGCTGTCGTGCCATTCGATGCGGCGGCCCCTTGCGTGCGCGTGCTGCGCACTGGCGCAATCACCCGCCACCGCGGACAGCACGGCGGCGCCGGCGCCATCGCCAAAGAGGCAGGCACTGATCAGCACGCCCGGATCGTTGTCCAGGTACATGGCCGCGCTGCTCACCTCGACGCACACCGACAGGACATGGCGGCCGGCCCCCGAGCCGATCAGGGCGCGGGCCAGTTGCAGGTTGGGCAGCGCGGCGGCACAGCCCTGCCCTACCAGGTCGAATGCCTGCACGTCCCGGCGCAGGCCCAGGCCCTCCACCACATAGCTGGAAAGGCCCGGGCACAGGTAGCCCGTGCAGGTGCTGACCACCACGGCATCGATGTCGCTGGCTGCCAGTGCCGCGGCGTCCAGCGCGCGGCGGCCTGCAGCAGTGGCCAGCAGGGGGGCGTGCTCTGCGTAGCGGCGCGCAAGCGTGTCGGGATCGATGCGAAAAACGTCCTCCAGGTCTGCGACGGCCAGGTGCCGCTCGTCAATGCCGTTCTCGCGCTGCAGCACCGTGCTGGCGATCAGGTGCGCGCGGGCATCGAGCCTGGCAAACCAGTCGGACTTCCGGAATTGCGCCAGGCATTCGTCCTTGCGATAGCGCCAAGGGGGCGTGGCGGTGCCCAGGCCGCGAAAGTGCATGGCGGCCCCCGGCCCAGGCGCCGTGGCGGTCACCATGGCCGCTTCCCGGCACTGCCACGGGACGTGCAGCTGCTCGCAAAGCGCCCGTTGGAGGGCGCCGGAGAGGGCCGAAGGCGCCCGGCTGCAAACTTTGGCGCGGGACCGGCGCGACCCGCCGCCGGCAGTGCATGGCTCATGAGGTGCTTCCTCCGTCAAAATGCATATTACGGTGAAACAAGCGACCACGCATGCCCGCCAGCACTTCGCGGCGGCGCCGCGCCCTGCAGGTCGACCCATCTGCGAAGTGCCCCAGGCATGGCGTGATGCCTGCGACCCGCGATCCGCGGCGCGGCACCGCGACCTCCCCGGGTGGCGGGCAGTGGCATCTGCCAGTGGCAAACTGGTGCCGTGCACGCTTGCCGGGCACCCGTCTGCACGCCCGCGCGTGCGCAAGGCAGCGCGGCTGGGCTGCCTTCTTGCAAAGCTGCTTGCCTCAGCCGCCAGCGCTGGACAGCCAGGCTTTTTCCAGCTTGATTTTTTTGAACCCGATACCCGACCATTCCATCGCCTATGCAGACGCCCGAGCAATCTCCCCTGGGCCGCGCCAGCGGGTACGCCGACCGCTATGACGCTTCGCTGCTGTTCCCCCTGCCGCGCTTGCCCAAGCGGGCGGAGCTGGGCATTGCCGGCGATCCGCCCTTCGTCGGCGCCGATCTGTGGACTGCGTACGAGCTGTCCTGGCTGAACCAGCGCGGCAAGCCACAGGTGGCGATTGCCCAGCTCACCGTGCCGTGCGAAACGCCGAACATCGTCGAGAGCAAGTCGCTCAAGCTGTATTTGCAGAGTTTCGGCAACGAGCGAATGCCCGATGCCGAAGCGGTGCGCGAACGCATCCGCGCCGACGTCGGTGAGGCGCTGTGGCGCGGCGGCGCGCAGACTGGCGGCTTGGGCGTGCGCCTGCTGGCGCCCGAGCAGTTCGCGCAGCAACGGCTGCAGGAGCTGGACGGCCTGCTGCTGGACCGGCTGGATATCGAATGCACCGCGTACCAGCCTGCCCCCGCGTTGTTGCGCTCAGCTGTTGGCGAGGCACCGGTCAGCGAAGTGCTCACCAGCAACCTGCTCAAGAGCAACTGCCTGGTCACCGGCCAGCCCGACTGGGGCAGCGTGCGCATCGCCTACAGCGGCCCGCAGCTCGACCAGGAGGGGCTGTTGCAGTACCTCGTCAGCTTTCGCGACCACAACGAATTCCACGAGCAGTGCGTGGAGCGCATCTTCATGGACATCTGGACGCGCTGCCGCCCGATCAAGCTGTCGGTGTACGCGCGCTACACGCGCCGCGGCGGGCTGGACATCAACCCGTTTCGCACCAGCCACCCGCAGCCGCTGCCGGCCAACGTGCGCACGGCCCGGCAGTGAGAGGCAGCGGCAGCGGCGCGTTCAGCCCAGCCTGAACACTTCCATCGTGCGGCCGAGCACGTGTGCGTTGCCGCTCAGCGTCGCCGCCGCGGCGGCGGACTGCTCGACCAGCGCCGCGTTTTGCTGCGTGACCCGGTCCAGATCCGTCACCGCCTCGTTGACCTGGCCGATGCCCAGCGTCTGCTCGTGCGCGGTGGTGCCCATCTGCGCCATCAGCTCGCGCACGTGCGCCACGAGCGCAGCCGCCTCCTCGATGGTGCGGCCGGCCGCCTGCATCTGCACGGCGCCCTGCCCGACCTGGGCGTTGGAGTCGTGGATCAGCGCGCGGATCTCGCCGGCTGCGCTGGCGCTGCGCTGCGCGAGGGCCCGCACCTCGCCGGCCACCACGGCAAAGCCGCGCCCCTGCTCGCCCGCGCGCGCCGCCTCCACCGCGGCGTTGAGCGCGAGGATGTTGGTCTGGAAGGCAATGCCTTCGATGGCGGCAATGATCTGCCCCATCTGGCGCGACGACTGCTCGATGGCCTGCACCCGCTCGCCCGCCGCGCCCACCGCCTCGGCGCCCTCGCGCGCGAGCGCGGCACTGCGCTCGCTCTCGGACGCGACCTGCCGCGCCCCGTCCGCGGCGTGCCGGGCCGTGGCAGCCAGTTGTTCCATGGCCGCAGCGGTCTGCTCCAGGCTGCTGGCCTGCGACTCGGTGCGCGCGGACAGCTCCTGCGCTCCCTGGGCGATCTCCGAGGACACCTGCACGAAGTGGCCGATCTCCCTGCGCGCATCGCTGACCACGGTGCGCAGGTTCACCCGGATCTGCGACAGCGGCTCCATGAGCCGCGCCAGCGGATGGGCCGGGTCCACCGCGAGTGCCGCACCGGTCAGGTTGCAGCCCGCCACGTCGCGCGCCAGCGCTGCGGCCTCGTCCAGCCCGGCGGACAGGCGCCGGTGGAAGCGCCACAGCAGCCATGCGCAGACCACCAGCAGCGATAGTGCCTGGCCCAGCGCCACGGCCGGCCCCGTCCAGCCCAAGGCTGCCGGCGCCAGCGCCACGGCCACCACCGGCGCCAGCAGGGCGGCCAGGCGCTGCGTCAGCGACGCCTGCTGCAGGCGCTGCCAGTAGCCGCGCCAGCCGGCGCGGCGCACCTGCCCGGCGCGCAACTGCACCCGCACGCGCCCCGCCTGCTCCTCTTCGCGCATGCGGGCGTACAGCGCCTGTGCCGCCTGCACCTCGGCCCGCGTGGGCTTTTCGCGCACCGACAGGTAGCCCTGCGGCTTGCCGTCGACGATCACGGGGGTGACGTTGGCGCGCACCCAGTAGAAGTCGCCATTCTTGCGCCGGTTCTTCACCATGCCGCGCCAGCACTCGCCCTGGCCGATGGTGCTCCACATGTCCTGGAACGCCTGGGCAGGCATGTCCGGGTGGCGGATCAGGTTGTGCGGCTGGCCGGCCAGCTCTTCCATGGCAAAACCGCTGACCCGCACGAACGCGGCGTTGCAGTGCACGATGCGGCCCTGGCGGTCGGTGGTGGACATCAACAGCTCGTCCGCAGGAAAGTCGAACTCGTGCGAGCTGACAGGAAGGTTGACGCGCATGCGGCAGAATCCAGGGTAAAAGTTTCAAAGTGTAAGGCGCGCGGCCTCGGCAGCATTCGCCAAACACCCACCCAAACACTGCGTTATTGCAGCGACCAGGCGTCAGAACAGCACGCCGTTGCTGCCCCAGGGCGCGGCATCCTGCGGCGCGGCGGCGTCGGCGCGCGCCAGTGTTCCGACGCGCACGCCCAGCAGGCGCAGCGGGCGCTGCAGCGGCACGCGCTTGAGGCACAGCCCGGCCAGGCGGCGGATGGTGGCGGCGTCCTGCGTGTGCTGCGCCGTGGTGTGGTCGCGCGTGACGATGCGAAAGTCGTCGTAGCGCAGCTTGATGCCGACGGTCTTGCCGGCGTAGCCCTTAGCAGCCAGGTCGCGCGCCACCTGCTCGCACAGCCGTGTGAAGATGGCCGAGAGCTCGGCGCGGTCGCGCACGGCATGCAGGTCGCGCTCGAAGGTGGTCTCGCGGCTCATCGACACGGGCTCGCTTTCCGTGACCACCGGGCGGTCGTCGCGCCCCCAGGCCGCGTCGTGCAGCCAGGCACCGTAGGCCCGCCCGAAGTGCGCCTGCAGCCAGGCGCGCTCGCGCGCGGCCAGCTCGCCGATGGTCTGGATGCCGTGGCTTTGCAGCTTGGCCCCGGCCTTGGGGCCCACGCCGTTGATCTTGCGGCAGGCCAGCGGCCAGATGCGCGCGTGCACCTCGTGCGGCTGCACGATGGCGATGCCGCGCGGCTTGTCGAACTCGCTGGCCATCTTGGCGATCAGCTTGTTGGGCGCCACGCCGATGGAGCAGGTCAGCCCGGTGGCCTGCAGGATGCCCTGCTGAAGGGTGCGCGCCAGCGCGCGCCCGCCTTCTTCCTGCCCACCCGGCGCGTGCGTGAAGTCGATGTACACCTCGTCCACGCCGCGGTCCTCCATGACCGGCGCGTGCGCCAGGATGACGGCCTTGAAAGCGCGCGAGAAGCGCCGGTACTCGGCAAAATCCACCGGCAGGCGGATGGCGTCGGGGCACAGGTGGGCGTTCTTCATCAGCCCCATGGCCGACCCCAGACCGAAGGCGCGCGCCGGATAGGTGGCGGTGGTGATCACACCCCTGCCCCGGTAGTCGGCAAGGCGAGGGAACGCGGCCAGCGGAATGGCGTGCAGGCGTCCGGCATGGTCGGCGGCGAGCTGTTCGTCCTGCGCGCTGCGCCCGCCGCCGATGACCATCGGCAGGCCCGCCAGCTGCGGGTAGCGCAGCAGCTCCACGGAGGCGTAGAACGCGTCCATGTCCAGGTGCGCGATGCGACGCGGCAGGCTGTCGGCGGGGGCGGTATCGGTCACGGCAGCGCATTGTGGCGCGCCGCGCCCGCGCCTGCCGCGCGCGCGGTCAAACCCCCTGAAGACAGATCAGCACCAGGCCCACCAGCATCAGCGCCATGCCGATCCTCTCGACGCGCGTGAAGGCTTCGCCCAGGCGGCGCGACACCAGGTAGCTGAAGGCCACCTCGACCATGCCCAGCGTGCGCACCTGCGCCGCGCCCTGCATGGCGTAGGCCGTGAACCAGGCCAGCGACGCGGCCGCGCCCATGCTGCCGGCCAGCAGCGACACGCGCCAGACGCGCACGATGGGCGCCAGCCCGCCCGGCGCGCGCCAGGCGATCCACGCGCCCAGCCCCAGGCTTTGCAGCGCCTGCGCCAGCAGCACGCCCCAGGCGCCGGACAGCCACGGCGGCGTATCCCCCAGCGCCAGCGCCGCCCCGCGAAATCCCACGGTGCCGATGGCGAAGCAGGCCCCGCAGGCCAGGCCATAGAGCGCCGCGCGGCGGCTGCCGGCCGCGTCCCCGGCGGGCAGACCGCGCTGCGGCAGCGACAACAGCACCACGCCCACCGTGGCCACCACCATGGCAACCAGGCCCAGCGCGGTGGGCAGTTCGTGCAGCAGGACGCCGGCGAACAGCGCCACTTGCAGCACCTCGGTCTTGGACAGGGTGACGGCGACGGCGAAATTGCGCTCGCGCATCGCCAGCAGCAGCGCCGCGGTCGCCGCCACCTGGAAGAACGCGCCCAGCGCGATCCAGCCGGCCCAGGCCCAGGAAAGCGGTGGCCATACCTGCCCGCCCGGCAGCGCGTACAGCGCCAGCAGCCAGGCGCCGGCGAACGGCAGGCCGAACAGGAAGCGCACCAGCGTGGCCGCCAGCGTGCCGATCTCGCCGGTGAGCGAGCGCTGCGCGGCGTTGCGCACGGTCTGCGCCAGCGCGGCGAACAGCACCACCGGCACCCACAGGTTGCCGGCGGCAAGGGAGGAAAGATCGGCACTCATGGGCGCCGCCAGCATAGCCGGGC
The DNA here is from genome assembly GCA_032059585.1 of Burkholderiaceae bacterium. Taxonomy (GTDB): domain Bacteria; phylum Pseudomonadota; class Gammaproteobacteria; order Burkholderiales; family Burkholderiaceae_C; genus Melaminivora. Next base: position 14,185 of record DAMCAL010000059.1, read on the forward strand.
GCGGGCGCGCCCCGTCGCGTGCCTGGCGACGGCCGGCTGCGCGCCGGGCGATGGCGCAGCCCTGGCGCAATTCAAGCCAAAAAAGCCTCTAGCGCCCGCCGGACAAGCGCAAGCAGCTATCAAAACAGGAGTTGTCAGGCCGTTGGCGGCAGCGAGTAGGTGCCGGGCACCAGGATGTGCCGCCCCACGTCCTGCAGGTTGGTGTGGCCGCAAAACGCCATCGACACGTCCAGCTCCTTGTAGATCAGCTCCAGCGCGCGGGTCACGCCGGCTTCGCCATACGCGCCCAGGCCGTAGGCCATGGCGCGCCCGACCATGGTGCCGCGCGCGCCCAGCGCCCAGGCTTTCAGCACGTCCTGGCCGCTGCGGATGCCGCCGTCCATCCAGACCTCGGTCTGCGAGCCGACCTCGCGGGCGATGGCCGGCAGCGCATGGATGGAGGACGGCGCGCCATCGAGCTGGCGCCCGCCGTGGTTGCTGACCACGATGGCGTCGGCGCCGTGCTGCACCGCCAGCACCGCGTCTTCCACCTCCATGATCCCCTTGAGGATCAGCTTGCCGCCCCACTGCTCCTTGACCCAAGCCACGTCGGCCCAGGACAGACGCGGGTCGAACTGCTCGTTGGTCCACGCCGAGAGCGACTTCATGTCCGACACGCCCTTCACATGCCCCACCAGGTTGCGGAAGGTGCGCCGCTGCGTGCCGGCCATGCCGAGGCACCAGCGCGGCTTGGTCATCAGGTTCAGGATGTTGGCCAGCGTGGGCCGCGGCGGCGCGGACAGGCCGTTCTTGATGTCCTTGTGGCGCTGGCCGATGACCTGCAGGTCCAGGGTGAGCACCAGGGCGCTGCACCTCGCGTCCCTGGCGCGCTGGATCATGCGGGCCATGGATTCGCGGTCGCGCATCATGTACAGCTGGAACCAGAACGGCGCGCTGGTGTGCTCGGCGATGTCCTCGATCGAGCAGATGCTCATGGTCGACAGGGTGAACGGGATGCCGAACTTCTCGGCCGCGCGCGCGGCGTGGATCTCGCCGTCGGCGTGCTGCATGCCGGTCAGCCCCACCGGGGCAATGGCCACCGGCATGGACGCGGGCTGGCCCACCATCGTGGTGGCGCAGCTGCGCCCTTCCATGTTCACCGCCACCCGTTGGCGGAACTTGATGGGGGTGAAGTCCTGCTCGTTGGCGCGGTAGGTGGTCTCGGTCCACGAGCCGGAGTCGGCGTAGTCGTAGAACATGCGCGGCACGCGCCGCTCGGCGACCTGGCGCAGGTCTTCGATGGTGGTGATCTTGGAGAGGTCGGGCATGGCGTGCTCCTGGCGGCGCCCCGGCAGCGGGAGGCAGGGGCCGAGCCGCCGATGGTAGACCCGCCCGCCCGCGCCCGGCGTGAGGCTTTTTTGCCGCGCTTGAAAATTTTGGCACCCCCCCGCCGGGGCGCCCGGTGCGGGTGGCGCCCCGGCCCGTCAGGCGCGGCGCACCAGCGCCACGCCCACGATGGTCAGCGCAAAGCCCAGCATCTGCACCAGCAGCAGCGTCTCGCCCAGGAGGGCCCAGGACTGCAGCGCGGCCAGCGGGGGCACCACCAGAAGCAGTGCCGCCGTGCGCGTGGCCTCGCCGTGGCGCATCAGCCAGATGAGCAGCGTCGCCCCGCCTACCGACAGCACCAGCACGGCATACGCCAGGTAGCCCCA
>DAMCAL010000060.1:0-15669 GCA_032059585.1 Burkholderiaceae bacterium
CCTCGAAGAAGCCCTCCACCCACAGGTGCACCACCCACCAGCGCCAGTACTCCATCACCGACAGGTGCGTGCGCTCGCCGTAGAACAGGCCCGAGCCGTAGAACAGGCCGATGCACACCACCGACGAGGTGAGCAGCGCCAGCAGGTTCTTGTCCTGGCCGTTGGGGGCCAGCAGCGCGGGGAAGATGGCGCGGGCCATCAGCACCAGCCAAAACGCAATGCCGGCGAACTTGCCGATCTGCCACAGTCTCCCCAAGTCGACGTACTCGTAGCCCTGGTGGCCGAGCCAGAAGCTCAGGTGGGGAGGCAGGATGTGCGCGATCGCCAGGTAGTTGCCGACGAACGAGCCGACGCAGACCACCACCAGCGCCCAGAACAGGATGTCCACGCCGAGCTTCTGGTACGTGGGGTCGCGGCCGCCGTTGATCAAAGGCGCCAGGAACAGGCCCGCGGCCAGGAAGCCCGTGGCGATCCAGAACAGCGCCGCCTGCAGGTGCCAGGTGCGCACCAGCGCGTAGGGGAACCAGCGCGAGACGTCGATGCCGTAGAAGGTCTGGCCCTCCACCGTGTAGTGCGCGGTGAAGCCACCCAGGAAGACCTGCGCGGTGAACAGCGCCACCACCAGGAACAGGTACTTGCCCAGCGAGCGCTGCGAGGGCGTCAGCGGCACGCGGGTGAGCGGGTCGTGCGCGGGCACGGTGGGCTCTTTCTCGTCTTCCTTGCGCAGGAAGGCCCAGCCCCAGATCAGGAAGCCCACACCGGCCATCATGACCACCACGCTGGCGATGGACCAGATGATGTTCTCGCCCGTGGGGTGGTTGCCGACCAGCGGCTCGTGCGGCCAGTTGTTGGTGTAGGTGGCGCCGTTGCCGCCGTGGTCGGCGGGACGCTCGGTCGAGGCGACCCATGCCGTCCAGAAGAAGAAGCCGGCCATCTGCGCGCGCCGCTCGGCGCTGGGCAGGGTGTTTTCCTTCATGGCGAAGTGCTCGCGCGACTTCTGCAGCGAGGCGTCGTCGCTGAACAGCTTGTCGTAGTACTGCGTCACCTCGGCGATAGCCTGGGCGCGCACCTTGGACAGGGTGGCCGTGTCCGTCGCCTTGTCATAGGTGTTGGTGCGGTATTCCTTCTTCAGGCGGGCCTTCAGGGCCGCCTGGGTGTCCTCGTCCAGCTGGTCGAACGGCTTGCCGTAGTTCTTCTGGGCGGTGATCTCCAGCCAGGCCAGCAGCTCGCGGTGCAGCCAGTCGGCCGTCCAGTCCGGCGCCTGGTAGGCGCCGTGGCCGAAGATCGAGCCCAGCTGCATGCCGCCCACCGACTGCCAGGCGGTCTGGCCGTCCAGAATGCCGTCCTTGGTGTAGAGCGGATCGCCGCTGCCCTCGACCAGCACCTTGCCCGGGATGGGCGGCGCGGTGCGGTACACCTCCGCGCCGTAGTAGCCCAACAGGCTGAAGGTGACGATCAGCACGCCTATCAGCGTGTACCAGTACTTCGCGTACTTACCCATGAAGGGCCTCCATCATCGTGTAGTTGTGAAACGGAAAGGAAAGGGGAGAGAGAAGAAGAAGCAGGGCGGCCGCGCCGCCGCACGGTGCGGCAGAAGGAGGCAGGGAGCGGGGCAGTGGCATGGGCACGACTTCAGCTTGAGGAAACGGTTTGCAACGCCCAGGGACGAAACAGCACCGGTACCCTTTCTTTGCAAGCCTTGGGCCAGCTCTGCAGGCTCCGAAAATCAAGGGTTTACACCGATGAGGGTAAAATTCACCCCATCCAAATCGGGTTGAAAATACCGTAACAAGGTGAATATGACCGTATTCGAGGCCGCCGCTGCCCCCGCGGCCGCCTCGCAAGACCCCCTGCTGGCCCTGTGCACCGACCTGGGGGCAGAGATGCCCCAGGCCGTGCGACTGCAGCGCCTGGTGGACCTGTTGCGTGCGCAGTTCGGCTGCGGCGCCGTGGCCCTGTTGCGGCTGCAGGAAGAGCAGCTGCGCCCCGTGGCCGTCAACGGCCTGGTCAGCGACGCCCTGGGCCGGCGCTTTGCCGTGGCGCAGCACCCGCGCCTGGCAGCCATCCTGGCGCGCCACGAGGTCACCTGCTTCGAGCACGACAGCTCGCTGCCCGACCCCTACGACGGCCTGCTGGACACCCTGGTCGGCGAGCCCCTGCCGGTGCACGACTGCATGGGCGTGGCGCTGCACGTGGAGGGGCGCGCCTGGGGCGTGCTCACGCTGGACGCGCTGGCCACCGGCACCTTCGGCGCCGACGCGCGCTTGCGGCTGGCGCAATGCGTGCCGCTGGTCGAATCGGTGGTGCGCGTGGCGCGGCTGGAGCAGGAACTGCGCACGCTGCGCATGGCCGCCACCGCCCCGGCGGCGGGGGCGGGGGCCGACACGGGCGCTGCCTCGGCGCGGCGCGGCGGCGAGGTGGAGATCGTGGGAGAAAGCCCGGCGCTGGCGCGGCTGCTGCACGAACTCACCGTGGTGGCCGCCTCCGAGCTGCCGGTGCTGCTGCTGGGCGAGACCGGCGTGGGCAAGGAGCTGTTCGCGCGCCTGGTGCACCAGCGCTCGCCGCGCCGCGGCCGGCCGCTGGTGCACGTGAACTGCGCGGCGCTGCCCGAGTCGCTGGCCGAGAGCGAACTGTTCGGCCACGTGCGCGGTGCGTTCTCCGGCGCGGTGAGCGACCGGCCCGGGCGTTTCGAGGCTGCCGAGGGCGGCACGCTGTTTTTGGACGAGGTGGGCGAGCTGCCCCTGGCCGTGCAGGCCAAGCTCTTGCGCACGCTGCAAAACGGCGAAATCCAGCGCCTGGGGGCGGACCGGCCGCGCAGCGTCGACGTGCGCGTCATCGCCGCCACCAACCGCAACCTGCGCGAGCAGGTGGCCAGCGGGGCGTTTCGCGCCGACCTGTACCACCGGCTGTCGGTCTACCCCGTGCCCATCCCGCCGCTGCGCGAGCGTGGCAACGACGTGCTGCTGCTGGCCGGGCGCTTCCTGGAGCTGAACCGCGCCCGCCTGGGGCTGCGCAGCCTGCGCCTGTCGCCTGACGCGCAGGCAGCGCTGCGCCGCTACCCCTGGCCGGGCAACGTGCGCGAGCTGGAGCACGTCATCAGCCGCGCCGCCCTGAAGGCCCTCTCGCGCGGGGCGGACGCCACCGCTATCGTCACCCTGGAGGCGGCGCTGCTGGACCTGGATGCGCTGGATGCGCCGGCCACCGCCGCGCCCCCCGCGCCGCCGGGCGCACCTGTTCCTTCGGCAGCCACCACCACCACGCTGCGCGACGCGGTGGACGCCTGCCAGCGCCAGGCCATCGACGCTGCCTTGGCGCGCCACGGCGGCAACTGGGCCCAGGCCGCGCGGGCGCTGGAGGTGGATGCGAGCAACCTGCACAAGCTGGCGCGGCGGCTGGGGATGAAGGACTGAGCTTGCTCAGGATGTGAGGCAAAACATCCTCCAGCGCCCTCCAGTCAAGCGCCAACAGCTACATAAAAGATAGTAATACTGCGGCAAAGCCCGCTTCCCAGGCGCCCCCACCTGAGCCACCATGGCTGCTTTCCATCGCCTCGGGAGCCGCCAGTGGCCGTCAGCGTTTTCGACCTGTTCAAGATCGGCATCGGGCCGTCCAGCTCGCACACCGTGGGGCCCATGCGGGCGGCGCGGCTGTTTGCGCAGCGGCTGGGGCGCGAGGGGCACCTGGCCTCCGTGTCGCGGGTGCGCGTGCAGCTGTACGGCTCGCTGGGCGCCACCGGGCGTGGCCACGCCAGCGACCGGGCCGTACTGCTGGGCCTGGCCGGGCATGCGCCCGACACCGTGGACGTGCAGGCCATCGAGCCCTTGATACAGCGCATCCGCACCACCGGCCGCCTGCCCCTGGCCGATGGGCCGGATATTGCCTTCGACCCCGCCCGCGACCTGCTGCTGGTGCCCGAGACCACGCTGGCCGTGCACACCAACGGCATGCGCTTCGAAGCCTTCGACGCGCAGGGCGCGCTGCTGGACGAGCAGGTGTACTACTCGGTCGGCGGCGGCTTCATCGTCAGCGAGCAGGCGGCGCAGGACGCGCAGCGCCAGGCCGAACTGGCTCCCGCCACCGACGTGCTGCCGCTGCCCTTTCACAGCGGCGAGCAGCTGCTGGCGCGCGCCCGTGATGCGGGCGGCTCCATCGCCCGCGTCATGCGCACCAACGAGCGCCACTGGCGCAGCGACGCGGACATTGACGCCGGCCTGCTCGCCATCTGGCGCGCCATGCAGGACTGCGTGGCGCGCGGCTGTGCAACGGGCGGCGTGCTGCCCGGGGGCTTTCAGGTACGCCGGCGCGCAGCGGCGCTGCACCAGGCGCTGGTGGAGCGGCAGGCCTGGGACCAGGACCCGCTGCTGGTCATCGACTGGGTCAACCTGTTCGCCCTGGCCGTGAACGAGGAGAACGCCGCCGGCGGACGCGTGGTGACGGCGCCCACCAACGGCGCGGCCGGCATCGTGCCGGCGGTGCTGCACTACTACTGGCGCTACGTGGTCGGTGCCAGCGAGGCGGGCGTGATCGACTTTTTGCTCACCGCCGGCGCCATCGGCATCCTGTACAAGGAAAACGCATCGATTTCCGGCGCCGAGGTCGGCTGCCAGGGCGAGGTGGGCGTGGCCTGCTCCATGGCCGCGGCCGGCCTGTGCGCCGTGCTGGGCGGCAGCCCCGAGCAGGTGGAGAACGCCGCCGAGATCGGCATGGAGCACCACCTGGGCCTGACCTGCGACCCGGTGGGCGGGCTGGTGCAGATCCCCTGCATCGAGCGCAATGCGCTGGCCTCCGTCAAGGCCATCAACGCCGCGCGCATGGCGCTGCACGGCGACGGCACGCACCACGTCAGCCTGGACCAGGTCATCAAGACCATGCGCGAGACCGGCGCGGACATGATGACCAAGTACAAGGAAACCTCGCGCGGCGGGCTGGCGGTGAACATCGTCGAGTGCTGAGCAAGGCAAAGGGCGCCTGCGCGCACAATCGGCCGCCATGCAGCCCGCTTCTTCCCCGACCCCGTTTCCCGCGCTGGCGCGGCCCGCCATCCAGGACCTGGGCGGCTCGCTGATCCGCGAGGTCGCCAACAGCGGCATGGGCCGCGCCGACGTGCTGCCGTTCTGGTTCGGCGAGTCCGACCAGCCCACGCCGCCGTTCATCCGCGACGCGGCGGCGCGCTCGCTGCAAGGCGGCGAGACCTTCTACAGCCAGAACCTGGGCCGGCCTTACCTGCGCGAAGCCATCGCGCAGTACCTGTCGCGCCTGCACGGCCAGGACATCGGCGTGGGCCGCATCGCCGCCGTGGCCTCGGGCGACGCCGGGCTGATGCTGGCCAACCAGATGCTGCTGTCGCCGGGCGACCGCGTGGTGGCCGTCACGCCGCTGTGGCCGAACCTGGTGGAGATGCCGCGCATCCTGGGCGCCCAGGTCGAGCGTGTGCCGCTGGCGGTGCGCGGCGGGCGCTGGTCGCTGGACCTGGACCGGCTGCTCGATGCGCTCACGCCCGGCACCCGCCTGCTGGTGCTCAACTCGCCCAACAACCCCACCGGCTGGACCATCGACGAGGGCGCGCTGGCGGCGGTGCTGGCGCACTGCCGGGCGCACGGCATCTGGATTTTGTCCGACGACGTGTACGAGCGCCTGGTGTACGACCCGCAGCAGGCCAGCGCTCCATCGCTGCTGCGCCTGGCGGCGCCGGGCGACCGCATCGTCTCGGTCAACAGCTGCTCCAAGGCCTGGCGCATGACGGGCTGGCGCGTGGGCTGGATGGTGGTGCCCGAGACCCTCCAGGCCGACCTGGCCAAGGTCATCGAATACAACTTCTCCTGCATCTTCGAGCCCATCCAGCGCGCCGCCGCCGCGGCCGTCACCGAGGGCGAGCCGCACGTGGCGCGGCTGCGCGCCGGCCTGGTGGACAGCCGCCGCCTGCTGGTGGAGGCGCTGCGCGCCGTGCCCGGGGTGGAGGTGCCCGATGCGGGCGGCGCGATGTACGTGCTCTTCCGCCTGGCCGGCCACGGCGACTCGCTGGCGCTGGCCAAGCGGCTGGTGCGCGAGGTGGGCCTGGGGCTGGCGCCCGGATCGGCGTTCGGCCCCGAGGGCGACGGCTGGCTGCGCTGGTGCCACGCGGTGGACGATGGCCGCCGGCTGCTGGAGGGCGCCCAGCGCCTGGCGCACTTCGTGCAGGGTGCGCGGGCGTGACGCCCCGGCCCGGGTTTGCTATCCAATAGATAGCTGCTCGCGCTTGCTGGATAAGCGTTAGAGGCCAATTTCATTAGTATTTCCAGGGAGCGCGTGGCACGCCCGGCCGCGGCGGCGGGGCGTGGGCAGGCTGCTACGCTCGGCCGCACGCATTCCGATGTTTTGTCGTCCCGATCCAAGGAGAAACCCATGAAGGTGCTGCACAGCGTGCGCGTGCTGGAGATCGGCGGCTTGGGGCCCGGCCCGTTTTGCGCCATGCACCTGGCCGACCTGGGCGCCGATGTGGTCTCGCTGGTGCGCCGCCCGGCCGGCCGCGCCATCACCTCGCCGCTGCTCAACCGCGGCAAGCGCTCGGTCTTCGCCGACTTGAAGAGCGCGGAGGGCCGCGCGCTGGTGCTGCAGCTCGTGGCCGGCGCCGACGTGCTGATCGAGGGCATGCGCCCCGGCGTCATGGAGCGCCTGGGCCTGGGGCCGGCCGAGTGCCACGCGGCCAATCCGCGTCTGGTCTACGGCCGCATGACCGGCTGGGGCCAGAGCGGGCCGCTGGCGCCGCGCGCCGGGCACGACACCAACTACGCCGCGGTGGCCGGCGCGCTGTGGGGCAGCGGCCCGGCGGATGCGCGCCCGGTCTCGCCCTTTGCCGTCCTGGGCGACATCGGCGGCGGCGCGCTGTACCTGATGACCGGGCTGCTGGCAGGCATCGTGCAGGCGCGCGCCACCGGCCGCGGCACGGTGGTGGACGCGGCCATCGTCGACGGCGCCGCGCACATGCTCAACCTGATGCTCAGCGCGCACGCCACCGGCCTGGTGGGCCGCGCGCGCGGCGAGAGCGTGCACGACAGCTCGCCCTTCTACGACACCTACGTGTGCGCCGACGGCGGGCACATCACCGTGGGCGCGCTGGAGCCGCAGTTCTATGCGTTGCTGTTGGACAAACTGGGCTTGACCGGCGACGCCGACTTCACTGCGCCCCAATGGGACCGCGCCGCCTGGCCGCGCCGCCGCGCGCGCCTGGCGGCGCTGTTTCTCGCGCAGCCGCGCGCGCACTGGCAGGCGCTGCTGGAGGACACCGACGCGTGCTTCGGCGCCGTGCTGAGCCCCTGGGAGGCGGCCGCGCACCCGCACCTGGCCGCGCGCGGCGTGTATGCGCAGCCGGGCGGCACCCTGCAGGCCGCGCCCGCGCCGCGCTTCGGCGAGGCGCCCTACGACACGCCCGCGATGTGCGAGGACGGTGCGCACACTGAAGGCGTGCTGCAAGCCGTGCAGGGCGGCGGCGGCGATGCCGTGTGGCGCAGCCGCGAGCCGGGGCTGGCCTAGCGCCGCGGCGACGCCAGCAGCGGCGAGGCGGGCAGCAGCCGAAAGCCCAGGGTGGCCAGCGCCAGCCAGCCACCGATCGCCAGCATGACCGCGCGGTAGGGCTCCCAGCCCTGCGCCGCCGCCCAGGCCGCCACCACGCCGGTGCACCACTGCATCGCCGCCACGCCCAGGAACATCGCCATGGTGTAGAGCGACAGCGCACGCCCGATCAGCGCGGGCGGGTAGGAGGCGCGCACGTCGGCGTACTGCAGCACGTTGTAGCCCGACAGCAGGCCCATGAGCACGATCACCGCCACGGCAGCGCCGGGGTGGTTCAACAGCGCCAGCAGCACGAACAGCGCCGCGATCGCCGAAGCCGCGGCCACCACCCAGCGGCGGCGCCGGCGCGCGCCAGGGTCCAGGCGACCGAACAGGCCGGGGGTGAACAGCGCGATCAGCGACAGCGCCAGCGCCACGTTGCCACTGTCCACCAGCGAGAACTGGAAGCGCTCGATCAGCAGCGGCCCCAGCCACAGGCCCCGCAGCGACAAAAACGCCGCGTAGCCGCTCATGCCCAGCAGCACGATGCCCCAGGTGTGCGGCACCGCCAGCAGCGACGCCAGGCGCACGAACGCCTGGACCCAGCCCTCGCGCTCGCCGCCGGCCGCGGGCGCATAGGCAGCGGGCGGCTCGTGCACCACGCGCCAGATCAGCAGCCACGCGGCCAGCGACAGCCCGGTCAGCACCCAGTAGCCGGTGCGCCAGCCGGCGTGCTGCACCACCCAGGCCAGCGGCGTGCCGGTGAAGATCAGCCCCAGTCCGCCCACGCCCAGGCTCATGCCCGAGAAGAAGGCGAAGCGCTCGGCCGGAAAGTGCCGCGCCACGAACATCGTGGAGGCCAGGAACGCCGGCGAGCAGCCCACGCCGATCAAAAGCTGCCCGGCCATCAGCCAGCCGTAGCTGGGGGCGAGGGCCGACAGCGCGCTGCCGGCAATAGCCAGGGCGAACGCGATCAGCACCGTGCGGCGCAGGCCGTACACGTCCACGCCGATGCCCATGAGCAGCTGCGCCACGCCGAACGACAGCCCGAACAGGCCGGCGAATGCGCCCAGCGAGCGGCCCGTCAGGCCAAAGTCGGCCTGCAGGCTGGGCGCCAGGATGGCGGTGACGGTGCGAAACGCCTGGCTCAGGGCGAAGGCCGAGAGCAGCGCCAGCAGCATCAGCGCCAGCAGGCGGGGAGAGGCGGGAGCATCGGGAGCGGGCATCGGGCGGCGCGGCGCAGGACGGAAGGTTTCAGGTGTTTTTGGCCTCCAGCGCTTATCGGACAAGCGCTGGCAGCTACGCTTTATATAGCAACATGGGGCAGGCGGTGCGCACGGCCTGCGCCCCAGACGACACGCGTTGGTGCGCGGCAGGCGCACCTGCGGCTATCGTCGCACCCGTGGCGCCGCCCCGGTGCCGTCTTCGATAGTCTGCCTCTTCCTGCTGCTGCCCATGACCACTTCCTCCGACGCTTCCCCCCTCTCTGCCACCGCCGGCGCGCTGGACGGCGTGCGCGTGCTCGACCTCTCGCGCGTGCTGGCCGGACCGTGGTGCACGCAAAACCTGGCCGACCTGGGCGCCGACGTCATCAAGATCGAAAAGCCCGGCGCCGGCGACGACACGCGCCACTGGGGCCCGCCGTTCTTTCCCGGCGAAGGCGGCCAGCCCACCGACGAAGCGTGCTACTTCGCCGCCTGCAACCGCAACAAGCGCTCGGTCACCGTGGACATGGCCACGCCGGGCGGCCAGCAGCTCATCCGCCAGCTGGCCGAGCACAGCGACGTGGTGGTGGAAAACTTCAAGACCGGCGGCCTGGCGCGCTACGGCCTGGACTACGCCAGCCTGTCGGCACTGAACCCGCGGCTGGTCTACTGCTCGGTCACCGGCTTCGGCCATACCGGGCCGTACGCGCCGCGCGCCGGCTACGACCTGCTGGTGCAGGCCATGAGCGGGCTGATGAGCATCACCGGCCATGCCGACGGCGAGGCCGGGGGCGGACCGCTGCGCGTGGGCGTGGCCGTCATCGACCTGTTCACCGGCATGTACGCCACCACCGCCATCCTGGCGGCGCTGCACGCACGCGAGCGCACCGGGCGCGGCCAGCACATCGACATCGCCCTGCTGGACGTGGCCATGGCCACGCTGGCCAACCAGGGCGCGAGCTTTCTCAACGCCGGCGTGGTGCCGCAGCGCCAGGGCAACAGCCACCCCAGCCTGGTGCCTTACCAGGACTTTCCCACGCAGGACGGACGCATGCTGCTGGCCATCGGCAACGACGGGCAGTTCGCGCGTTTTTGCGAGGCCGCGGGGACGGACTGGGCGGGTGACGCACGCTTTGCCACCAACGCCGCGCGCGTGCGCCACCGCCAGGCGCTGGTGCCGCTCATGAGCGAGGTCACGCGCCAGCGCCCCACGGCCGCGTGGATCGCGCTGCTGGAGGACAAGGCCGTGCCCTGCGGGCCCATCAACGACATCGGCCAGGCCTTCGACGACCCGCAGGTGCGCGCGCGCGGCCTGCGCGTGCAGCAGCAACGCTGGCCTGACGGCGCCGTGCCCGATGCCGCGGCCGTGAACACGGTGGTCGGCACCGCCAGCCCGCTGCGCCTGTCGGAAACCCCCGTCACCCTGCGCCATGCACCGCCGGCGCTGGGCCAGCACACCGAGGAGGTGCTGCGCGAGCACCTGGGGCTGGATGCGCAGCAGTTGGCAACGCTGCGCGCGCAAGGGGCCATCGGCCGCTGAGCGCTGCCCGCGCGCGGTCAGTTTCCCGCCGGGCGGGACCCGGCCTGGGCACGGCGCGTCAGTCTGTCGGTGCAGGGAACCACTCAGCCTGCGCCTGCACCGGCAAGGACAGCAGCAGCTGCGCCATGCCCTTGCCCAGCGGGTCGTTGCGCAGCGAGGCCATGCCGCCGCCACCCAGCGCCTGTTCGCACACGAAGTTGAAGGCGTGGATGCCCGGCAGCTCATAGCGCGTCACGGGGCCTTCCACCCGGTGGGCCAGGTATTCGGCCACGCGCTGCGGCGTCAGTTGCTCGCGCAAGGTAGCCAGCCACTCGGGCCGGCGCGCGATGACGCCAATATTGGAGGTGTCGCCCTTGTCGCCCGAGCGCGCCCACGCCAGCCGGATTAGCGGCACGGTGATGGTGTTGTCCGGCACGGATGCCTGCGCGGCAGGGGAGCGCGCGTGGGCAGCACCGGGGAAGCCACGCTCGGGGGTCGCGCGCTCGTTGCCCGCTGCTGGCGGCGGCGGCGCGTGCACTGCCTGGCCGTCCAGTTCTACCATCGGGGTCACCTGGCGCTTGTCGAGCAAAAAGGCGTACTGCCGGATCAGGGGCGACACGGCAGCGCGCCCGCCTGCGCCGGTGGTGCCAGGTGCGAACGAGGTGCCCGCAGCGGTGACCTCGCGTGTCAACAACTCCAGTGCCGCTTTGTCGGGGTGGCAGGCGGCGATGCGCAAAATGGCCTCGCGGGTGAGCAGGGCGCCGGGCTGGGCGTGTGGCCCGTAGCCGCTCTCGGCACCCAGCACTTCCTGGTGGTGGCGGCTGAAAGGCGCCAGTCCCCGCTGTTGCAGCAGCTCCCCCACGCGCTCGAGCACGGCCTCGCCGGTGCGCTGCGCCTTGGCCACGGCATCGAAGCCAACGACGCTCAGCTGCACCGACGTCTTGAAGCCGTCCATGTAGGTGGCACTGACCTTGTAAGTGGCAGTGGGCGCGCGCCCCCGGGCACCCTGCACGCGCACCCGCTGCGGCCCGGCCGGCGTGAGCTGGACCTGCGTGAAGTCACACACCACGTCGGGCAGTACATAGGCCGCGGGGTCGCCGATCTCGTACAGCAGCTGCTCGGCGACGACCTGCGGGGCGACCAGTCCGCCAGAGCCAACAGGCTTGGTGACGGTGAAGTTGCCATCTGCCTCGCACTCCACGATCGGGTAGCCGATGTGGGCCCAGTCCGGCACCTGCTCCCAATCGGTGTGCAGCCCGCCCGTGGCCTGGCAGCCGCACTCGATGATGTGGCCCGCCAGGCTGCCTGCGGCGAGCCGGTCGTATTCATCGGCTTGCCAGCCGAACTCGTGCATCAGGATGCCCAGCGCCACGGCCGAATCCACGCAGCGGCCGGTGATGACAATTTGCGCGCCCGCGTCCAGTGCGGCCTTGATGGGCAGCGCGCCCAGGTAGGCGTTGGCGGTGACCATGCGCGCGGGCAGCGGCTCGCCGCTTTGCAACTCGCGCACAGGCGGCGACGCCTCGCGCAGCGCGGGCACCAGTGGCAGCACGTCGTCGCCGGTCACGACCGCGACCCTCACCTGCACGCCCAGTTCGCGTGCCAGCGCGCGCAGCGCCTCGGCGCAGCCGTGCGGGTTCACCCCGCCGGCGTTGCTGACCACGCGCACGCCCTGCTCCACGACGTCGCGCAGCACCGCGCGCATGGCCACGGTGACGAAGTCGGTGGCGTAGCCCAGCTCGGGCTTTTTCAGCCGCGCGCCCGCCAGGATCGACATCGTCAGCTCGGCGAGGTAGTCGAACGCCAAGTAGTCCACCTGCCGGCTCGCCACCAACTGCGGCGCGCCGACGCTCGAGTCGCCCCAGAAGCCCGAGGCGCCGCCAATGCGCACGGTCCTGCGTGTGTTTGTCATGTCACTGGTCATCGGTTGTTCTCTTGGCACATGCGGTTCGTGTCGCACGCTGGCAGCCCCGCTGGCCGTCAAGGTCGCTGTAGCGTATGGTGCTCGCGCAGGCCGGTCATTGCGGCTGCAGGCCGGCGGCGCGGATCACACGTTCCCATTTCTGCATCTCCTGGGCCTGAAACTGCGCCAGCGCCTGCGGTCCGATGAAGGCGGGTTCACTGCTGTTTTTCAACTGGAAAGTGCGCACTTCGGGCGACTGGGCGGCATGGCCGAAGGCCTGGCTGAGGCGTTCGACCACGGGCGCGGGAGTGCTCGCCGGCGCGTAGACCGCGATCCAGTAGGTCATGTCATAGCCGGCAAGGCCTGCCTGCGCCACCGTGGGCAGGTCGGGCAGGGTCTGCATGCGCTGGCTGCCGCTCACGGCCAGGGCGCGAAGCTTGCCCCCTTCTACCTGCGGAATCGCCGTGGTGGCATCGGCGAACATGAAGTCCAGCTGACCGCCGATCAGGTCGATGATGGCCTGGGGGTTGCTCTTGTACGGCACGTTGGTGATGTCTACTTTGGCCAGCTGCTTAAGCAATTCGCCCGCCACCTGGCTGGAAGAGGAACCGCTGCCGAAATTGAGTTTGCCGGGTGCTTTCTGCGCTGCCGCCAGCAAATCCGCCACCGAGCGGTAGGGTGCGTCCGGTCGTACCAGCAGCAGCATCTGCCCGGTGGACAGGAGGGCTATCGGCGCGAAGTCCTTGACCGGGTCGTACGGCACCTTCTTGAACAGGAAGGGGTTGGCCACCTGGGTGGTGTTGGTGGTCATGAAAATGGTGTACCCGTCGGGTGCCGACTTAGCGACTTGCTGCGCGGCCAGGAAGCCCGCAGCGCCACCTTTGTTTTCCACCACGACCGGCACCTGGAGGAACTCGGACACGGCTTGGCCGTACATGCGCGCGGTCTGGTCGGTGCCGCTACCCGGCCCGAACGGCACGACCATGGTGATGGGCTTGGTCGGGTAGGTCTGTGCCCAGCTGGTCGAGCCGGCCAGGACCAGTGCGCCAAGGGCCAGCGTGGCGAAACGGCGGGTGGTGGTGTGCGGGGTCATGGTGTCTCCTGGTGTTGAAAGGGCGGCGGGGGTGCCTGGTGGCGGGCGTTGTCCTGTCCCAGCCGCGGCGCGGCCGCGCGCGCTCCCGGCCGCTCGCCGTCGATGCGCAGCGGCAACGCAGTGAGATGGAAGTCCGCGCCCGGTACGGGCGCCAGCATGCCCAGCGCCTGCACCTGCGGGTGCTCCAGCGCCTCGGGCACGGTGTGCACGGGCGCGCACGGTACGCCGGCGCGTTCGAAGCGCGCGATCCATTCGGCCCGGGGGCGCGTGCGCAACATCGGCTCGAGCATGTCCAGCAACTGTGCCTTGTGCGCCAGGCGATCGCGGTTGCTGGCGAAGCGCGGATCGTCGATCCAGTCGGCGCGGCCCAGTTGCGTTGCCAGCTTGGCGAACAACCGGTCGTTGCCGCAGCAGATCAGCAAGGGCCCGTCGGCGGTATCGAAGGCTTCGTAGGGAACGAAGCCCGGGTGGCCGGAGCGGTGCCGCTGCGGCAGGCGGCCCTGGTTGGCGTAGGCATCGCTTTTCTGGCCATTCCAGGCCAGGGCCGTTTCCAGCAGCGACGTCGTGAGGATGCCGCCGTGGCGGGTAGCCGAACGTCGGTGCAGCATCGCCAGCGCGCCGATCACGACCCACATGCCCGAGCCTTGGTCGCACACCGATGCCCCCGAGCGCAGTGGCGGGTCCTGCGGTCCGCCGTTGGTGCTGGACATGCCGCTGAAGGCCTGCAGCAGCGGCTCATAGCCCGGCTGCATCGCCAGCGGACCGACGGCGCCGAAAGCCGAGATCTCGCAGTAAATGAGGCGCGGGTGGCGCGCGCACAGCGACTCGCCATCGATGCCCAGCGCCTGCGGCACGCCCGGGCGCAGGTTGTGGATGAAGATGTCGGCCTGCGCCGCCAGGCGCTCGAATGCTGCGCGGCCTTCGCCGCTCTTCAAGTCCAGCGCGACCGATTGTTTGCCCCGGTTGAAGATGTGGAAGTTCAGCGCGTCGCCCCCACGAAAGGGCGGGCCCATCTGGCGCGCATCGTCGCCGCCCTCGACACGCTCGACCTTGATGACCTCGGCGCCCAGGTCCGCCAGGATGGCCCCGGCAAAGGGCCCGGCCAGCACCTGGCCCAGCTCCAGCACCCGTACGCCCTGCAACACACCTGCCATGCCCGCGTCTCCCAGAAAGCTGCCGGGACCAGTTTAGGCAGCGGCTGGTGATATTCAAAGCGCTACATTGGTATATGTGTGATAACAAAAATGGATCAATGCCATGCGTCTGGACCTGAGCCTGCGCCAGCTCGAAGCGTTCGTGAAGATCGCCGAAAGCAAGAGTTTTCGCCAAGCCGCCGTGGTGCTCGGGCAGTCGCAGCCCGCACTCAGCCGCCTCATTCAGCAGGCCGAGCAGGCCATCGGCGCGCGCCTGTTTGACCGCGATACGCGCCAGGTGGTCATCACGGCCACGGGGCTGGAGCTGCTGCCCATTGCAGAGCGCATCCTGCGTGATTTCGACGACGCCCTGGGCGATCTGGGCGAGTTCATGGCCGGGCGGCGCGGACATGTCTCGGTTGCCACGTTGCCCTCTGCCGGGGTGGCGCTTTTGGCGCCCGCCATCGCGGGTTTTTCTGCCGCGTACCCGCATGTGCGATTCGTCCTCAAGGAGCTGCCGGCCGAGGACCTCCTCGACTATGTGGAGCATGGGGGGGCGGACATCGGTGTCGGGGTGCGTCCGGCGCCGATGCGGCGCTTGCACTACCGGCCCGTGTACGAGGACCCATTCGTGCTGCTGTGCCGCAGTGACAACCCGCTCGCCGCACGCGCTGCCGTGCCGTGGGCGGTGTGCGGCCAGCAGCCATGTATCGTGAGCGCGCCCCACAGCAGCATCCGCGCGCTCACCGATGCTGCCTTCATGCGTCTGCGCAATCCGGTGCGCCCCGTCCTCGAGTACCCGGGATTGGCGATCGGAGGCGCGCTGGTGCGGGCGGGTTTGGGCATCACGCCGGTGCCCCGGATGGCGCTGCGGCTGCTCGACATGGACGGGCTTGCCGCGGTGCCGCTTCAGCGGCCGGCCATCATGCGCTCGATAGGTGTCGTCACGCGCATCGGCCGCTCGCTTGCACCCGTGACGCGAGTGTTCATGGAGCACTTGTGCAGCACTTCGTACGCGCTCAGCCCTTGCGATCCGGGCGGCGTGTCAGAAGAGGCTTAGCTTGTGGTAGGCGCGCCGCTGGAGCGGACGCGGCGGCGGTAGGCACGCACCGCCTGCACGATGGACAGCAGCGTCAGGCCGATGATGAACAGCGACAGCGGGCGGGTGAAAAAGCTGCCGATCAGGGTGGGGACGCTGTCTTGCACCAGCGCCATGGAGCGGGCCAGTTCGCCCTCGGCCATGCTGCCCAGCACCAGGCCCAGCACCAGCGGCTCGCGCGGCACGTCGA
>DAMCAL010000061.1:0-15633 GCA_032059585.1 Burkholderiaceae bacterium
CGCACGCGCGACGGCGACGAGCTGCTGGTGCCGGGCATCGTGCCCAAGCTGTCGGGCACGCCCGGGGCAGTGCGCTGCAGCGCCCCGCGCCTGGGCGAGGACACGGATGCAGTGCTGGCCGAGGCCGGCCTGACGCCCGAGCAGATCGCGCTGCTGCGGCGCAAGGGCGTGGTGCAGTAGGGGCGCGGTGCGCACTGCCCGGGCAGGCGCAGGATATTTTAAGTGTTTTGGCCCCCAGCCCTTATGTGGTAAGCGCTGGCAGCTATTAAAATAATAGCTAAAAGGTTTTGGCTTCCGCGCCGGCCTGCTGGCCAGGCGCCGCGAAATCCTGTAAATTCATACAGTGAATTTGCAAACCAAGCTCGCCATCCTGGCCGACGCCGCCAAGTACGATGCCTCGTGCGCCTCCAGCGGCGCGGCGCCGCGCGACTCCATCGGCGGGCGCGGCATGGGCTCGACCGAAGGCATGGGCATCTGCCACAGCTACGCGCCGGACGGCCGCTGCATCTCGCTGCTCAAGGTGCTGCTGACCAACTACTGCCAGTACGACTGCCTGTACTGCGTCAACCGCGTGACCAGCAACGTGCCGCGCGCGTGGTTCACCGTGCATGAGGTGGTGCGGCTCACGCTGGATTTTTACCGGCGCAACTGCATCGAGGGGCTGTTCTTGTCCAGCGGCATCATCCAGAGCCCCGACTACACCATGGAGCAGGTGGCGGAGGTGGCACGCGTGCTGCGCGAGGAGCACGACTTTCGCGGCTACATCCACCTCAAGACCATTCCCGACGCGGCGCCTGAGCTGCTGGAGCGCGCCGGGCGGTACGCCGACCGCCTCAGCATCAACGTCGAGCTGCCCACGCGCGAGGGCCTGGCAGCGCTGGCGCCGCAAAAGGACGGCGCCGCCATCGGGCGTTCCATGGCGCGCATGGCGATCCACATTGCCGACGCCCGCCAGGCGCGGCGCGAGCAGGCGCGCGCCAGCGCGGTGTCGCTGGGGTCGGCCGCCGGGCCCAGACGCCGCGCGCCGCCGCCGCCCTTCGCCCCGGGCGGGCAGAGCACGCAGATGATCGTCGGCGCCGACGCGACCGACGACCGCACCATCCTGGCCACCAGCGCCCGCCTGTATGGCGTGCACCGGCTGCGGCGCGTGTACTACTCGGCCTTCAGCCCCATTCCGGATGCAGCGCGCGCGCTGCCTTTGGTGGCGCCGCCTTTGGCACGCGAGCACCGGCTGTACCAGGCCGACTGGCTGATGCGTTTCTATGGCTTCGCACATGGCGAGATCGTGCCCGCCGCCCAGGGCGGCATGCTGGCCCTCGACATGGACCCGAAGCTGGCCTGGGCACTGGCGCACCGCGAGCGGTTTCCGGTCAACGTGAACACCGCGCCGCGCGAGCTGCTGCTGCGCGTGCCGGGGCTGGGCGTGGCGTCGGTGGAGCGCCTGCTGGCCGCGCGCCGCGTGCGCCGACTGCGCCACGCCGACCTGGCGCGGCTGCATGTGCCCATGAAGAAAGTGCTGCACTTCGTCGAAACCATCGACCACCGCCCCGGCCGGTCGCTGGACGCCGCCGACCTGGCCACGCGCCTGGCGCCCCTGCCGGTGCAAGGCCGCCTGTTCGCCTGAGACTGCCCATGCACACCGTCACCCTGGCACACGCCACCGACTGGGACGGCTTTCGCCGCGCCGCCCGCACCTTGCTGCACGCGGGCGTGGCGCCGCAGCAGGTGCAGTGGTGCACCGCGCAGGACGCGGCGCCGGACCTGTTCGCCGCGGCGCCGCGCCCGGGCGAGGGCACCGGCGATGGCCCGGCCAGTGCGGTGGCGGCGCAGGCCCTCTCTCCCGCCGGGATGCACACGGCACTGCGCGTGCCAGCGGCTTTCGTGGCGCTGTGCCAGCGCCTCGTGCTGCACCGCGACCCGTCCCGGTTCGCCCTGATGTACCGCCTGCTGTGGCGCCTGGCGCAGGAGCCGGCGCTGCGCCACGACCCGCTGGACCCGGACCGGCTGCAGGCGCAGCACATGGCGCGCGCCGTGGCGCGCGACCTGCACAAGATGCACGCCTTCGTGCGCTTTCGGCCGGTGACGGGGCCGGAGGGCGGGACGCTGCAGGTGGCCTGGTTCGAGCCGCAGCACCGCATCGCCGAGGCTGCCGCTGCTTTCTTCGTGCGCCGCTTCACGCAGATGCAGTGGGCCATCCTGACGCCCGACGCCAGCGTGCGCTGGGACGGCGTGCACCTGCACGTCGGGCCGGGCGCCGAGCGCGCCGCGGCCCCGCCGCCCGACGCCGGCGAGGCGCTGTGGCTGACCTACTACCGCCATATCTTCAATCCGGCCCGCCTGAAGGTGGATGCGATGCAAAAGGAGATGCCGCGCCGCTACTGGCGCGACCTGCCCGAGGCGGCCCTCATCAGCGAGCTGGTGCAGGGCGCCGGCGAGCGCAGCGCGCGCATGGTCGAGGCGGCGCCGACCACGCCGCGCCGGCGCATCGCCGCGCCCGGGCCGCTGCCAGCGCTGCCGCGCAGCGCGCCGTGAGGCCGCGGGCCCACACCACTTCCTGGGCGCTTCCTGGGCAGGGTTTTGGGGCGCAGCCCTGGCGTCTGCAGCGCGCGCAGCTACTTTTTCCATAGCGCAGGACGCTGCCTCCACAATAGCGCCATGTCCGCTTCCCATTCCGACGAACTGCTGGCCCAGGTGGCGGCGCTGCCCCCGCTGCCGGGGGTGTACCGCTACTTCGACGCGCAGGACACGCTGCTGTACGTGGGCAAGGCGCGCAACCTGAAAAAGCGCGTCTCCAGCTACTTCACCAAGCAGCACGGCGGCACGCGCATCGGCCACATGGTGGGCAAGATCGCCCGTCTGGAGACGACGGTGGTGCGCTCGGAAGCCGAGGCGTTGCTGCTGGAAAACAACCTCATCAAGTCGCTGAACCCGCGCTACAACATCCTGTTTCGCGACGACAAGAGCTACCCCTACCTGAAGATCACGGGGGTGGCCGCCAAGGATGGGACGGGCGACACCCCGGGCCAGCGTTTCCCGCGCATGGCGTACTACCGGGGCAGCACCGACAAGCGCCACCGCTACTTCGGTCCCTACCCCGGCGCATGGGCGGTCAAGGAAACCATCCAGCTGCTGCAAAAGGTGTTTCGGCTGCGCACTTGCGAGGACACCGTGTTCGCCAACCGCACTCGCCCGTGTCTGCTGTACCAGATCAAGCGCTGCTCGGGCCCCTGTGTGGGGCTGATCGACGCCGATGCCTACGCGGGGGATGTCGCCAGCGCCGAGGCCATGCTGCGCGGAGAAACGCAGGAGCTGCTGGCGCAATTGGAGGCGCGCATGCTGGCGTATTCGGAGCGCCTGCTGTTCGAGCAGGCTGCCGAGGTGCGCAACCAGATCGGGGCACTGTCGCGGGTGCTGCACCAGCAGGCCATCGAGACGGTATCGGACAAGGATGTGGACATCCTCGCGGTGCGCGTGCAGGGTGGGCGGGCGTGCGTCAACCTGGCCATGGTGCGCGGCGGCCGCCACCTGGGCGACCGCGCGTACTTTCCGGTGCACGTGGAGGAGGCCACGGGCGTCTTCCATGCCGAAGAGGAGGCCGCCGCCCACGGCGACACCCACAGCGTGGCGGCGCTGGTGCTGCAGGCGTTCATCGCCCAGCACTACCTGGGCGTGCCCGTGCCGCCCACCCTGATCGTCAGCGAACCCGTGCCGCCCGAACTGCTGCAGGCCCTGGGCCAGCAGGCCGGCGTGCGCGTGACCGCCGTGCACCAGCCGCGCGAGCAGCGCCGCGCCTGGCTGGACATGGCCCAGCACAACGCCGAGCTGCAGCTGGCCCGCCTGCTTGCCGAGGAGGGTTCGCAGCAGGCGCGCACGCGGGCGCTGGCCGAAGTGCTCGACCTGGACATGGAAAACCTCGAGCAGATCACCATCGAGTGTTTCGACATCTCGCACACGGGCGGCGAGTCGACGCAGGCGTCGTGCGTGGTGTTCCACCACCACAAGATGCAAAACAGCGAGTACCGGCGCTACAAGATCGAAGGCATCACGCCGGGAGACGACTATGCGGCCATGCGCCAGGTGCTCACCCGGCGCTATTCGCACGTGGCCGAGGCGCAGCGCGAAGCCGGCGGCGCCGAGATCGCCAACCGCCAGGCGCGCCTGCCGGACGTCGTGCTCGTGGACGGCGGCAAGGGCCAGGTGAGCATGGCGCG
This sequence comes from Burkholderiaceae bacterium, assembly GCA_032059585.1. Classification (GTDB taxonomy): domain Bacteria; phylum Pseudomonadota; class Gammaproteobacteria; order Burkholderiales; family Burkholderiaceae_C; genus Melaminivora. The sequence continues at coordinate 4,212 of DAMCAL010000061.1, forward strand.
CGAAGTCTTCACGGCGCTGGGCCTGGACATCTCGCGCATCGTCGGCGTGGAGAAGGGCGAAGGACGCAAGGTGGGCCTGGAGGAGCTGGTGTTTGCCGATGGCAGGGCGAAGATCTTCCTCGGACGCGACTCGGCTGCGCTGATGCTGGTGGCGCAGATCCGCGACGAAGCGCACCGCTTCGCCATCACGGGCATGCGTGCAGCGCGCGCCAAGGTGCGCGTGGGCGGCAGCCGCCTGGAGGAAATCCCCGGCGTGGGCCCGAAAAGGCGTGCACGGCTGCTGCAGCGTTTTGGCGGCGTGCGCGGCGTGCAGGACGCGAGCGTGCAGGACCTCATGGGGGTGGAAGGCATCTCGCATGCGCTCGCCGAGGAGATCTACCGCGCCCTGCGCTGACCAGACCCCATGCCACAATCGCGACCCATGTTTCTCACCATCCCGACCGTCATGACCTGGACGCGCATCGTCGCGATCCCGTTGATCGTAGGGGTGTTTTACCTGCCCTTGGCGGCCGAGACGCGCAACCTCATCGCCACGGTGATGTTCATCGTTTTCGCCGCCACCGACTGGCTCGACGGTTTCCTGGCGCGCAAGCTCAACCAGACCTCGGCGTTCGGCGCCTTTCTCGACCCGGTGGCCGACAAGTTTCTAGTCTGCGCCTCGCTGCTGGTGCTGGTGCACCTGCAGCGCGCGGACGTGTTCGTGGCACTCATCATCATCGGCCGCGAGATCGCCATCAGCGCGCTGCGCGAGTGGATGGCGCAGATCGGCGCGGCCAAGAGCGTGGCCGTGCACATGCTGGGTAAGCTCAAGACCACGGTGCAGATGGTGGCCATCCCCTTCCTGCTCTACGACGGGCGCCTGTTCGGGCGCATCGACACGGGGGTGTGGGGCACCTGGCTGATCTGGCTGGCGGCGGTGCTGACCGTCTGGTCCATGGTGTATTACCTGCAAAAGGCCCTGCCCGAGATCCGCGCGCGCGTGACGCGCTAGGGGCCTGTCAATCGGGGATCGGCCCAGGGGCCCCTCCAGCCCGGCGCGCCCTGCAGTTGCGGCTAGAATTCGCCGCTGCGCCAGCGCCAGGGCGCGCTCCCGCCCGGGGCGCACGCCAGCGGCGATGTGCACGCCAACCACCGTTTCCGCGAGAGGCCCCGTTGTGAATAAGACCGAACTGATTGAGCACATCGCCAACAACGCCGACATCTCCAAGGCCGCCGCCACGCGCGCCCTGGAATCGACCATCGACGCTGTCAAGAAGACGCTCAAGAAGGGGGGCACGGTGTCTCTGGTGGGCTTCGGCACCTTCAGCGTCGGCCGGCGCGCAGCCCGCACGGGCCGCAACCCGCGCACCGGCGACACCATCAAGATCAAGGCCGCCAAGGTGCCCAAGTTTCGCCCCGGCAAGGCCCTGAAGGACGCCCTGAACTGAGCCGGGCGGCAGACAGGAAGATCGATTCGAGGGGGTGCTTAGCTCAGTTGGTAGAGCGGCTCCTTTACACGGAGTAGGTCGGCGGTTCGAGACCGTCAGCACCCACCACCCCACTCGATAAGCAATAAGGCGAACGCAAGTTCGCCTTTTCTTTTGTCCCCGCTGCTGAAAGCCTGACAGACCATGTTCGAATCCATCCGCAAGCATTCCAAAGTGGTGATGCTTGTGCTGTTCCTGCTGATCATTCCCTCGTTCGTCCTGGTTGGCATCGACGCGAACTACTTCTCCGGCGGCAGCCCGGTGGTCGCGCGCGTGGACGGCAAGGACATCACGCAGGACGAGTGGGACAACGCGCACCGCATGGAGAGCGACCGCATCCGTGCGCAGTCTCCGGGGGTGGACGCGAACCTGCTCGACTCGCCGCAGGCCCGCTACGCGACCCTCGAGCGCTTGGTGCGCGACCGGGTGCTTCTGGCGGCCTCGCAGGACATGCACCTGATGACGAGCGACGCGCGCCTCGCGCGCGAGCTGCAGGCCATTCCGCAGATCGCGCAGCTCAAGCGCGCAGACGGCACCCTCGACACCGAGGCCTACCGGGCGCTGGTGGGCTCGCAGGGATTGACTCCCGAAGGGTTCGAGGCGCGCATGCGCCAGGACATCGCGGTGGGCCAGGTGATCGGCGCGGTGGTCAACTCCGCCGTCGCCAGCCCGGCGGAGTCGGCCCTGGCGTTCGGTGCGCTGCTGCAGCGCCGCGAGATCCAGGTGGCACCGTTCAAGGCGGCCGATTTCGCCAGCAAGGTCACGGTGACCGACGCGGCGGTGCAGGAGTACTACAAGGCCCATCCCGCGCAGTTCCAGCAGGCCGAGCAGGCCAGCATCGAGTACGTCGTACTGGACCTCGACACGGTCAAGGCAGGCATCAGCCTCAACGAGGACGACCTGCGCACCTACTACAAGGAGAACCTGGCGCGTCTGGCAGGCAAGGAAGAGCGCCGGGCCAGCCACATCCTGATCAACGCATTGAAGGACGCGCCGGCCGCCGAGCGCGAGAAAGCCCGCGCACGCGCGCAGGAGCTGCTCGAGCAGGTGCGCAAGGCCCCGGGCAGCTTTGCCGAGGTCGCCAAACAGAACTCGCAGGACCCGGGCTCTGCTCCATCTGGTGGCGATCTGGGCTTTTTCGGCCGCGGCGCCATGGTCAAGCCGTTCGAGGACGCGGTGTTCGCCATGGACAAGGGCGACATCAGCGGCGTGGTGGAGTCCGATTTCGGCTACCACATCGTCCAGCTCACCGACATCAAGAAACCGCGCGAGCCGAGCTTCGAGGAGCTGCGCCCGACGCTGGAAGCGGATCTCAAGCAGCAGCAGGCGCAACGCAAGTTCGCGGAAGTGGCGGAGTCTTTTGCCAACGGCGTGTATGAGCAGGCTGACAGCCTGGAGCCGGTGGCCGACAGGCTCAAGCTGAAAGTGCAGACGGCAGCGGGCGTGACGCGCCAGCCGGCGCCGGGCGCGACCGGTGCGCTGGCCAGCGCACGTTTTCTGGAAGCGCTGTTCCAGCCCGATTCCGTCCAATCCAAGCGCAACACCGAGGCGGTCGAGATCGCCCCGAGCACCTTGGTGGCGGGCCGCATCACCGGTTACCAGCCCGCCATGACGCTGCCGCTGGAGAGCGCGCAGGACAAGGCCCGAACCCTGTATCTGGCCGATCGCTCGGCCCAACTGGCACGCGAGGAAGGCTTGGCCAAATTGGCAGCGTGGAAGGCAGACCCTGCCGCAGCCACCGGCCTGGGCAAGGCCGTCGTCGTGTCGCGCGACGAGCCGAACGGCCAGGCCCGGGCGGTGGTGGACGCCGCGTTGCACGCGCCGCTGGATACGCCGCCCGCGTGGGCCGGCGTCGACCTGGGTCCCGATGGCTATGCAGTGCTCAAGGTGAACCGTGTCGTGCCGCGCGAGGCACTGAACGAAGGCCGGCAGACGGCAGAGCGCGAGCAGTACACCCAGGTGTGGGCCGCGGCCGAGGCGCTGGCCTACTACGACCTGCTCAAGCAGCGCTTCAAGGTGCAGATCAAGGCACCCCGTCCCGGAACAGAAAATGTGGATACGCAGGCGAATTGAGCCGGTTGCCAAAACGAAGGGTTTTGCCGCGTTATAATGCGTGGCTACGGTGGCTGTAGCTCAGTTGGTAGAGTCCAGGATTGTGATTCCTGTTGTCGTGGGTTCGAGCCCCATCAGCCACCCCAAAAAATGAAAAGCGCCGCAGCCCTTCAGGTTGCGGCGCTTTTTTCTTGGGCTTTTTGCGCGCGGGTAGAGAGGTAGAGAGGTAGAGAGGTAAGAGGTAGAGCGGCAGATCAGAACTCTCCATCCGACTCCTGCAGGATGCTGATTTTGCCGTCGGCCTCCAGAAATGCCCGGCGCATTTTGGCCAGTTCGCAGTCGGCCTCGCGCAGCGCCTGGCGTACATCGGCCATGGGCACGCGCTCGCGCTTGAGGACATCGGCGAGAAGGCGGCCGTCCTTGCCGATCACGATCGCATCGCCTTCGAACACATGCTGCGCCCGCTTGCTGCGCGACGTGACGAAGGCGACGGCCACGTTCAGGCCGATGAGCGTGACGGCGGACAGAATGCCGCCCGTCACCGACTCTTCGCCGCCTGTCAAGCCTTGCGACACCGATTCCGACAGCAGCATCACCACCAAGAGGTCGAACGGGGTGAATTGCCCCACCGTCCGTCGGCCGGAGATGCGCACGAACACCAGCAAGATGGCGTAGATCAGCGCCGCGCGCACTGGCAACTCCCACCAGGGAGCCTGCAGATCGAACATCGTGGTTTTCCTCCTCGGTGCGCGCACGGTAGGGCCCGCCGCGCCAGGGGTCTGTAGGCATTCCGTGCGACCGCGCGTCGCCATCGTGCGCATGTCGCATCCGCCGCGTGGGGGCCTTGCGCGCGCCGTGAGGGAAAGGGGCTTGGTTATGCGCCTGCGCAGGCGGTCAAAGAGGCGTTGGTGCAGCCAGCGCGGTGTCGCGCTCTCGCACGAACGCTTCGAACTCCGCCGCTGCCATGGGGCGCGCGAAGTGGTAGCCCTGCGCCTCGTCGCAGCCCTGTTCGCGCAGGAACTGCAACTGCTGCGCGGTCTCCACGCCTTCGGCTGTGGTGCGCATGCCCAGCGCCTGCGCCATGCGCACGATGGCGCTGACGATCGCGCGGTCGTTGCCGTCGTGGTCCAGATCGCGCACGAACGACTGGTCTATCTTCAGGCGGAAAATCTGCAGGCGCTTGAGCTGGCTCAGTGACGAGTAGCCCGTGCCGAAGTCGTCCACGGCCAGCCGGACACCCCGGCAGTGCATGCGGTCCATCACCTCGGCAGCGCCGCGGGCGTCGTCCACGGCGACGTTCTCGGTGAGTTCCAGCTCCAGCCGATCAGCCGGCAGGTGGTGCTGCTCCAGCAGGTGCTCGATGTGGCTGCACAAGGGCGGGTGCCGAAACTGTGCAGCGGACACGTTCACCGCCATGGTCAATGGCGGCAATCCCTGCTGGTCCCAGCGCGCCAGCTGCGCCAGGGCGGCATGCAGCACCCAGTCGCCGATCGGCACGATCTGACCGCTGTCCTCGGCAACCGGGATGAACTCGGCCGGGCTCACGCACCCCAGTTCGGGATGGTGCCAGCGCAGCAGAGCTTCGGCGCCGCAGACACGGCCGCTGGACAGCTCCATTTGCGGCTGAAAGTGCAGCGTGAACTGCTCGCGCTCCAGCGCGCGCCGCAGCGCGTTGGTCAGCTGCAGGGCGCGCGTGGACTGGGCCTGCATCTGCGGCGTGAAGAAGCGGTAGCTGTTGCGGCCGTCCGCCTTGGCGTGGTACATCGCGGTGTCGGCCGCCTGGATCAGCGCTTCGAAGTCGGCGCCATGGTCCGGAAACAGGGCGATGCCCATCGAGGGCGACATGCACAGCTCATGTGCGCCGACGTGCAAGGGCTGCTGCGCCGTCTGCTGCATTTTCGACGCCACGCGCGCGGCGCCTTCCGCGTTGGCGCCCGGCAGCAGCAGCACGAACTCGTCGCCCCCCAGGCGGGCCACGGTGTCGCGCTCGCGCACGGCGCTGCGCAGGCGCTGGGCGATTTCCACCAGCAGCGTGTCGCCGGCCCGGTGGCCGAGCGAGTCGTTGACGTGCTTGAAGTTGTCCAGGTCCAGGAACATGACGGACAGCGGCGTGCCGTGCTCGCGCGCCTTGCGCACCGCCTCCTGGCCCCGTTCGGCCAGCAGCAGCCGGTTGGGCAGCCCGGTCAGGGCGTCGAAATGCGCCATCCAGTGGATGCGTTCCTGGTCACGTTGGCGCTGCGCGATCTCGCGGTGCAGGTCGGCCACCGTCTCGCTCAGCTCGCGTGTGCGGTCGCGCACCTGCTGCTCCAGCGCGCCGTGCATCTGCGCCAGCTGCGCCTGCACGCGCAGGCGCTCGCTCACGTCCATGACGATCCACAGCGTTCCCTGCGACAGGTCCTGCGGGTCGATGGCGCGGCTGCGTACCTCGCAGACCACCGCGCGGCCGTCCTTGGCGCGCAGCGTCATCTCGCCTTCGAAGTCCTCGCCCCGCGAGATGGGGCCATAGCACTGCTCTCCTGCCCGCTGCCAGTCGGCGTCGCTCAGGTACCAGTCGCGCGAAGGCTTGCCCACCAGCTCGCCGGGCGCATAGCCCAGGATGCGCTCGAAGTGCCGGTTGCACCGCGCCATGCGGCGCTGGCGCAGCACCACGATGCCGACCATGGCGTGGTCGAACAGCATCTGCTTTTCGCGTACCGCGGCGTTGAAGCGCGCCTGTGCGCGCTTTTGCTCGTCCACGTCGTCGACGATCCAGATGGACCCCTCGGAGGTGTCGGCCGGGTCGATCAGCCGACCGGTCAGGTGCGCCCAGAAAAGCCGGCCGTCGGCGCGGCGCATCTGCCGCTCGGTGCGGTAGGTCTGTCCCTGCGACAGCACCGCAAACGCCGCGCGGCCCAGTTCGCGGAACGCGTCGCGGCTCGGGTGCAGGCCTTCGCTACTGTGCCCGGCGGCGTCTTCGGGCGACGGCAGGCCGAAGATCTCGGCGTAGCGCTGGTTGCAGCGCACCACGGCGCGGTGCCGGATGAAGACGATGCCGACGCCGGCGCTGTCCAGCAGCGTCTGCTGCTCGCGCAGGATGCGCTGAAGCGCTGGCGCCGAGGACTGTTCGGGCCCGAGCGCTGGCTCTTCAGACAGCAACGACATGGAAAGGGCGCATGCGAAACCAGAAATGGCAAAGGCCAAAAGGGTCAATTTGTACCAATTTGTTGCACAGTGCGCAATACGCAGTACCACGGTGCCCGGCGTCGCGCAGCGCCTGCCAGCCGGCCAGCACTCCTTTTATGCCGGGTTCCGCACGGTGCACTCGCTGTCATCGGGCTGTCACACAGCCTTTCTACATTCGCTCGACAGCACTCGTTTTACCGAAAGGTTCTGCTCCATGAAGTTTTTTGCCATGCAATGGCTGGTGCCCGCGGTGATGGCAGCCGGCGCAGTGTCCAGCGCCTGGGCGCAGCAGGAAGCCACAGGCGCCGGCGCCAGTTTTCCCGCGCCGCTGTATGCCAAATGGGCCGCCGACTACCACCGGGCCACGGGCGTGAAGATCAACTACCAGTCGGTGGGTTCGGGCGCGGGGTTGCGCCAGATCGAGGCCAAGACCGTGGACTTCGGCGCCTCGGATGCGCCGCTCACGGACGAGGAACTGGCGCGCAAGGGGCTGGTGCAGTTTCCCACCGTGATCGGAGGCATCGTACCGGTGGTGAACATCAAGGGCATTCAGCCCGGACAGCTCAAGCTCAGCGGGCGCGTGCTGGGCGACATCTACCTGGGCAAGGTCACCCGCTGGGACGACGAGGCGATCCGCGCCTTGAACCCGGGCTTGCCACTGCCGGCCGCGGCGATCGCGCCGGTGCGGCGCGCGGACGGTTCGGGCACCACCTTCGGCTTCACGCACTACCTGTCCAAGGTGAACCCCGACTGGAAGTCCCAGGTGGGCCAGGGTACCGCCGTGAACTGGCCGCTGGGCGCGGGCGGCAAGGGCAACGAAGGCGTGGCCGCTTTCGTGGCGCGCTTGCCCAACGCCATCGGCTACGTGGAATACGCGTATGTGAAACAGAACAAGCTCGCCTATGCGCAAATGCAAAACAGCGCCGGCCGTTTCGTCGCGCCCGCGGAGGCGTCGTTCAAGGCCGCCGCCGCAGGCGCGGACTGGGCCACGAGTTTTTACCAGGTGCTCACGGACCAGCCGGGCGATGAAGCCTGGCCCATCTCGTCGGCCACGTTCATCCTGATGCACAAGGCGCAGGACAAACCGGCGCAGGCGGCCACGGCGTTGAAGTTCTTCCAGTGGGCCTACGAAAGCGGCGACAAGACTGCTTCCGACCTCGACTATGTGCCCATGCCCGACAGCGTGAAAGCCGTGATCCGCAAGTCCTGGAACGCCATCCGGGACAGCGCGGGCCAGCCCGTCGCATTCCAGTAAGCTCGCGCGCGCCGGCAGCCCGCCCGGGCGGCCGGCCAGACGTCCCCAGCCATCGCCACCCGCGTGACCCCCATGCCGCCCATCCTTTCGGCGCCGCCGCTCGACGCCCCGGCCCCCGCCGTGCGCCGCACCGCGCCGCGGCTGCCATCCCGGTTGCCTGCCGCACTGGCAGACCGCCTGTTCGCCGGGCTTGCCCGCGGCGCCGCGCTGGTCACCCTGGCGCTGCTGCTCGGCATCCTGGCGTCGCTGGTGCACGGCGCATGGCCGTCGATCCAGGCCTACGGCCTCGGCTTCCTGACCCGCAGCGTCTGGGACCCGGTGCGGGATGAGTACGGCGGGCTGGTGATGGTCTACGGCACGCTGGCCACCTCGGGCATCGCGCTGCTGATCGCGGTGCCGGTGAGCTTCGGCATTGCCCTGTTCCTGACCGAGCTGTCCCCTGCATGGCTCAAGCGGCCGCTGGGCACGGCCATCGAACTGCTGGCCGCCGTGCCCTCCATCGTCTACGGCATGTGGGGCCTGATGGTGTTCGGCCCACTGCTGGCCGCCTGGGTGCAGCAGCCCCTGCAGGCGCTGCTCGCCGGCGTGCCCTACCTGGGCGCGCTGGTGTCGGGCCCGCCGGTGGGCATCGGCATCCTGTCGGCCGGGATCATCCTGTCCATCATGGTCATCCCGTTCATCGCCTCGGTCATGCGCGACGTGTTCGAGGTGACGCCCGCCCTGCTCAAGGAATCTGCCTACGGGCTGGGCGCCACCACCTGGGAAGTGGTGTGGCGGGTGGTGCTGCCGTACACCAAGTCGGGCGTGCTGGGCGGCATCATGCTCGGGCTGGGCCGGGCGTTGGGCGAGACCATGGCCGTCACCTTCGTCATCGGCAACATGAACCAGCTGCATTCGGTGTCGCTGTTCGAGGCGGCCAACAGCATCACCTCCGCCCTGGCCAACGAGTTCGCCGAGGCGGGCGAGGGCCTGCACCAGGCGTCGCTGATCTACCTGGGGCTGGTGCTGTTCTTCATCACGTTCGTTGTGCTGGCGCTGTCCAAGCTGCTGCTGGCGCGGCTGAAGCAAGGCGAAGGTGCGCGCGCATGATGACCACGTCACAGCGGTTGATTGCCGCGGCGCGCCTGGCCGAGGTGCGGGCCGAGCGCTACGCCGCGCGCAAGCGCGTCCACCAGGTGGCGCTTGCGCTGTCGCTGCTGGCGATGGCGTTCGGCGTGTTCTGGCTGGTGTGGATCTTGTGGGAAACGGTGCGCCTGGGGCTGGGCGGCCTGAGCCTGGCGCTGTTCACGCAGATGACACCGCCGCCGGGCGAGGCCGGCGGCCTGGCCAATGCCATTTTCGGGTCGGTCGTCATGGTGGCGATGGCCACGGGGGTGGGCACCCCGGTCGGCGTCCTGGCAGGCGTCTACCTGGCGGAGTACGACACGCGCAGCTGGCTGGCCGCCACCACGCGCTTCGTCGCCGACATCCTGCTGTCCGCGCCCAGCATCGTGATCGGCCTGTTCGTGTACGCGGTGGTGGTGGCGCGTTTCAAGAGTTTCTCGGCCTGGGCCGGCATCCTGGCGCTGGCGCTGATCGTCATCCCGGTGGTGATCCGCACCACCGAGAACATGCTGGCGCTGGTGCCGGCCGGCCTGCGCGAGGCGGCCTACGCGCTGGGCACGCCCAAGTGGAAGGTCATCACCATGGTGACGCTGCGCGCCGCGCGCGCGGGCGTGGTCACCGGCGTGCTGCTGGCCGTGGCGCGCATCGCGGGCGAGACGGCGCCGCTCCTGTTCACCGCGCTGAACAACCAGTTCTGGAACGGCGACCTGTCCAAGCCCATAGCCAGCTTGCCGGTGACGATCTTCAAATTCGCGATGAGCCCGTACGAGAACTGGCAGCAGCTTGCCTGGGCCGCGGTGTTCCTGATCACGCTGGCCGTGCTGGCGCTCAACATCCTGGCGCGCGTGCTGGCGCGCACCCGATAGACCCGCCGATTCCGAAGCGAGAACCCCATGCCTGCGACCCGCACCGCCGCCGTGCCGCGCGCCAAGATCACCGCGCGCGACCTGAACTTCTACTACGGGCGCTTCCACGCGCTCAAGAACATCAACCTGGACATCCCCGAGCACAAGGTGACTGCCTTCATCGGTCCTTCGGGCTGCGGCAAGTCCACCCTCTTGCGCACCTTCAACCGCATGTTCGAGCTGTATCCAGAGCAGCGCGCCGAAGGGCAGATCCTGCTGGACGGGCAGGAACTTCTGTCCAGCCGCGAGGATGTGGCCCTGATCCGCGCCAAGGTGGGAATGGTGTTCCAGAAGCCCACGCCGTTTCCCATGTCGATCTACGACAACATCGCGTTCGGTGTGAAGCTGTTCGAGCGGCTCTCCGCCACCGACATGGAAGAGCGCGTGGAATGGGCGCTGCGCAAGGCGGCGCTGTGGGGCGAGGTCAAGGACAAGCTGCACCACAGCGGCGCCGGCCTGTCGGGCGGGCAGCAGCAGCGCCTGTGCATCGCGCGCGCCATCGCCGTGTCGCCCGAGGTGCTGCTGCTCGACGAGCCCTGCTCGGCGCTGGACCCGATCTCCACCGCGAAGATCGAGGAGTTGATCGCCGAACTGAAGGACGACTACACGGTGGTCATCGTCACGCACAACATGCAGCAGGCGGCGCGCGTGAGCGACTACACCGCCTACATGTACCTGGGCGACCTGGTGGAGTTCGGCGAGACTGAAAGCATGTTCTTCAAGCCCCGGCGCAAGGAAACCGAGGACTACATCACCGGACGATTCGGATGAGCCCCCTGAGCGGCTGCGCTTACCCCTTAAGGCGGGCGCTACCAGCGCGGCGGGGGATCGAAAGCGCGGCGGCCCTGGCCCGCGCCGCGCCGGGGCTTGGCGTTGCAAGCCATCAAGACCGAAGGAAAAGACATGACCGACAAGCACCTTTCCACGCAGTTCGACAGCGAGCTGAACGCCATCTCCGCGCGCGTCATGGAGCTGGGCGGGCTGGTGGAGTCGCAGATCAGCCAGGCCATCGCCGCGCTGTCGCAGTTCAGCGCCGAGGCTGCGGCCGAGGTGGAGGCGCTGGAGCAGCGCGTCGACGCGATGGAAGTGGAGATCGACCATGAGCTGACGACCATCATCGCCCGGCGCCAGCCCACCGCGCGCGACCTGCGCCTGCTGATGGCGTTTTCCAAGGCCACCGCCAACCTGGAGCGCATGGGCGACGAGGCGACCCGCATGGCGCGCATGTCCCGCTCGATCATCGACAGCGGCGCGGCGCGCGCCCTGCCCACGCGCGACCTGCGCACCGCCGCCGACCTGGCGTCGGGCCTGCTGCGCAAGGCACTCGATGCCCTGGCCCGGCTGGACACGCGCGCGGCGCTGGCCATCCTCAAGGAAGACGACCTGATCGACCAGGAGTTCGATGGCTTCGTGCGCAAGCTCATCACCTACATGATGGAAGACCCGCGCAAGATCTCGCCCAGCCTGGACCTGCTGTT
>DAMCAL010000062.1:0-15631 GCA_032059585.1 Burkholderiaceae bacterium
AGGTGCAGACGCTGTACCCCGGCGGCAGCCCGGACGTGATGAGCCGCACCGTCACGGCGCCGCTGGAGCGCCAGTTCGGCCAGATGCCGGGCCTCACCCGCATGGGCAGCGTCAGCAGCGCCGGGGTGTCGCTGATCACGCTGCAGTTCGCCCTGAACCTGGACATGGACGCGGCCGAGCAGCAGGTGCAGGCCGCCATGAACGCCGCCGGCACGCTGCTGCCGGCTGACCTGCCGGCGCCGCCGGTCTACGCCAAGATCAACCCGGCGGACGCGCCGATCCTGCAGCTGGCCATCACCTCTGCCAGCCTGCCGCTGACCGAGGTGCAGAACCTGGTCAACACCCGGCTGGCGCTCAAGATCAGCCAGATCGACGGTGTCGGCCTGGTGACGCTGGCCGGTGGACAGCGGCCCGCTGTGCGCGTGCAGGCCGACCTGCAGGCGCTCGCCAGCATGGGCTTGGGGCTGGACGCGATTAGCAGCGCCATCAACGCCGGCAACTCCAGTTCGGCCAAGGGCAGCTTCGATGGGCCGTCGCGCCAGTACAGCATCAACGCCAACAACCAGTTGCTGTCGGTGCAGGACTACCGCGAGCTGGTCGTGGCCTGGGTCGACGGCGCGCCCGTGCGCCTGCAGGACGTGGCCGAGGTGGTGGAGGGTTCGGAAAACAGGCGCCTGGGTGCGTGGACCGGCATCAAAAATGAGAGCGGCCAGCGCACGCCAGGACTGCGCGAAAGCCCGATTTCGTCTGAAACTGCGTCTGCCCTCACGCCTGCCATCATCCTGAACGTGCAGCGCCAGCCCGGCGCCAACGTCATCGCCACGGTGGACGCCATCCAGCGCCAGCTGCCGCAGTTGCAGGACAGCCTGCCGCGCAGCGTGCAGGTGGCGGTGCTGACCGACCGCACGCTGGGCATCCGCGCCTCGGTCGAGCACGTGGAGGTCGAGCTGCTGCTGGCGGTGGGCATGGTGGTGCTGGTCATCTTCGCGTTCCTGCACAGCCTGCGCGCGACGGTCATCGCCAGCATCGCGGTGCCGGTGTCGCTGATCGGCACCCTGGCGGCGATGTACCTGCTGGACTACTCGCTGAACAACCTGACGCTGATGGCGCTGACCATCGCCACCGGCTTCGTGGTGGACGACGCGATCGTGATGATTGAAAACATTGCCCGGCATCGCGAGATGCAGGCGGGCGCCGCCCGCCTTGGCGGCGCAGCCGACACGGGCAATGTTTCGGCGCAGGCTCATGCTGGCGAAGCCAGCGTGAGCCGAAGCCAAAACGAGCTCACGCATCGCGAGATGCAGGCCGGCGCAGCCGGACTTGGCGGCGCAGCGGACACGGGTCGCAGCCACAACGAGCCCACCCCGAAGTCCGCGATGCAGGCCGCGCTGGTCGGCGCGGGCGAGATCGGCTTCACCATCATCTCGCTGACCGTGTCGCTGATCGCGGTGCTCATCCCGCTGCTGTTCATGCAGGAGGTCATCGGCCGGCTGTTTCGCGAGTTTGCCGTCACGCTGGCGCTGACCATTCTGTTCTCCGCCCTGGTCTCGCTCACCCTGGTGCCCATGATGTCGGCGCGCTGGCTGGAGCCGCTGGACCGCGCGCAGGGGCGCTTCGGGCGCTGGGTGCAGTCGGGCATGGACTGGACGGTGGCGCGCTACGACCGGGGCCTGCAGTGGGTGCTGGCGCGCCAGCCGCTGACGCTGGCCGTGGCGCTGGCGACGCTGGCGCTCACGGCGCTGCTGTACGTGCTCATCCCCAAGTCGCTGTTCCCGGTGCAGAGCACGGGGCAGCTGCAGGGCCAGGTGCAGGCGGCGGCCGACGTGTCGTTCGAGCGCATGTCGGCGCTGCAGGGGCGCGTGGCCGAGGTGGTGCTGAGGGATGCGGCCGTGCGCTCGGTCAGCTCGGTGGTGGGGGTGGACGCGGCCAACAACAGCGCCCTGTCCACCGGCAGGCTGGTCATCAACCTGCGGCCGCAGCCGCTCTTCGGCGACTCGCAGGCCGCCGTCATGCGGCGCCTGCGCGAGCAAGTGGCCAGCCAGGTGGCCGGCGCCACGCTGTACCTGCAGCCGACGCAGGACCTGACCATCGACTCCGACACCGGCCCCACGCAGTACCGCTTCGACCTGGAGGGTGTGGACACGTCCCAGGTCAACCAATGGGCGCGGCGCCTGGCGCAGCGGCTGGGCCAGGTGAGCGAGGTGCGGCACGCCACGACCACCGCCGGCGACACCGGCCCGGCCGCCATGGTGCGGGTGGACCGCGACACCGCCGCGCGCTTAGGGGTCACGGCCAGCAGCCTGGACAACACGCTGTACAACGCCTTCGGCCAGCGCATCGTCTCCACCATCTTCACCGAGACCAACCAGTACCGGGTGATCCTGGAGGCGGCGCAGCCGGGCGACGCGGGCCTGCGCGCGCTGCGCGAGCTGCCGGTGCGAACCAGCAGCGGCCAGACCACGCCGCTGGCGTCGTTCGCGCAGGTGGTGGAGGAGCAGGCGCCGCTGGCCATCCGGCGCGTGGGCCAGTACCCGGCCGCCACCGTGGGCTTCGACACCGCGCCCGGCGTGAGCCTGGGCGCCGCGGTGCAGGCAGTGCGCGCGGCAGCGCAGGCAGAAGGCCTGCCGCCGGCCATCACGCTGCGCTTCACGGGCGCGTCGGGCGCCTACCAGAACTCGCTGTCCAACCAGCTGTGGCTGATCCTGGCGGCGGTGGTCTGCGTGTACATCGTGCTGGGCGTGCTGTACGAGAGCTACGTGCACCCGCTGACCATCCTGTCCACGCTGCCCTCGGCCGGCGTGGGCGCGCTGCTGGCGCTGCAGCTGACGGGCCACGCGCTGGACGTGGTCGGCATCATCGGCCTGGTCCTCTTGATCGGCATCGTCAAGAAGAACGCGATCATGATGATCGACTTCGCCATCGACGCCGAGCGCAGCCAGGGCAAGAGCGCGCGCGAGGCCATCCACCAGGCGGCGCTGCTGCGTTTTCGACCCATCCTGATGACGACGCTTGCCGCCCTGGCCGCCGCCGTGCCGCTGATGCTCAGCTGGGGCGATGGCGCCGAGCTGCGCCGGCCGCTGGGCATCGCCATCTTCGGCGGGCTGGTGCTGTCGCAGCTGCTGACCCTGTTCACCACGCCGGTCATCTATCTGTGGTTCGATCGGCTGGGCCAGCGCCTGGCCCGCTCGCCGGCCGCACTCCCCTTCCCCCCTGGGGGAGAGAGCGGGGGCGAGGGGGTGGATCGGGCGCAGCGCGGCGACGTGCCTGCACCCTCACCCCAGCCCTTTCCCGCTCGCGGGAGAGGGAGCGAGGGCAGTGGAGCCCAGGGATGAACCTTGCACGCCCCTTCATCGAGCGGCCGATCGCCACCGTGCTGCTGACCATCGGCCTGGCGCTGGCCGGCATCGCGGCCTATTTCGTGCTGCCGGTGGCGCGGCTGCCGGCGGTGGACTTTCCCGTCATCTTCGTCACCGCCAACATGGCCGGCGCCAGCCCCGCCGACATGGCGCGCACCGTGGCCACGCCGCTGGAGCGCACGCTGGGCACCATCGCCGGCGTCAACGAGATGACCAGCAGCTCCAGCACCGGCTCGACGCGCGTGGTGCTGCAGTTCGATCTGAACCGCAACATCGACAGCGCGGCGCGCGACGTGCAGGCGGCCATCAACGCCGCGCGTATCGACCTGCCGGCCAACCTGCGCACCAGCCCCAGCTACCGCAAGGCCAACCCGGCGGCCCAGCCCTTCCTGATCCTGGCGCTCACCTCGGACACGCGCACGCCCGGGCAGATCTACGACGCTGTCAACAACATCGTCAGCCAGCGCCTGCTGCAGGTGCGCGGAGTGGGCGACGTGATGCTGGGCGGCAGCTCGCAGCCGGCGGTGCGCGTCGAGCTCAACCCCTTTGCCCTGCACGCGCTGGGCATCAGTGCCGACGACGTGCGCGCCGCGCTGCAGGCCGGCAGTGCCAACCGGCCCAAGGGCGTGATCGAGGTGGGCGACGCGCAGGACGGGCGCGCGCTGCAGGTGCTGACCCCCGCGCCCGGGCTACGCGCGGCCGACTGGCAGGGCCTGGTCGTGGCCATGCGCGGCGGGCAGGAGGTGCGCCTGTCGCAGGTCGCGCGCGTCACCGACAGCGTGCAGGACACGCGCACGCGCGGCATGTTCAACGGCCAGCCGGCCATCGTGGTCAACATCACCCAGCAGCCCGACGCCAACCTGATCGCCACCGCCGACGCCATCTCCGCGCTGCTGCCGCAACTGCGCGCGCAGCTGCCCAGCGACGTCGAACTGCACGTGGCGATCGACCGCACCGGCTCGGTGCGCGCCTCGGTGCGCGAAGTGGAGGCGACGCTGGTCGCCGCGGTGGTGCTGGTGGTGCTGGTGGTGGGACTGTTCCTGCGCACGCTGCGCGCGGCGCTGATCCCGGCGGTGGCGACGGTGGTGTCGCTGCTGGGTACGTTCGCGGTGATGTATGCGCTGGGCTACTCGCTGAACAACCTGACGCTGATGGCGCTCACCGTCGCCACCGGGTTCGTGGTGGACGACGCCATCGTGGTGCTGGAGAACATCACCCGGCACCTGGAAGCGGGCCAGGCGCGCGTGCGCGCGGCGCTGGACGGCGCGCGCGAGGTGGGCTTCACGGTGCTGACCATCAGCGTGTCGCTGGTGGCGGTGTTCATCCCGCTGCTGTTCATGGGCGGGCAGACGGGGCGGCTGTTTCGCGAGTTCGCGGTGACGCTGTCCGCGGCGGTGATGATTTCGCTGGTCATCTCGCTGACCACCACGCCCATGCTGTGCGCGATGCTGCTGCCGCGCGGCGGTGCGGCGGCCGCGTCGCCGGCCGGCGCGCCCGCACGCCTGAGCGCCCTGGGCCGGCTGCGCCGGGCGCTGGGCCGGCTGGCGCAGCGGGGCGAGCGCCGGCTGCTGGCCCGCTACGCCCACGCGCTCGACGGCGCGCTGGCCTGGCCGTGGCTGGTGGTCGCCGTACTGATGGTGGTGGTGGGGCTGAACGGCTACCTGTTCGCCTCGATCCCCAAGGGTTTTTTCCCCGAGCAGGACAACGGCCAGCTGGTGGGCGGCCTGCGCGCCGACCAGAGCATCTCCTCGGGCGCGTTCGCCGACAAGCTGCAGCAGGCCGTGGACCTGATCCGCGCCGACCCGGCCGTGGGCACGGTGGTCGCGTTCACGGGCGGCGGCAGCGGCGGCTTCCTGTCGGCCACGCTGCGCCCGGTGGCCGAGCGCGCGCCGGGCGAGAACACCCGCGCCGTCATCAACCGGCTGCGCCTGCAGCTGTCCGCCATCACCGGGCTGCGGGTGTTCCTCAGTCCCGCGCAGGAGTTGCGCATGGGCGGGCGCAGCAGCAACGCCACCTACCAGTACACGCTCAAGGCCGA
Source organism: Burkholderiaceae bacterium (assembly GCA_032059585.1). Taxonomy (GTDB): domain Bacteria; phylum Pseudomonadota; class Gammaproteobacteria; order Burkholderiales; family Burkholderiaceae_C; genus Melaminivora. The sequence continues at coordinate 5,395 of DAMCAL010000062.1, forward strand.
CAACGCCGCCGATCTGAAGGCCTGGACGCTGCGGCTGTCCGCACAGCTCAAGACCGACCAGCGCCTGACCGATGTGGACGACGACCAGAGCGACAACGGCGTGGAAACCTTTGTGCAGGTCGACCGGGCCAAGGCGGCCAGCCTGGGCGTTTCGGCCCAGGCCATCGATGCCGCCCTGTACAACGCTTTCGGCCAGCGCCAGGTGGCGACCATGTACAGCGATTTGAACCAGTACAGCGTGGTGATGGAGTGGGCGCCCGAGCACACGCGCTCGCCCCTGGCCCTGCAGGACGTGTGGGTGCCCGCCGCGCGCCGGGCCGGGGCGGATGCGGGCACGGGCGGCAATTCGGCCAATCCGGGCCAGCGCAACGCCTCCACCGGCCAGCCGCTGTCGGTCAGCGCAGCGGCGATGGTGCCGCTGTCGGCCTTCGCCACGGTGACCGAGCGGGCAGTGCCCAGCGCGGTATGGCACGAGGGCGGCGAGCTGTCGAGCACGCTGTCGTTCAACCTGGCCGACGGGGTGGCGCTCGACCAGGGGCGCCAGGCCGTGCTGGAGGCGGTCGACGCGGTGGGCATGCCCAACAACGTGCGCGGCACGTTTGCCGGCGCCGCTGCTGCAGCGCAGCAAAGCGAGTCGCAGCAGGTGCTGCTGATCGGCGCGGCCATCGTGGTCATCTACCTGGTGCTGGGCATCCTGTACGAAAGCCTGGTGCACCCGGTGACCGTGCTGACGACGCTGCCGAGCGCCGGCTTTGGTGCCGTGCTGGCGCTGCTGGCGCTCAAGATGGAGTTTTCCATCATGGCGCTGATCGGCGTGTTCCTGCTGATCGGCATCGTCAAGAAAAATGCCATCCTGATCATCGACTTCGCGCTGGCTGCCGAGCGCACGCGCGGCCTGGAGCCGCTCGCCGCCGTGCGCGAGGCCTGCCTGCTGCGCTTTCGCCCGATCCTGATGACCACACTGGCGGCCGGTCTGGGCGCGCTGCCGCTGGCCATCGGCTTCGGCCAGGGGGCCGAACTGCGCCAGCCCTTGGGCGTGACGATCGTCGGCGGCCTGATCGCCAGCCAGCTGCTGACGCTGCTGACCACGCCGGTGGTGTATGTGCTGCTGGAGCGGCTGCGCACGCGCGTGCGGCGCGGCAGGCGCGCCGGCGCTGGTCCCGGCGCCCGCCGGGTGGAGCAACCTGCATGATCGGTTTTTTCATTTTTGATAGCTGCCCGCGCTTGCTGCGCAAGGGCTGGAGGCGTTTTTCGCTTGCAAGCGCCGCCCTGGGGACGGCCGTGCTGCTGGGCGCCTGCAGCATGACGGCGCCGCACCACGCGCCGCCGCTGGACACCGGCCTGGGCTGGCACGGCGCGGCGCCGGACGGCTGGGTCAGCACCGCGGACCACCGCGCCTGGGAGGAGGGCCGCTGGTGGGCGCTGTTCGGCGACGCCGGCCTGGACGCCCTGATGCCGCGCGTGGCGCTGGGCAACCAGAACCTGGCCGCCGCCGCGGCGCGCGTGGAGCAGGCCCAGGCGCTGCTGCGCCAGGCACAGGCGCAGCGGGTGCCCACGCTGGGCGCGCAGCTGTCCACCCAGCGCAGCGGGCGCCCGGCGGGCGGCTCGGCCTCGCTCGGCCTGTCGGCCAGTTGGGCGCCGGACCTGTGGGGCCGCGTGGCCGCCAACGTCGAGGGCAGCCGTGCCAATGTGCAGGCCAGCCAGGCCGACCTGGCCGGGGCCCGCCTGGCCGCGCAGGCGGGTCTCGCGCAGGCGTGGTTTTCGCTGCGCGAGGCCGAGGCCGAGGGCGCGCTGCTGGACGAGATCATCCAGGGCTACCGCCGCGCGCTCAGCATCACGCAGAACAACTACAACGCCGGCATCGTCGCCCGCACCGACGTGCTGCAGGCGCAGAGCACCCTGGACAGCGCGCTGTCCACCCGCACCGGGCTGGAGCGCGCGCGCGAGACCTACGAGCACGCCATCGCCTTGCTGGTGGGCGAGGTGCCGTCGAACTTCGGCCTCGCCCCCGCGCGCTGGGTGCGCACCGCCCCCGAGGTGCCGCCGCTGCTGCCCGCGCAGCTGCTCCTGCGCCGCCCGGACGTGGCCGCCGCCGAGCGCGCCGTGGCGGCCGCCAACGCCGGCATCGGCGCGGCGCGGGCGGCGTGGTTTCCCAGCCTGAACCTGAGCATGGGCGCGGGGGGCGCGGCCGCCGGGCTGGCGCAACTGCTGTCGGCGCCGCACCTGACCTGGTCGCTGGGCGCCACGCTGGCGCAGACCCTGCTGGACGGCGGCGCGCGCGATGCGGCGCTGGACCAGGCCGTCGCCACGCACCGCATCGCCACGGCCAGCTACCGCCAGAGCGCGCTCGCTGCGATCGGCGAGGTGGAAGATCAACTGACCGCCTTGTCCGCGCTGCAGGACCAGATCGCGCACGCGGCGGCCGCCGCCGAGGCCGCCACGGGCGCCGAGGAGCGCACCCTGAACAGCTACCGCGCTGGCATCTCGGCCTTCACCGCGGTAGTGACGGCGCAAGCCACGGCGCTCAACGCGCGCCGTTCGCTGATGCAGCTGCAGCTGCAGCGCCAGCAGGCGGCGATCGGGCTGATCCAGGCGCTGGGCGGCGGCTGGCAGGCACCGTGGGGCGCGGCGCCGCCGGGCTGAAATGCTCCTGAAACAGGAGCTGCCGGCGCTTGCCCCGCAAGGGCGGGAGCCCGAAAAGGCATGAAAAAAGCGCCCCGGTGGGGCGCTTCTTGTGTCTCAGGGCGGCGCTGGGCGGGAGCGCCGCCGCAACGCTCAGACCGCGTCCAGCGCCTGGTGCAGGTCGGCCAGCAGGTCGTCGATGTGCTCGATGCCGACCGACAGGCGCACCATGCCCTCGGTCACGCCGGCCTTGGCCAGCTCCTGAGCGTCCAGCTGTCGGTGCGTGGTCGAGGCCGGGTGGGTGGCCAGCGACTTGGCGTCGCCGATGTTCACCAGGCGCAGGAACAGTTGCAGCGCGTCCAGGAAGCGCGCGCCGGCCGCGCGTGCGTCCTCGCCTGCGGCCGTCTTGAGGCTGAACGACAGGATGCCCGAGGCGCGCCCGCCCAGTTGCTTTTGCACCAGCGCGTGGTCGGGGTGGTCGCTCAATCCGGCGTAGCGCACCCACTCCACCTTCGGGTGCTGCTGCAGCGCCTGGGCGATCGCCAGGCTGTTGTCGCAGATGCGGTCCATGCGCAGCGCCAGGGTTTCGATGCCCTGCAGGATCAGGAAGGCGCTGTGCGGCGCCAGTGCCGCGCCCATGTTGCGCAGCGGCACCACGCGCACGCGGCCGATGTAGGCCGCCTCGCCCAGCGCCTCGGTGTAGACCACGCCGTGGTAGCTCACGTCGGGCTCGTTCAGGCGCTTGAAGCGCGCCTTGTGCTGAGCCCAAGGGAACTTGCCGCTGTCCACGATCGCGCCGCCGATGCTGTTGCCGTGGCCGTTCAGGTACTTGGTCAGCGCGTGCACCACGATGTCGGCGCCGTGCTCGATGGGGCGCAGCAGGTAGGGGCTGGCCACCGTGTTGTCCACGATCAGCGGCACGCCGTGGGCGTGCGCCACGTCGGCCAGGGCGCGGATGTCGGTCACGTTGCCCAGCGGGTTGCCGATGGATTCGCAGAACACGGCCTTGGTGCGCTCGTCGATCAGCCGGGCGAAGCTGGCCGGGTCGCGTGGGTCGGCAAAGCGCACCTCGATGCCCTGCTGCGGGAAGGTGTGAGCGAACAGGTTATAGGTGCCGCCGTAGAGCGTGCTGGCGCTGACGATGTTGTCGCCAGCCTCGGCGATCGCCTGGATGGAATAGGTGACGGCCGCCATGCCCGAGGCCACGGCCACCGCGCCGATGCCACCTTCGAGCGCCGCGACGCGCTTTTCCAGCACGTCGGTGGTGGGGTTCATGATGCGCGTGTAGATGTTGCCCGGCACCTTCAGGTCGAACAGGTCGGCGCCGTGCTGCGCGCTGTCGAAGGCGTAGGCCACCGTCTGGTAGATGGGCACGGCCGCAGACTTGGTGGTGGGGTCGGGCGAGTAGCCGGCATGTACGGCCAGGGTTTCGATGCGCATCGTCGTGTCTTTCCAGGGTCGTGAAACAAAAGGGCGTGGATGGCTGCCGATTGTCCGCCAGCATGGGCGGGCCGGTAACGACCGCTTGGCTATGTGCTTATGCGCCGTCCGGCCCGCGCGGGCTGCGCGGTGGGCGCGCCGGCTGCAGCGGCGGCTGCGCGGCCTCCCAGGCCGGCAGCGCCTGCCACAGCACGGCGGGGGCGTGCGCGTCCGTGGCGGCGTAGCGCACCTGGGCGGGCGTGAGCGTCGGCAGCGACCAGTTGGTGGTCGAGGTCTTCTTGCTCTTGGAGAGACAACGCCCCAGCACCAGCGCCACCGCGGCGCGCACGCCCGTGTTGCGCCCGAAGCCATGGCGCGCGAACACCCGGTCCAGGTCCTGCAGGCCCTGCGGCTCCACGCCCAGGCGGCGCGGCAGGCTGCGCCGGTCGTTGTCCAGCCCAAAGCCGACCTTCAGGATGGCCGCGTCGGCCAGCACCTCGCGCGCCAGTTCCAGCGCCTCGGGCCGCCGCAGTTGCAGCAGCCAGGCGGCGTGCGGCGTGGCCAGCTGCACCAGGTCGGGGCCGGGGTCGTGGGCGCCCGCGGTGAACACCGGGCGGCTCTCGGTGTCGAAGCCCAGCACCGGCGCCGCCAGGAGCGTAGCGCGCGCCGCAGCGAAGTCCTGCGGGCTGGCCGGCACGTGGATGTGCTGCGGCGCCAGCAGCTCGAAGGCGGGCAGCAGGGCGGATTGTTCTTTTGTGGGGGGCAGGCGGCGGGGCATGGGCCAGTGGGGCGGGGGTTTGTTGCAGGAAAAGAGAGGCCGAAGACGCAGCTCTTAAGAGCTGCGGCGCAGTGGCGGGCGCCAGTGTGTTCTGGTCAGCGCGTCGCCCAAGGCCGTCTTGCGCACCAGCGACAAGGCGGCTTCCAGCTCGGCGGCGTTGTGCCCGAAGCACTGGCGGGCTGAGGGTATGGCCCTGCACCAAGTGCTCGCCCACTGGCGCAAGCGCGTGGCACGCGTCGAACTGACGCGACAGCCCACGGAGATGACGGCGTCCAGGTGGTAGTGCCTGAGCTTGCGCCGTACGTGACGCGCACCTTCCGGGCGAACTACCGGGTAATCCCCGGTGGTTGCCGGCTCCTGCAGTTCCTGCTCCTGGCAGATGTTCGTCAGGTGCAGGCTGACGGTGTCGGTGGAGGTGCCGAACAGCTCCGCCATCTGCGCCTGGCTGAGCCAGACGGACTCTCCCTCCAGCCGCACCTGCACGGCGTGGTGGTCGGACTCGAAGATGGCGATCTGGCCCGGCGCGATCATGGCAGCTTCCGATAACCGATGGGCGAACATGGTGCGGCCCTGCCGCCCGTCGTCCACCTGCTGCTTTCAGGCGCCGGAACTGTTTTTTTCAAGCGCTGGGCCGGGTCCGGTAGAACTGCAGGGGCCGTTCCTGCATCTCGCGCCGGTGCTGGTTCAGCACCGACTTCTTCATGCGCCCGACCACGTGCATCTCGCACGGCTTGCAGTCGAAGCGCAGGGTGAGCTTTTCGCGGCCATTGATGAGCTGCAGCGGCTCGGCCTTGATGGTGCCCTTGACGCCGATCACGCCCTTGGCCTGCTTGGGGCACAGGCTCATGGAGAAGCGCACGCAATGCTTGGTGATCATCAGGCTGACCTCGCCTTCCTCCTCCTTGGACTCGTAGGCGGCGTCGATCACCTTCACCCCGTGGCGCACGTAGAAGTCATGCGCCTTGTGGTTGAAGACGTTGGCCAGGTAGGTCAGCGTGTCCTCGGGGAAGGGCGCGGGCGGCTGCACCGGCTGCGCGCGCGGCAGGCGCTGGAAGCCGGCGGCGCGCGCAGCCTCCAGGGCGGCCACGGCCTCGCGGCGCAGCGCGTTCAGGGCCGACGCAGGGACGAACCAGGGCTGGGTGGTCTTCAGCGCGATGTCGTGCGCGGAATACAGCGAGGCGCCGAAACGGCCGAGCTGCTCGCGCAAGCTGGCCTCGGCGCGTGCCGGGTCGGTGGCGCTCTGGTGCGGCTGCACGGTGGTCGCCTGACCGCTGAAACCGTCCTCGTCGGTCAGCGTCAGCGCGAAGCCGTCCGGGGTCTCGCTGAACTCGGCCCACAGGCCGATGCGCCGGTCGCTGGATTTCTTGTCCAGCGTGCGCACCCAGTCCATGTCGCGGTTGCGGTTGATCTCCAGGCCCTTGCGCAGGTCCTTGAAACCGGCGATCGGGTCCTTCGGGAACACGCGCCACAGGCCTTTTTTCGCGTTCACGCTTTCCGCGCGGTTGATGTGCACGCCCACCAGTTCTTTTTGCAGGTCCCAGTAGCACAGGCCGTCGCCGTTGTGCAACACCGTGGCCCGGTCGCTGACCTCCAGCTCGAACCACGTGTCGCCCACCTGCGTGACCCAGCCGATGGCGCGGCCGGGCGTCTTGGGCGTGTCGAACGCACCGATGTCGTCCTTGCGGCCGTTGACGAAGTAGTCGGTGAACTCCCGGTTGAAGTTCTGGTCCGGGTCGGGCGTGAAGGTGAACGTCGTGCGGCCGCTGGACGCGCGCGCCAGCGGCTCGCCGGCCAGCTCGCGCTCCTCGATGATCCCGTCCAGCAGCGTTCGGTAGTGGGCGGTGATGTTCTTCACGTACCCTAAGTCCTTGTAGCGGCCCTCGATCTTGAAGCTGCGCACGCCGGCATCGACCAGCGCGCGCAGGTTGTCGGACTGGTTGTTGTCCTTCATCGACAGCACGTGTTTTTCGTGCGCCAGGATGCGCCCCTGGCCATCGAGCACCTCGTAGGGCAGGCGACAGGCCTGGTTGCAGTCGCCGCGGTTGGCGCTGCGCCCGGTGTGGGCGTGGCTGATGAAGCACTGGCCGGAGTACGCCACGCACAGCGCGCCGTGCACGAAGAACTCGATGGTGGTGCGCGCCGGGTCGGTGGCGGCGCGCACGGCGGCGATCTGCTGCAAGTCCAGCTCGCGCGCCAGCACGATCTGCGACAGCCCCGCGTCCTGCAGAAAGCGCGCCTTCTCCGGCGTGCGGATGTCGGTCTGGGTGCTGGCGTGCAGCTGGATCGGCGGCAAATCCAGCTCCAGCAGGCCCATGTCCTGGATGATGAGCGCGTCCGCACCCGCCTCGTACACCTGCCAGGCCATGCGGCGCGCGCCCTCCAGCTCGTCGTCGCGCAAGATGGTGTTGAGGGTGATGAAGATGCGCGCGTGGAAGCGGTGCGCATGCCGGACCAGCCGCTCCAGCTCGCGGACGTCGTTGCCGGCGGTGGCGCGCGCGCCGAAGGCCGGGCCGCCGATGTAGACGGCGTCGGCGCCGTGGTTGATGGCTTCGATGCCGATGTCCGCATCGCGCGCGGGCGACAGCAGTTCGAGCAGGTGGGGCTGGAGAGACATAGGGCGCGGATTATCCCCGTCGGCCTGAATGGCGCCGCGCCGTGGCGCGTTGGCACCCGGAAGCGGTCGTGCAAAATCGCGGGTTTTCCCTAATCCAGACCGCGCCGCTGGCCCAGGGCTCGGCCTACACGGGGCTTCCCGCCCGCCCGCATAGGATGGGACACCGCCCGCGCCCTCCCTTTTTTCCGCACCCACCATGGCCATTAACTTCGGAGCCTATTACACCCTCATCTTCGCGGCCATCGTGCTGCTGCTGGGCAAGTTCCTCGTGCAGCGCGTGCGCTGGCTGCGCGAGTTCAACATCCCCGAGCCCGTGGCCGGTGGCCTGGTCGCGGCGCTGGCCTCCTGGGGGCTGAACGCGGCGTTCGGGTGGCAGCCGTCGTTCGACTCCGGCCTGCAAAACGCCTTCATGCTGGTGTTTTTCTCCTCCATCGGGTTGAGCGCCAACTTCGCCAAGCTGCGCGAGGGCGGCATGGGGCTGATCGTGTTCCTGCTGGTGGTGGTGGTGTTCATCGTGGTGCAAAACAGCGTCGGCGTGGCGCTGGCAAGCGCACTGGGGCTCGACCCGCTGATCGGCCTGATCGCGGGTTCCGTCACGCTGGTGGGCGGGCACGGCACGGCCGGCGCCTGGGGGCAGGTGCTGGAGAACCAGCACGGCATCCGCGGCGCCGTGACGCTGGGCATCGCCTGCGCCACGTTCGGCCTGGTGATCGGCGGCCTGATCGGGGGGCCGCTGGCCAAGTGGCTGATCCAGCGCCACAACCTGCACGGCCCGCGGGGCGACGGCAACCACGGCGCGTTGGAAGCCGGCACGCCCAACTTCGAGTTCCCGCACAAAACGCGGCTGATCACCGCCGATGCGACCATCGAAACGCTGGCACTTTTTGCCGGCTGCCTGGCCTTTGCCGAGGTCATGACCCATGTGACGGCCGGCACCGCCGTGCAGTTGCCGACCTTCGTCTGGGCGCTCGGCGGCGGCGTGCTGATCCGCAACGTGCTGGACTACGTCTTCAACTTCGAGGTGTTCGACCGCGCCATCGACGTGTTCGGCAACGCCGGCCTGTCGATCTACCTGGCGATCGCGCTGCTGTCGCTGAAATTGTGGGAGCTGGCCGGCCTGGCCGGGCCGCTGGTCATCATCCTGGGCGTGCAGACCATCGTGATGGCAGCGTACGCCGGCTTCATCACCTTCCGCGTCATGGGGCGCAACTACGACGCGGCCGTGCTGTGCGCTGGCCACTGCGGCTTCGGCATGGGCGCCACGCCCACGGCGGTGGCCAACATGCAGGCCATCACCAACCAGTACGGCGCGTCGCACAAGGCCTTCCTGATCGTGCCCATGGTGGGTGCGTTCTTCATCGACCTGGTGAACGCGGTGGCCATCCAGGTGTTCATCAAGACCTTCGGCTGACACGCCGAGGCACCACACGAAAGGAGCGCGCGCCATGCGCATGGGCTTGGGACTGATCGGCCTGCTGGTGGCCCTGGCACTGGTCGCCGTGCTGGTCAAGAAGCAGATGGCGGCCACGCGCGTGGCGGCGCCGCCTGCCGTGCAGGGCCTGCCCGCGACGGAAGACCCGGCGCCCACGGTGCGCGCGCAGAGCCAGCAGATCCAGCAGCAGGTCCGCGAGCAGCTCGACGCCGCGATGCAGCCGCGCCCGCTGCCCCAGGATGCACAGTAAAAAAGGCCTGCAGCGCGCGTGCAGATTGCGCCGGCAGCTATCAAAAAATGAGTAAAAGCAGCGCCACTCCGCTGGGCGACGAGGACTGGATGCGCCTGGCACTGGCCCAGGCGCATGCCGCGCGCGCGGCGGGTGAGGTGCCGGTGGGCGCCGTGCTGGTGCGGGGTGGCGCGCTGGTCGCCACCGGGCGCAATGCGCCGCTGGGCACGTGCGATCCCACCGCGCACGCGGAAGTGAACGCGTTGCGCGCGGCCGCCCAGGTGCTGGGCAACTACCGGCTGGACGGCTGCACGCTGTACGTCACGCTCGAGCCGTGCGCCATGTGCGCGGGCGCGCTGCTGCACGCGCGCGTGGACCGGGTGGTGTTCGGAGCCGCCGATCCGAAGACGGGCGTGGCCGGCTCGGTGCTCGACCTGTTCGCGCAGCCCGCGCTGAACCACCAGACCGCCGTGGCGGGCGGGGTGCTGGCCGCCGAGTGCGCAGCGCTGCTGGAGACGTTCTTTCGCGAACGGCGCCAGGCGCGCCGCCCGGTGCATCCCCTGCGCGACGACGCCCTGCGCACGCCGCAAGCGCGCTTCGCCGCGCTGCAGCCGCCGGCCGCCGAAGGCTGCTACGCGAGCGATCTGCCGGCCCTGGCCGGCCTGCGCCTGCACTGGCTGGACCTGACCGGCGCCATGGCGGACGCGCCGGCCTGGCTGCTGGTGCACGGCGCGGACGGCTGGAGCCACGGCCTGCGCCACCTGGCCGCGGCCCTGGCGGCGCAGGGCCAGCGGGTGGTGGTGCCCGACCTGGTCGGGTTCGGCCGCAGCGACAAGCCCAAGAAGGAAGCCCTGCACACGCCCCAGTGGCACTGCCAGGTGCTGCGCGAGCTGGCCAAGCGGCTGGGGCTGCGGCAGGCGGTGCTTGTCGCGTGCGACGCGCCGTGGGCACTGGCGCTGCCTGCGCTCGCGCCCGGCCTGTTCGCGGGTGTTCTCACACTGGGCGGCGGGACCGCTTCGGGCGACGACGCGCCGTATCCCGATGCCGGGCACCGCGCCGGGCCGCGCGCGATGGCGCGCTGGTCGGCCGCGCCGCCGCCGCCGGGCCCGCGCGCGCACCCGCCGGCCGAGCTGCGCGTGGCCG
>DAMCAL010000063.1:0-15498 GCA_032059585.1 Burkholderiaceae bacterium
CAGGATCTGCACCACCACCAGCGGCGCCCAGCGGTCGGTGCGGCCCAGGCGCCAGACCAGCCAGGGCAGGGTGAAGATCACGGCCAGTGCGATCAGATAGCGCTCGACGACGCCCATGCGGCGGCCCTCCTCGTTGTCGTTGTGGTGGTGGTCAAGACCGCCCGCGCAGGCGGCGCGCGGCCAGCAGCGGCAGGCGCAGCACGAAGCCCAGCAGCAGGCGGGTGTGCATCCACGTCAGCAGCGTGTTGTCGCGCAGGTAGCGAAAGTGCGACACGCCGCCCTCGCTCGCGTCCAGGTAGCGCACCGGCGCGTCCAGGTTCAGCGGCGGCACGCCGGCCCAGCACAGGCGCACCACCGCCTCGGGGTCGAAGTCGAAGCGGCGCATGAAGCGCTGGCCCCGCATCACCTGCATCAGCGGCGCGATCGGATAGACGCGAAAGCCGTACAGCGAGTCGCCGATACCGGCCCACAGCGTCTCCAGGTTGGCCCAGGCGTTGGACACCTTGCGCCCGTTCACGCGCAACGCCGGTGCCTCGGGGCCGAACACCGGCCGGCCCAGCACCATGGCATCGGGCCGTGCCTGCGAGGCCTGCATGAACGCCGGAATGAGACCGGCCGGGTGCTGGCCGTCCGAGTCCATGGTCAGCGCGTGCGTGAAGCCGGCGGCGCGCGCCTGTGCGATGCCCTCCAGCACGGCGGCGCCCTTGCCCTGGTTCACCGGCTGCACGATGACGCGCAGCCCCGGGTCCTGCGCCGCCATCTCCTGCAGCCAGGCAGGACTGCCGTCGGTGCTGCCGTCCACCACCACCCACACCGGGTTCCACTGCGCGCGCGCGGCGCGCACGGTGGCGACCACGGTGCGCCCCGGGTTGTAGCTGGGGATCAACACCAGATGGGTGGTGGAGGGCAGGGGCGAAGTGTTCATGCGAAAGAAGGCCCGGCCAGTCCGGCACGCAGGTGCTGCTCCAGCGCTTCGGTGAAGGCGATATGGTCGGTGGGCGGCTCGAAGCGCCGCCCCAGCCGGGCGGTGCAGCGCAGCGGCAGCACCGGCGGGCACCACAGCGGCCAGTGCTTGCCCAGGTAGGGGCTGGAAAACTCCAGCAGCACCGCCTGCACCGGCGCCTGCGCGCGCCGCGCCAGCAGCCCGGCAGTGCGCCCCAGCGGGTCGAGCGGGAACTGGCGCGTGCGCGAGCCCTCGGGAAACAGCACCACCTGCGCACCCTCGGCCAGGCTGCGGCAGCCGCTGGCGACCAGCGCGCGCGCGTCGTCGTTGCGCACATAGCCGGCCATGCGCGCGGCGGCGCCGAACAGCAGGTTGTCCAGCAGGCTGGCCTTCATGATGCACACCGCGTCGGGCAGGCGCGAGACCAGCAGCACCGCGTCCAGCAGCGACGGGTGGTTGGCGGCGACGATCAGACCGCGCTCGCCGCGCAGCGCGTCCAGCGCCGACAGGTCGAACCGGCAGGCGCACAGCAGCGACAGCACGCCCAGGTAGAAGCGAAACGCCAGGGTGATGACGCGCCGCCCCAGCCACTGGCCCTGCGCGCGCGGCAGCAGCGGGTGCAGGAGCGCGGCGAACGGCAGCCATGCCAGGCACAGCAGCGCCAGCGTGCCCAGGCCGATGCACATCGCCAGGCGCTCGTACAGCCGCCACAGGGCGTGCGCGGCCGGGCGCCGCGCCGCGGGCGTGGCCTCAGGCAGCGGTGCGGGCGGTGTCATCGACGGGACGGATGTTCCAGCGGCGCTTTTGCCGCGCCGCCCAGGCACGGCGCGGCTGTAGCACGTTGGCCGTGTAGTACAGCGCCTTGAACATCCAGATCGAGCGCCAGATGGGCGTCTTGCCGAAGATGTCGCCGGCCAGCATGGACAACAGCGCCTCCTGCATGCGGAACACGTTCTTCGGATACATGAAGAAGTCGCGCATGATGGGATTGGTCATGCGGTAGATGAACCAGGAGAACTGGCGCGGGCCGTGGCGCATGACGCGGTCGAAGCGGCGCAGCGCGGCGGCGCTTTCCTGGGGGCGGCGCAGGCAGGTGTCCACTGTCTCGGCGCCGACCACGCCGCTGTTCATGGCCAGCCACACACCCGAGGAGAACACCGGGTCGACGAAGGCGTAGGCGTCGCCGAGCATCAGGTAGTTGGGCCCGTGGTTGCGGCTGGCCGAGTACGAGAAATTCCCCGTCGCCTCGACCTCGGTGATGCGCCGGGCCTGCGCCAGCCGCTCGGCCAGGGCCGGGCAGGCGGCGATGTTGTCCGCCAGGAACTGCTCCAGGCTGCGCCCGGCGCGGCCCTTCATGTGGTGGGGCCAGGTCACCATGCCGACGCTGGTGGTGTCCTGGCTCATCGGGATGAACCAGAACCAGCCGTGCTCGAACCAGAAGATGGAGATGTTGCCTTCGGCCAGACCCTCGTGGCGGCGCGCGTGCGAGAAGTGCGCGTACACCGCCGCGCTGGTGTGGTGCGGGTTGCGTTCCTTGTTGCGAAAGCGGTTGGCCAGGAAGGTGTCGCGCCCGGAGGCATCGATGAGAAAGCGCGCGTGCCAGCAGCCCTGCGTGCCGTCCGCGTGCTTGGCGTCGACCCGCACGCTGCCATCGTCGGCAAAGGTCACACCGGTCGCGCGCGTGTTCTGGTGCACCTCGGCGCCGCGGCGCGCGGCGTTGGTCAGGAGCAGCTCGTCGAACTCCGCGCGCTTGACCTGGTAGGCGTGCGGCATCGACTTGTCCCACGCCTCGGCGAAGATGAAGGTCTGGGTGTGCGCGTGGTGCGGCGAGACGAACTCGGCGCCGGGTTTGTGCATGCCGATGGCGCGCAGCTCCTCGGCCACGCCCAGCCGCTCGAACAGGGGCATGTTGGCCGGCAGGAGCGACTCGCCGATGTGAAAGCGCGGGTGCCGGTCCTTGTCCAGCACCACCACATGGTGGCCTCGCTCGGCCAGCAGCGTGGCCACGGTGGAGCCCGCCGGGCCGCCGCCGACCACCAGCACGTCGCAGTGTGCCGGCGGGGCGGAGGACGGCGCGCTGTCAGGGACTGCATTCATGGAAGTGGCGACTCCGGTCGAAAAACAGGGGGGTCATCATACGGGCGGCCAGGCGCGGCAGGGCCGCGTGCGCACGTCGAAAAGGCGCCATGCCGGCGGCTCACGGCACTTGCCGGGCGGCCGCGGTGGCGGCCGGCAGCCAGGTCGACAGCGCCGGCACCGCCGCCACCAGCACCAGCACGGCCAGCACGGCCAACAGGAAGGGCAGCGTGGCACGAAACAGCGCCCCCATGCCGATGCGCGCCTGCGCCGCGGCGACGTACAGGCCCGGCCCCACCGGCGGCGTGACCAGCCCGACCACCGTGACCAGCGTGCACACCACGCCGAAGTGGATGGGGTCGACGCCGAGCGTGCCGACCACGGGCATCAACAGCGGCACCACCACGATCAGCACGCTGATGCTCTCCAGGAACATGCCCAGCACCAGCAGCAGCGCGATGACCAGCAGCAGGAACACGAAAGGCGACGAGGACCAGGCAGCCATGTGCCGCACCAGCGCGTCGGGCACGCCCTGGAACGACAGCACCCAGGTCAGCACCGACGCGGCCGCGATCAGGCTGGTGATGGCGGCGGTGCCGGTGGCCACGTTCACGAAGATGGTGCCCAGGTCGCGCCACCGGAGCTCGCGGTAGGCCAGGCCCAGGCCGAGCGCGATCATGGAGGCCACCGCGCCCGACTCGGTGGGGGTCATCACGCCCAGCATGATGCCCGCGATCACCACCAGCGGAATCATGAGAGGAAACAGGCCCTGGCGCAGTACTGACAAGCGCGAGCAGCTATGCTTTTGGGAGCGTCTGGGCAATCCGGTGCCGCGCAGCCCGTGCAAAAAGATGACCAGCGCCAGCGCCGCCACGACCAGCAGGCCCGGCACGATGCCGGCGAGAAACAGCGCGCCGATGGGCTGCACGGCGACCACGCCGTAGATGATCATCAGCATGGACGGCGGAATGATGGGCCCCAGCAGGCCTGCCGAGACCGTGACCGCCCCGGCGAAGGCGCGGTCGTAGCCGGCGCGCTCCATGGCCGGCATCATGGTCTTGCTCATGACGCCGATCTGCGCCATGGCCGAGCCCAGGATGGCCGCCGCCATGGCATTGGTGGCCAGGTTGGCATAGGCCATGCCGCCGCGCACGCCACCCGTCAGCAATTCGGCCAGCGCGACCAGGCGCCGGGTCAGGCCACCCTGGTTCATGATTTCGCCCACCAGCAGGAACAGCGGAATGGCCAGCAGGCTGTTGATTTCCAGCGCGCCGTAGAACTGGATGGGAATGGAGGCGAACAGCACCCCCAGGTCCTGGCTGGCCATGAAAGCCATCACTGCCGCCAGGAGCGCGCCGACGATGGGCAGGCCGGCCAGCAGCAGGCCGAAGAAGACGGCCAGCGCGATCACGGCCGTCCCGTGCCCGCCGGTGCGGCCGGCAGCGGCTGCCACACGCGCAGCAGCGCCGCCAACTGGTGCCAGGCCATCAGCGCAAAAGCGGCCGGAAACGCGCTGTAGCTGTACCAGTGCGGCAGGCGCGTGGTCGCGCCGAGCTCCATGCGCACGTCCGCCCGGCCGACCCACTGCCAACCCAGCCACGCCAGGCAGGCGAGCAGCGCCAGCATCACCGCCGCCAGCAACCCCTGCAACACCCGCGCGGGCCGCGGCGGCAGCCGCTGCGCGAGCAGGTCGATTGCCACCAGCTGCCGCCCGCGCACCAGGAGCGACATGCCCAGCAGCGTGATGAACACCAGCAATTGCACCGACATTTCCTCGGCCCAGAACAGCGGTGCGCTGAAGAAATAGCGCAGCACCACCTGCGCCATCATGATCGCCGTGAGCGCCGCGGTCAGCGCGATCGCCAGCAGCTCCTCCAGGCGCGCCAGCCGCGCGTCTAGCGCATGCACCAGGGCTCGCATGACAGCAGCGATGCAGCGCGGGAGCCGCTCACCGGCCCTGCACCTGCTGGTAGAACTCGCCGACCAGGGCGTTGCGGGCGATGTACTTGTCGCGCACCGGGCCGGCGACCTTGCGCAGGCTGTCCAGATCGGCGTCGACCAAGCGGGCTCCGTCGGCGCGTGCCTGGTCCAGGTTGCGCACATCGGCGTCGATGGCGGCGCGCCAGCCCCATTGTTCGGCGCCCTGTACCACCTGCGCGATGGTGCGGCGGTCGGCCTCGCCCAGCCGGTCCCACCACACCTTGGAGGCGACGATCACCGCCGGAAACGCCATGTGCCCGGTGAGCGTCAGGTAGGGCGCCTGGTGGTGGAATTTCATGCCGACCAGCGCGTCCAGGTCCACGTCCACCGCATCCAGCAGCCGCGTGACCAGTGACGGGCCGATCTCGGACAGCGTCATGGCCGTCGGCGCGGCGCCGTTGGCGGTCCACCAGTCGTTGTAGATCGGGCTGGGAAAGGAGCGCAGTTTCTTGCCTGCCAGATCGCGCGTGCTCGCCACCGGCTGGACCGACAGCACGTGCCGCATGCCGGCGAAGGCATAGCCCAGGCCCACCAGGCCGTGCGGCTCAAGCCGCCGCAGCATCGCCTGGGCCGCGGGCGTCGAGGCCGCGCGGCTGGCGTGCGCCACATCCCGGAAGGCGTACGGCAGCGACCAGCCCAGCAGCGCCTCCTCGCGGTTGGACAGCGCGCCCACCGTGAACACGCCCAGCTGCTGCGCGCCGGACTGCATCAACTGGATCATCTGCGCCTCGTTGCCCAGTTTTTGCAGCGGGCTGACGGCGACCGTCATTTTGCCGCCGGAAGCCTTGTCCAGATCGGCCGCGATCTTTTCTGCAACCTGGTGCCAAACGTGGGAAGGTGGCGTGATGTGGCCGAGCTTGAGGGTTTCGGCGCGCGCGAGGGCTGTGCAGGCGAGCAGCGCAACGGCAGCGCAGGCCGCGGTGCGGCGCAGGAAAGCGAAATGGGCCATGGCCGGAGCAGGCAAAGAGGAAAGACAGGGAATCCCCGCCGAGAGGCGCCGGCCCGCGGTCGGCTCGCCCTGCAGGGCAGCAGTAGATGATACGCAAGCGCGTCGCCGTGTCCCGCCGCCGGTGCGTTGGGTGCAGCGCCGCCCAGCGGGCAGCGCGGCGCCGTTCAGCTGCCGGTATGGTCGTGCAATGCTTGAACTGCTCCTACCACCTGTCCTGCGTCCTGGCGGATCCGGTCCATGGACTGCAGGGCCTGTCTGGCCAGCGCCACCCCTTCGTCGACGCTGGCCAAACCGCCGTCCATGGTGCTGCGCATGGCCCTGACCTCTTCCTGGATGGCGCGGACCGACTGGCTGATCTGTTCGGTGGCGGCCTTGCTGTCCGCTGCCAGGCGCCGCACTTCCCCCGCCACGACGGCGAAGCCGCGCCCCGCCTCGCCCGCACGCGCCGCTTCGACGGCGGCGTTCAGGGCCAACAGGTTGGTCTGGTCTGCCACACGGCGGATAGTCGCCACGACATCGCCGATGGCCTGCGTCTGCTGCGCCAGGGCCTGGCTGCGCCTGGCCGCGTCTTCCACCGTGGCTGCCATGGACTGGATGCGCACGACCGCGGCACCTACCGTCTGCGCGCTTTGCTCCGACAGCTCCTGGGTGCCGAGTGCGATGCCGTAAGCAGTATTCACGCCCTCCTGGCGCGCCCGCGCCTGCAGCACCCGCTCGGTGATGTCGGTGGCGACCTTGATCACGCCGGTGGGCTTGCCGTGCGCCCCGATCACGGGGTTGTAGGTCGCCTCCAGCCACACAAGGCGGCCGTTTCGGTCCACCCGCTCGACCTGACCCCGGTAGAAGTGGCCGGCTCGCAGTTCCTGCCAGAAGCGGGCGTAGTCGGCACTCTGGGCCACACCGGGCGGGCAGAACATGCTGTGAGAGCCGCCGATCACTGCTGGCTCGTCATAACCCATGGTCGTCAGAAAATTCCCATTGGCGCTGCGCACGCGGCCTTGCAGGTCGAACTCGATGACGGCCATCGAGCGATGAATCGCCTCGAGCAAGGTGGTGGCGCGGATCCGCTCGTTCACCTGGTCGGTGATGTCCTGCAGCGTCTGGACCACGTGCGTGACGCGCCCGGCACGGTTGTGGATGGGACTGCAGGTGGCGCGCAGCCACAGCCTTTGTCCGTCCCGGCGTAACCGTTCGACCTGGCCAGAGACGGACTGACCACTACGCAGGTGCTCCCACAGATCCCGGTAGGCAGGGCTGTCCGTGAACCCTGCCGGACATACCCGGGACTCCGGCTGGCCACGCAGCGCGTCCACGGAATAACCCAGAAGCGTGCAAAAACGTGCATTGGCCGTCACGATCCGTCCCTGAAGATCGACATGCACCACGGCGGTGGAGTCTTCGATGGCGCGCCAGGTGGAGGACGCCCGGCGCCATTGGCGCACCGAATCGACAAGAGAACTAAACACAGGTAGCCCAGTCTGCAAGGGTGGGGCCGGTGTGCGGCGCACACCTGACCCTGGGTTGCAACGCGGCCACGGTCCAATGCGTTTACACCTGTAACAAATTTGTCTGCGTTGGATTGCTGTTGGCTCTGGAAGACCTGCGCGGTGGCACGGTCTCACCACTGTTCGGATAATCAGTAGTCATCCTTCCGCCATGCCTCTCCCAACCCTTGCCCGCCACCACCGCAAACGCCTGATGGACGTCTGGCGTTCCGCCGGCTGGCCGTGCCAGGACGGGGTCGAAATCGACCTGCTCGCCGCCGGCATGCTGGATCGCCAGACAGACGCCGGGGGCCATACCCTGCTGCGCGTGACGGACGCCGGCATCGCCTGGCTGGCCGAGGCGCGCCGCGCCGGCCAGCGCCGCGAGAGCCTGCACGACCGCATGGCCCTGGCCTTCGCGCACCAGCAGCTTTTGCCGGCCGGGCGTGTCGTCTGGCGCGAACTGTCGCTGCGTGCCGCGCTCACGCCTGAGGACGAGGGGCCGGCCGCCATGGCGGCACCCCTTGCTGCAGATGCTCTGCCTGCCCTGTGGGACGAGGGCGCGCCCACCCCCGCGGCGCGTCGCGCGGCGCGCCTTTGGCGGGTGGCGCGGCCAGACCTGTTTTCCGTGCGGCACACGACCGTGCCGGGCTATCTGCGTCCCATGGTGCACGAGGTCAAGGCCAGCCGCGCGGACCTGCTGTCCGATCTGCGCCATGCCGCCAAGCGCCGCGCCTACCAATGGCTGTGCGAGGAATGCCACTACGTCTTTCCTGCCGGCATCGCGCAGCCGGACGAGCTGCCGCCCGAGTTCGGCGTCTGGCTGATGCACGGCGTGCCCGACGAGGAAGGCAGGGGCGCGCGCTTCGAGCTGGCGCGCCCTGCACGCCACGCCCGCTGCACACTGCCGTTCGACGTCTGGATGGCGCTGTGCAAGGCCACGCCGCTGGGCGGCGCCGGCGACAGTCCCCAGGACCGGCTGGGCCCGGCGTGAACGCCGCGGTGCCCTTCGCGCCGGAGGCTGCGCCCGCACAGGCGCCGCACTACAGCGTCGCCGTGCGGGCGCTGTGCGAGTTCACGGCGCGCAGCGGCGACCTCGACCTGCGCCACACACCGGCGCCCACGGCCCTGGAGGGCATCGCCGGGCACGTCCGCGTGGCCGCCCGCCGGGGCGATGGCTACGAGGCGGAAGTGCCGCTGCAGGGACGGTACGGCGCGCTGCTGGTGCGCGGGCGCGCCGACGGCTTCGACGCTGCCTGTGGCCGGCTGGAAGAGATCAAGACCCACCGCGGCAGCCTGGAGCGGCAAAACCCCGGCCAACGCGCGCTGCACTGGGCGCAGGCGCAGGTCTATGGCTGGCTGTTGTGCGCCGCACGCGGCCTGGCGTCGGTGGAGCTGGCGCTGGTCTACCTGGACGTGGACCACGAACAGGAGACCGTGTTCACCGCGCACCACAGCGCCGCGGCGTTGCGCGCGCACTTCGAGCTGCAGTGCGCGCGCTACCTGGCCTGGGCCGAGGCCGAGGCGGCGCACCGCAGCGCGCGCGATGCGGCGCTGCAGGCCCTGGCCTTTCCCCATGCGCAGTTCCGCGCGGGCCAGCGCGAGCTGGCGGCGCATGTCTGGCGCGCGGCGGCGCATGGGCGCTGCCTGCTGGCGCAGGCGCCCACGGGCATCGGCAAGACGGTGGCCACGCTGTTTGCCCAGCTCAAGGCGGCGCCGGCGTGCGGCACCGACAAGGTGGTCTACCTCGCCGCCAAGACCTCCGGGCGGCAGATGGCGCTGGACGCGCTGGCGCTGCTGGCCGGTGCAGGCGCGGGCGAGCCGGTGGACGGCGGATCGCCCCAGGGCCGGCCGCCGCCGCTGCGCGTGCTGGAGCTGGTCGCGCGCGAGAAAAGCTGCGAGCACCCCGGCAACGCCTGCCACGGCCAGTCCTGTCCGCTGGCGCAGGGTTTTTTCGACCGGTTGCCCGCCGCGCGCGCGGCGGCCCTGCAGCCGGGCACCCAGCTGCTGGTGCAGGCGCGCGTGCGCACCGTGGCGCTGGCGCACGGCGTGTGCCCGTACTACCTGTCGCAGGAGCTGGCGCGCTGGGCCGACGTGGTGGTGGGCGACTACCACTACTGGTTCGACACCGGCGGCCTGCTGCACGCGCTGGCGCAGTCGCTGTCCTGGCGCGTGTCGCTGCTGGTGGACGAGGCGCACAACCTGGTCGAGCGCGCGCGCGGCATGTACGGCGCGCGGCTGGACCCCGACGTGCTGCGCCAGGCACGCCAGTCGGCGACGGCCGCGCGGGCGCCGGGCGTGAAGAAGGCCCTGGCCAGCGTGCGCCGCGCCTGGCTGGCCCTGGAGCGCACGCTGGAGGCGGACTACACCGTGCACCCGGCCGTGCCGGCGCCATTGGCCGCGGCGCTCACGCGCTGCGCGCAGGCGCTGTCCGAACACCTGGCCGAGCAGCCCGAGCAATTCGACGCGCCGCTGCTGGAGTGGTACTTCACGCTGCTGCGGTTCAACGCGCTGGCCGAGGGTTTCGACCCCCGGCACTCGCTCATCGACAGCCAGCTCGTCGGGCGCGGCAGCGTGCTGTGCCTGCGCTGCATCGTGCCGGCGCCGCACCTGGCGCCGCGCTGGGCCGCCGCGCACACGGCCACGCTGTTTTCGGCCACCCTGCAGCCCGTGCACTACCACGCCGACCTGCTGGGCCTGCCCGAGGGCCACGGCGCGGCCGAGGTGGCAGCGCCCTTTGCCGCCAGCCAGCTGCAGGTGCATGTGGCGCGCCACATCTCCACGCGCTGGGCGCACCGCGCGGCCTCGGTCCAGTCCATCGTGCGCGTCATCGCACAGCAGTTTGCAGCCCAGCCCGGCAACTACCTGGCGTTCTTCAGCAGCTACGACTACCTGGCCCAGGTGGCCGAGGCCTTTGCCGCGCAGCATCCGCAGGTGCCGCAGTGGCGCCAGGAACGGCGCATGGGCGAGGCCGCGCAGCGCGAATTCCTGGCGCGCTTCGTCGAGGGCGGGCAGGGCGTGGCCTTTGCCGTGCTGGGCGGGGCGTTTGCCGAAGGGGTGGACCTGCCCGGGCGGCGGCTGATCGGCGCCTTCCTGTGCACGCTGGGGCTGCCCCAGGTGAACCCGGTGAACGAGCAGGTGCGCGCGCGCATGCAGGCGCTGTTCGGCCAGGGGCACGACTACGCCTACCTCTACCCCGGCCTGCACAAGGTGGTGCAGGCCGCGGGTCGTGTCATCCGCTCGCCCGAGGACCGGGGCGTGGTGCACCTGATCGACGACCGCTTCGCCCGCGCCGACGTGCGCCGCCTGCTGCCGGCCTGGTGGCAGGTCGATGGCGACTGATGCCGCCTGCAGCCGGCTGAAGCGGACTGAAGCCGCGCCCCTGTCAGCCGATGGACTCGACCTGGCGCGACTGCTGGTAGGCGGCGCCGAAGCGGTTGGCCAGAAAGTCCGGCAGCGCCACCTGCTCCTGGCGGATGAAGCCCCGGGCCGGCAACCGCCCTTCGCGAAACAGGTCCAGCGCCGCACAGATGCCGGCGGCGGTGGTGATCTGGATGGCCGACAGCGGTTGCTGCTCGCTGCGGTCGGCGAAGATCTTGCGCGCGAACACCTCCTGCACCAGCGCGCCGGCGCGCAGGCCGCTGACGGTGACGAACACCAGCACCACGTCCTGCATCGTCATGGGCACCGCGCGGCGCAGGATGCGCTTGAGCGTCTCCGGGTCGTGCTTCATCTGCAGCTCCTCCAGCAGCACCCACATCAGGTCGCGGTGGCCGGGGTAGCGCACGGTCTTGTAGTCGATGGAGCGCAGCCTGCCGTCCCAGGTTTCGCACAGAGTGCCCAGGCCGCCCGAGGTGTTGAAGGCCTCGTACTCCACGCCGTCCAGCGAGAAATGCTCCAGGCCCTCCAGCGCCATGACTTCGATGCGCTCACCGTCGCGCACCGCCTCGCAGGGGTGGCAATACTCGTTGATGAGGCCGTCGACGCTCCAGGTCAGGTTGTATTTCAGCGCGTTGGTGGGGAAGGCCGGCAGCGCGCCCACGCGCATCTTCACGTCGTGCACCTCGTCGAACTGCCCCGCCAGGTGGTGCGCGACGATGCCGATGAAGCCCGGCGCCAGGCCGCACTGCGGCATGAAGGCGGTGTCGGCGTCGGCGGCCAGCGCCTGGATGGCGCGCGTGGCGGCCACGTCCTCGGTCAGGTCGAAGTAGTGGCAGCCGGCCTCGCGCGCCTGGGTGGCGGCCAGCGTTGCCAGGTGGTAGGGCAGGGCATTGACGACCGCGTCCTGGCCGGCCAGCGCCGCGCGCAGGGTCGCTGCGTCGGCGGTGTCCGCCACCTGGGTGCGCACCGGCGTGCCGGCCAGGGCCGCCAGGGCGCCTTCGCTGCGGTCGATGACGGTGACCTGGTAATCCCCGCTGCCTTGCAGCAGGCGGGCGATGAGCTGGCCGATGTGGCCGGCGCCGAGCAGGGCGATCTTCATGGCGGGTCCTCTCCTTGTGGTGGTGGGCCCGCGGCGGCGGGCGGCACGACCCAGTCTAGGAAGCACGGCGGACGAAAGATAGCGCCGGTTTGACGAGCAACGAGGCTGAACCGACACTTCGGCGGCAGTTCGATACAAAACGTCATGCCATGGCCGATTCCAACGCCTCCCTGCCCACCACGCTCAAGGACCAGCTCGACCGCGACCTGGTGGCGCTGCTGCAGGCCAATGCCCGCGAGAGCACCGCGGATCTGGCGCGCAAGCTGGGCGTGGCACGCACCACGGTGCTGGCGCGGCTGCAGCGCCTGGAGCGCGAAGGCGTGGTGGTGGGCTACACCGTGCGGCTGCGCCAGGACCTGGACGGCCACGGCGTGCACGCGCACGTGGGCATCATCACCAGCCCCAAGGCCGGCCGCAGCGTGGTGCAGCGCCTGGCGGCCCTGCCCGAGCTGCGCCACCTGTGCTCGGTGAGCGGCGAGTTCGACTACATCGCGCAGCTGCACGCCGAGTCCATGCCGCGGCTGGACGCGCTGCTCGACGAGATCGGCGAGATCGAAGGGGTGACGCGCACCACCACCTCGGTGGTGCTGGCGGTGCGCATCGACCGCAGGGCCTGATGCTCCAGGCCCGCGCGCCGGCGCCGGGCGCGCCCTCAGACGTCGAAGCGCACGCCCTGCGCCAGCGGCAGCTGACCCGAGTAGTTGATGGTGTTGGTCGCGCGGCGCATGTACGCCTTCCAGGCGTCCGAGCCGGACTCGCGCCCGCCGCCGGTTTCCTTGTCGCCGCCGAACGCCCCGCCGATCTCGGCGCCCGAGGTGCCGATGTTGACGTTGGCGATGCCGCAGTCCGAGCCGTCCGCCGCCAAAAAGGCTTCCGTTTCTCGCACGTCGTTGCTGAAGATGGCCGACGAGAGGCCCTGCGGCACGTCGTTTTGCAGCGCCAGCGCGTCCTCGAAGTGCTCGTAGGTCAGCACGTAGAGGATGGGCGCGAAGGTCTCGCGGCGCACGGTGTCGGTCTGGCGCGGCATCAGCACGATGGCCGGGCGCACGTACCAGGCCTGCGGAAACTCGCTCTCCAGCACGCGGTCGCCGCCGAAGACCGTGCCGCCCTCGGCCTCGGCCGCGCGCAGCGCTGCCTGCATGGCCTCGAAGCTGGCCTTGTCCACCAGCGGGCCGACCAGCGTGCCCTCCCGCAGCGGATGGCCCACGGTCAGGCCCTCGTAGGCTTTTTGCAGGCGCTGCACCAGGGCATCGCGCAGGCTGGCGTGCACGATCAGCCGGCGCGTGGTGGTGCAGCGCTGGCCTGCCGTGCCGGCCGCGGCGAACACGATGCCCCGCACCGCCAGCTGCAGATCGGCCGAGGGCGCGACGATCACCGCGTTGTTGCCGCCCAGCTCCAGCAGCGCGCGGCCGAAGCGGCGGGCCACGCGCGGCCCGACCTCGCGGCCCATTCGCGTGCTGCCGGTGGCCGACAGCAGCGCCACGTCGGGGCTGTCGACGAGCTGCTCGCCCACGCCCTGCCCGCCGATGAGCAGCTCCGACAGGCCGTCGGGCGCATCGCCGAAGCGGGCCGCCACGCGCTGGAACAGCGCTTGCGCCGCCAGTGCGACCAGCGGCGTTTTCTCCGACGGCTTCCACACCACCGCGTTGCCGCATACGACGGCCAGCGCGAAGTTCCACGACCACACGGCCACGGGAAAGTTGAACGCGCTGATCACGCCCACCACGCCCAGCGGGTGCCAGGTTTCCATCATGCGGTGGCCCGGGCGCTCGCTGGCGATGGTCAGGCCGTAGAGCTGGCGCGACAGGCCCACGGCGAAGTCGCAGATGTCGATCATCTCCTGCACCTCGCCCAGGCCTTCGGACAAGATCTTGCCGGTCTCCAGCGACACCAGCGCGCCCAGGTCCTGCTTGGCCGTGCGCAGCTCCTCGCCCAGCAGGCGGATGAGCTCGCCGCGGCGGGGCGCCGGCACCTTGCGCCAGGCGTGGTACGCGGCCCGGGCACGCTGGATGCAGGCGTCGGCCTGCGCGGCATCGGCCTGGGCGACATGGCCGAGCACCGACCCGTCGATGGGCGAGACGACGCGCAGCGCGCCCGCGCCGGTGGCGTCGGCCTGCACGCCGAAGCGCTCGAGCAGGCAGGAGGCGGATGGCATGGAAGAGGACATCGGAAGTTCCAGAGAAGAGCCAGACGGAGGGACAAGCCGCGCGCGCCACGCGGGCGGGCGGGCCTGCCGGCAGGGGGACAAGAATAGCGCGGGGCCCTTGCGGGAGAGCGGCAGCGGACGCCACAGCGGCGCCACGTTGCCGGCTGCAGAAAAAAAGCCGACCCCAAGGTCGGCTGTGAAGACAAGGCGGCCGCAGGCCTTGCCGATGGAAGCGTTTTCCGGCTCCAGCGCTTGCTGGTTAAGCGCCAGTAGCTATTAAAACAGGAGCAACAGAGCGACTGCGGTGCCGTCAGGACGTGGCCACGGCTTCCTGCGCCGCCTCGATGCGCGGGTAGAACTCCCGGTCCTCGCGGCGCATGCGCTCGTAGACGCTGCGCAGGGCCACGTTGGCCTCGGCGCGAAAGCCCTCCGGGTCGGCGGCCACGCGCTCGGCGGTGTTCCAGCGCCGGGCGAATTCCACGTAGCCGCCGGCGATCTCGCCCATCTCGTGCTGAAAGCGCGCGCCCAGGCGGGCCAGCGCAGCGTCGCCGGCGGTCTGCAGGGCCGGGTACAGCAGCCGGTCCTCCACCGCCAGGTGCAGGCGGATGGTCGAGCTCATGGCGACGATGGCCTGGGCGATGGCGCCGGCGTGCTGCGCCGGGCCGGCGTGGCTCAAGGCGCGCAGCGTGTCGATCTGCGCCAGGATGTCCTCATGCTCGTGCTTGAAGCGGTCGATGTTCATGGCCACGGTTCCTCGGGATCGTCGGTTGCACGGTTCAGGGCCGGGGCGCGCAGGTGGCCGCGCCCCGGACGGGCGGTCAGTGGGCAGCGCCCGCGAGGGTGCCGGCAGCGGGCGCGGCGCCGGCGCGCTCGCCGAACAGCACGCCGCTGACCACCTGCCAGCTCACGCACAGCGCGCCGGTGATGAACACCAGGTCACCGAAGGTGCGCACCCAGCGCAGCGTCACCAGGAAGGGCTGCTGCATGAAGGCTTCGCTGCGGGCATACCACAGGCCTTCGGTCACGCTGGCGTGGAACTGGAACAGGCCGATGGGCAGCAGGCTGGTGGCGATCATCAGCACCAGGCCGGCGTTGAGCCACCAGAAGCCCGTCTTCATCAGGCGTTCATTGAACACCAGGGTCGGGCGCACGTAGCGCAGCACCATCAGCGTGAAGCCCAGCGCCAGGAAGCCGTAGACACCGAACAGCGCGGCGTGGGCGTGCACCGGCGTGGTGTTCAGGCCCTGGATGTAGTACAGCGAGATCGGCGGGTTGATCATGAAGCCGAAGACGCCCGCGCCCAGCATGTTCCAAAACGCCACGGCGACGAAGCACATCAGCGGCCACTTCAGGTTGCGCATCCAGCCGGCCTTGTGCTGCAGGCGCCAGTGCTCCCAGGCCTCGTGGCCCAGCACGACCAGCGGCACCACCTCCAAAGCG
>DAMCAL010000064.1:0-15187 GCA_032059585.1 Burkholderiaceae bacterium
TTCGGCTGCCAGATGAACGAGTACGACTCGGACAAGATGGCCGACGTGATGCAGGCCGCCCAGGGCTACGAGCCCACGGACAACCCCGACGAGGCCGACCTGATCCTGTTCAACACCTGCTCGGTGCGGGAAAAAGCGCAGGAAAAGGTGTTCTCCGACCTGGGGCGCGTCAAGCACCTCAAGGAGCGCGGTGTGCTGATCGGCGTCGGCGGCTGCGTGGCCAGCCAGGAGGGCGAGGAGATCATCCGCCGCGCACCCTTCGTGGATGTGGTCTTCGGTCCGCAGACGCTGCACCGGCTGCCCGAACTGCTCGATGCCCGCGCGGCAAAGCAGCGCCCGCAGGTGGACATCAGCTTTCCCGAGATCGAAAAGTTCGACCACCTGCCGCCTGCGCGCGTCGAGGGCGCGAGTGCCTTCGTGTCCATCATGGAAGGCTGCTCCAAGTACTGCAGCTATTGCGTCGTGCCGTACACGCGCGGCGAGGAGGTCAGCCGCCCGTTCGAGGACGTGCTGGTGGAGGTGGCCGGCCTGGCCGACCAGGGCGTGAAGGAAGTGACGCTACTGGGCCAGAACGTGAACGCCTATCTGGGTGCCATGGGCGAGACGGCGGAGAAGGCCGATTTCGCGCTGCTGCTGGAGTACGTGGCCGAGATTCCCGGCATCGAGCGCATCCGCTTCACCACCAGCCACCCCAACGAGTTCACGCCCCGGCTGATCGAGGCCTACGCGAAGCTGCCGAAGCTGGTGAGCCACCTGCACCTGCCCGTGCAGCACGGCAGCGACCGCATCCTGATGGCGATGAAACGCGGCTACACGGCCATGGAATACAAGAGCACCGTGCGCAAGCTGCGCGCCATCCGGCCCGACATGGCCATGAGCAGCGACTTCATCGTCGGCTTTCCGGGCGAGACCGACGACGATTTCCGCAAGATGATGAAGCTCATCGAGGATGTGCGCTTCGACAATTCCTTCAGCTTCATCTTCAGCCCGCGTCCCGGCACCCCGGCGGCCAACCTGCACGACGATACGCCCCATGCGGTCAAGCTGGCGCGCCTGCAGGAGTTGCAGGCGGTCATCAACCGCCACATCCTGGACATCAGCCAGCAGCGCGTGGGCACGGTGCAGCGCATCCTGGTCGAGGGCGTGTCCAAACGCGACGGCGGCGAACTGATGGGCCGCACGGAATGCAACCGCGTGGTCAACTTCGCCGCCCCTGCGCGGCTGATCGGCCAGATGATCGACGTGCGCATCACCGAGGCGCGCACCTACACGCTGCGCGGCGAGGTAGCGGCATGCCCGGCCGAGCTGGCGGCGGCGGGCTGACGCCAGGCTTCCTTTCCCGGCCGCCGCTGTGCCCGCAGCGGCGCGGCGGCGCACGCCGCGCGCAACGCGGCCTGCTGCTGGCGCGCCTGTCGTTCCAGCAGTTGCTGCTGCTCGCCTTTTTGCTCATCGGCAGCCTGCTGGGCGCCAGTTCGCTGCGCGCCTTGTCCACCCTCGAGGAGTTGGTCGAGCAAAGCCGGACCGGCGCCACCGACGCCACCCGCCTGGCCGCTGCGGCGCAGGACCTGGGCAGCCGCAGCCAGGCGCTGGAGCGCAGCGCGCGCCAGTCGTTGATTCTGGGCGATGCGCAGCTGCGCCGCCGCTTCGACGAGGAGCTGCAGGACACGGGCCGTCTGCTGCAGCGCCTGCAGGAGAGCGGCCTGCCCGCACCCCTGGCGGCGCAATGGCAGGCGCGCATGGCCCAGGTGCAGGGGCTGCTGCGGGGCCCGGCGGCGCAGGCCCTGGACAATGAGCGCGCTGTCGCCAGCCTGTTCGTCGACGTGGACGCCTTGAACGCGGACATCGCGCAGAACGTGCAGGCGCTGAACGCCCAGCGCAGCAGCGATCTGCTGGCGCAGGTCGAGGACAGCCGGCGCGACATGGCCCGGCAGGTGGTCGCGGTCATCACGCTCTCGGCCTTGCTGGCCCTTGCGCTGGGCGTGTGGCTGGCGCGGCCGTTCAAGCGCCTGGAGCGCGCGATCCGCCGCCTGGGCGAGAACGAACTGCCCGAACGCATCGACATCGCCGGGCCGGCGGACGTCCGGCGCCTGGGCCAACAACTGGAATGGCTGCGCATGCGCCTGCTCGAGCTGGACGCGGACAAGGCGCGGTTTCTGCGCCATATCTCGCACGAGCTCAAGACGCCCCTGGCGTCCCTGCGCGAGGGCGTCGCCCTGTTGCAGGAAGGCGTGACCGGCGAGCTGTCCGCCGGCCAGCGCGAGGTGGTGGAGATCCTGCGCCAGAACACCATGGCGCTGCAGGGCGAGATCGAGGCGCTGCTGCGCTTCAACGCGGCCGTGTTCGGCGCGCGCCAGTTGCAGCGCTCGCGCACCGACCTGCTGGCCCTGGTCGAGGCGCAGGTGGAAACGCAGCGGCTGCAGTGGCAGGCGCGCGGACTTTCGGTGCAGGTGCAGGGCGAGCCGCTGTGGGCGCTGGTGGATGCGGACAAGATCGGCTCGGCCGTGGGCAACCTGCTGTCGAACGCCATCCGCTACTCTCCCCGGGGCGGATCCATTCGCATCACCGTGGCGCGCCACCCGGGACGCGTGCACATCGACCTGCAGGACGAAGGCCCGGGCGTGCACGACCAGGACCGCGACCACATTTTCGAGCCATTCTTTCGCGGCGCGCTCCAGCCGCAGGACGCGGCGCGTGGCACGGGCATCGGACTGTCGATCGTGCGCGAGTACGCTGTGGCGCATGGCGGCAACGCGTTACTGCTCCAAGCACAGCCCCACACCATCTTCCGGATCGAACTGCCCGATGACGCCTGACCGCCCCCTGCCGCTGCTGCTTGCCGTCGTCCTCGCCCTGGGCGGCTGCGCCAGCCTGCCTGACGGACCACCCCGCGCGGAGCCTCCTGCCGCAGCAACCGCCCCACCGTCGTGTGCGCCCGCGGCCCCCACCGCCGCGCCGCCGGGCGACGACGCCCTGCCCGAAGAGCGCGCGGCTGCGCCGGTGTGCGAGGCCGACGCGGTACAGGCGCTGCTGCAGTACGCCGACCGGGTGCGCGGACTGGACGCTGCTGCCCTGTCCGGCGAGATCACGCAAAGGGGCGCGGCACGCGACGCGGACGGCGACGGCGATATCCGCCTGGCCCTGGCGCTCGCCCAGACCCGCCAGCCAGCCGACACCGCCCGCGCGCTCGGCCTGGTGCAGCAGACCCTGGCGCGGCAGGACGCAGCGCCGCTGCACCCGCTGGCCCGGCTGCTCGAGGCCCGCTTGCTGCAGCAGCGCCGGCTGGAAGAGCAGCTCGACCGGCACAATCACCAGTTGCGCGAAGCGCAGCGCCGCAACGAGCTGCTCGGCGAGCGCCTGGAAGCCATGCGTGCGCTCGAACGCAGTTTGACCACCCGGCCCGCCCGTCCGGTGCCCGGATCGCCCGTGCGCGGCCCCGGCGCCACGCGGCGTTCCTTGCCTTGAGGATTCCGCCTCCCCATGCCTTCCAAGATCGCTGCTGCCGCACCCCGAAGCCCCGAGACCCGCCAGCGCGTGCTGGTGGTCGACGACGATCCCGACATGCTGCGCCTGCTGTCGCTGCGGCTGAGCGCGGCGGGCTACGCGGTGTCCACGGCCGTCTCCGCCGAGGCCGCGCTGGCGCAGTTCGACGTGCAGCGGCCACAACTGGTCATCAGCGATGTGCGCCTGCCGGGCCGCGACGGGCTGGCCCTGTTCGATGAGCTGCATGCCCGCCACCCGGCGCTGCCCGTCATCCTGCTCACGGCGCACGGCACCATCCCCGATGCGGTCGAGGCCACCGCGCGCGGAGTGTTCACGTACCTGACCAAACCCTACGACCCGCGCGTGCTGATGGACAAGATCGACCAGGCCCTGGCCCTGGCCGCACCGCCATCGGCGCCCCTGCCGCAGGCCGATGAATCCTGGCGAGCCGAGATCGTGAGCCGCTCCAGCCGCATGGCCGACCTGCTGGGCGACGCGCGCATGGTGGCGCAGTCCGATGCCAGCGTGATGCTGCTGGGCGAGAGCGGCACAGGCAAGGAACTGCTGGCGCGTGCCATCCACCGTGCCAGCCCGCGCGCGCGCCAGCCGTTCGTCGCGGTCAACTGCAGCGCCATTCCGGAAGCGCTGCTGGAGTCCGAACTGTTCGGCCACGTCAAGGGCGCGTTCACCGACGCTGTCGCCCACCACAAGGGGCTGTTCCAGACGGCCCATGGCGGCACCCTGCTGCTCGACGAGATTGGCGACATGCCCCCTGCCCTGCAGGTCAAGCTGCTGCGCGTGCTGCAGGAGCGCGCGGTGCGGCCGGTCGGCTCGAGCCAGTCGGTCGAGGTGGATGTGCGCATCCTCTCGGCAACGCACCGAGACCTGGAGGCCGCCATGGCGGCAGGGCAGTTCCGCGAAGACCTGTACTACCGGCTGAACGTCGTCACCCTCAGCCTGCCGTCGCTGGCCGAGCGCCGCGAAGACATCCCCCTGCTGGCCAACCATTTCCTGGCCCTGCTGGCACGCAAATACGAACGGCGCCTGTCCGGCTTCTCCCCCGAGGCGCTCAAGGCCCTGGGCGCGGCACCTTGGCCAGGCAACGTGCGCCAGCTCTACAACGTGGTCGAGCAGGTGTGCGCCCTGTCCACCACGCCGCTGGTGCCCTTGGGCCTGGTGCAGCGCGCACTGCGTGCGCCGGCAGTGCAGGTGCTGAGCCTGGCAGAAGCGCGCCAGCGGTTCGAACGCGAATACCTGGTGGGCCTGCTGAAAATGACGGATGGCAATGTGGCCGACGCCGCGCGGCTGGCACAGCGCAACCGCACCGAGTTCTACCGGCTGCTGCAGCGCCATTCACTCACCGCGGCGCACTTCAAGAGCGACGGCCCGGCCGATGATGATGTCGCCATTTAGCGACTTGCTTAAGCTGTTGATTTAAAACATATTTTCGAAAACTTCCTACATTTCGTCGTCGTCGCCAGACGACGAGATGTCCCGCCGGAGCCGCCCGCAGCCCTTCCCTACACCCGGTTACGGCGCGTATCCACGCCAAGTGCCTGCCGTGCAACGACTTTTCCTGGCTGGCACAGGGTTTGCCCTAGCAGGGCATGAGGCAACTTTTCCCCTGTTTCGAGTTTCCGCGCCCTGGCGGGGTACGCCTGGATCGCGCGCTGGTCGGCGCCGTGGCGTGCCTGCTGGGCACTGCCGCGGCAGCCTTCGGTTTCGAGGATGTGGACCGGCTCGCGAGGGAGCGCGCCAGCCAACGCTCGGTCGCGGCCGCGCCTGCCCTGCCGGCGGAACTGGCCCAGCTGGACTACGACGCCGCGCGTGACATCCGCTGGCGGCCCGATCGCGCCCTGTGGCGCGACGGAGCATCCCCCTTTGAGGCCATGTTCTTCCACCGGGGCGGCCTGCAGGGCGACGCGGTCCGCGTGGACGAGATCCTGCCCGACGGTTCGGTGCGGCATATCGCCTACGACCGCGCCAGTTTCGATTTTGGCCGCAACCGGTTGCAGTCCGAGCGCTGGGGCGACTTGGGCTTTGCCGGCCTGCGCCTGCACTACCCGCTGAATTCGTCAGACTACAAGGACGAGTTGGCGGTGTTCCAGGGCGCGAGCTATTTTCGTGCGCTCGGCCAGGGACAGCAGTACGGGCTGTCCGCGCGCGGCTTGGCGATCGATACGGTGGGCGCAGCCGCCGAGGAATTTCCGCGGTTCACGCAGTTCTGGTTGGTACGGCCGGCAGCCGGCGCAGCGAAGGTCACCGTCTACGCACTGCTGGAGTCGGCCCGCGCCACAGGGGCCTTCCGGTTCGACATCCAACCGGGACCACAGACGGTGATGCGGGTGCACAGCCGCGTATACCTGCGCGCGGGCAGCCCGCCCATTGCCACGCTGGGCGTCGCGCCGCTGACCAGCATGTTTTTCTTCGGCGAGAACCAGCCGAACAAGGAAGACTTCCGCCCGGAGGTGCACGATTCGGATGGGCTGATGGTCGCGGCGGGCGACGGCGAGTGGCTCTGGCGCCCTCTGCAGAACCCGCATAGGCCCACCGTGACCTCGTTCGCGCTGCGCGACCCCAAGGGTTTCGGCCTGATGCAGCGCGACCGCCGGTGGACCAGCTACGAGGACGTCGAAGCACGCTATGAACGCCGGCCCAGCGCCTGGGTGCGCCCCCTGGGCAACTGGGGCGCCGGCCGGGTGGAGCTGGTGCAGCTGCCGACGCCCGACGAAACACACGACAACATCGTCGCCTACTGGGTTCCGCAAGAAATGCCGACAGCCGGCACGCCGCTGGAACTGGACTATGAGATTGCGTGGCAAGGCGACCAGCAGCAGCGCCCGCCCTCGAGTTGGGTGACGCAGAGCCGCCGCGGCATCGGCTACACGCGCCAAACCCCTGCCGAGCGGCGCGGACAGGTGCAGTACGTGGTCGATTTTGCGGGCCCGGCGCTGCAGGCCCTCCCCCCCGACGCTGTGCTCAAAGCAGTGGTCAGCAGCGACGGCAACGGCCGCGTCCTGGAGAGCCTGGCTTATCCCAACCCGGCCGCCGGCGGCTGGCGCATGACCCTGCGCGTGCAGCGCAATGACCCGGCGCGCCCGGTCGAGTTGCGCGCCTTTCTCCAACACGACAACCACGCAGTGAGCGAAACATGGACACACGTTCTACTTCCCGAGTGACCCTCGACGACGCTCCCGCCTGGAACGAGCGTCCGACCCGCCATCCCAATGCCCTGACGGCGCCCCCGCTGCGCCGCGGCTCGATGGTGCCCGTACCGTGGCGCGGCTTCTGGAACAGTGTCGGCACGGCCGTGTTGATGCGCCTGACCGGCCGCGCCGGCGGCGGGCGGCCGACGAACGAAGGCGACATGGCGTGGCAGCACGCGGCGGTGTGGCGCCGGCGCCTCTTCGTGTGGCTGTCGCTGGCCAGCACGGCGTTGGCCACGGCACTGTTCGCCACCGTGCAGCCGCAGTACGGCCATGCTTGGCTTGGCTACGCCCAGCTGGCGCTGTTTGCCGTGCTCTCCGCATGGGTCGTCACCGGTTTCATGACCGCGGCGATGGGCTTTTGGGTGCTGCTGCGGGGCGACGCACACGGCCTGTCGGCGCGCCGCGTGGCCGACCAGCCGCTCGCACCCGACGCGCGCACGGCCATCATCATGCCGATCTGCAACGAAGACGTGCCCACCGTGTTCGCCGGCCTGCGGGCCACTTGCGAGTCGCTGGCCGCTACCGGACACGCATGCACGTTCGACGTGTTCGTGCTGTCCGACAGCTCGGACCCTGCGACCGTGGCGGCCGAGCGCGCCGCCTGGGAAGACTTGCGCCTGCAGCTCGCCAGCGGGGCTGCGCAGCCGCAGGTGGAGGTGTACTACCGCCTGCGCCAGCGCCGCACCCACCGCAAGGCCGGCAACGTGGCCGACTTTTGCCGCCGCTGGGGCCGCGACTACCGCTACATGGTGGTGCTGGACGCCGACAGCGTGATGAGCGGCGACTGCCTGGTCAGCCTGGCCAAGCTGATGGAGGCCCATCCGCGCGCCGGCATCATCCAGACCGCCAGCCAGGGCATCGGCCACGTGACGCTGCACGCCCGTGCGCAGCAGTTCGCTTCCCGCGTGACGGGCCGCCTGTTCACCCTGGGCATGCAGTTCTGGCAACTGGGAGAGTCGCATTACTTCGGCCACAACGCCATCATCCGCGTCGAGCCCTTCATGCGGCACTGCGCGCTGGCGCCGATCAAGGGCAAGGGCGGGCTGGCCGGGGGCATTTTGTCGCACGACTTCGTCGAGGCGGCGCTGATGCGCCGGGCCGGCTGGCATGTGTGGATGGTGCCCGACCTGGGCGGCAGCTACGAACAGCAACCCCCGGACCTGCTGGCTGAGCTGCAGCGCGACCGCCGCTGGTGCCAGGGCAACCTGCAAAACGCGCAGCTCGTGGCAGAACCGGGGCTGCACCCTGTGCACCGCGCGATGTTGCTGACGGGTGCCATGGCGTATCTGTCGGCACCGCTGTGGCTGGTGTTCATCAGCTTGGGCACGGGCCTGTGGCTGTCCGGCTCGTCCATGGTGGCCGACTGGAACGTCTTGCCCGGCGAACTGCTCGCCCTGTGGACCTGGACGCTGTGCATTTTGTTCCTGCCGCGTGTGCTGGGCGTCGCCGCCATCCTCGTCAAGGGTGAGCAGCGGCAGTTCGGCGGCACCAGGAGCCTGCTGGCCAGCGCTGTGCTGGAGAGCGTGCTGGCCATCCTGCAAGCCCCCATCCGCATGCTGGCCCACTCCCTCTTCGTGGTGGTCGCGCTGACCGGCCTGAAGCTGGAATGGAAGTCGCCCCCGCGTGAAGCTGCCGCAGTGCCCTGGCGAGATGCAGCGGCCCGGTTCGCCCCGGCCGGGCTGGTGGTGCTGGCAATCGGCGGCGCCGTGGCTGTGGTGGACGCCGGCGCGTTCGTCTGGCTGGTGCCGGTGGCCCTGCCTCTGCTGCTGGCCGTGCCGCTCACGGTGCTGACCAGCCAGATCGCGCTGGGGCGCAGCGCGCGCGAGCGGCGCTGGCTGTTGATTCCCGAGGAAGCCTGGGCGCCGAAGGTGCTGCGCAGGGCGTGGCTGCACGCCAGCCGCGCCCACGGCGCCTGAGCCACGCCTCAGGACCGCGCGGGCGCCGCCTAGAAGCAGGTCTGGACAGCTCCGGTGATGCGTCCGTCGTCCTCCACCAAAGGCATCCAGCGCCACTTGTCAAAAGTGGTGCAGGGGTGCGACACCCCCAGTTCCACCCGGTCCCCCACCTGCGGCCGGAGGGCAGGCGCAGCACCTGCGTCGAAGCGCAGATACGCATGCTGGTCATTCAAGGCGCTGATGTGCCAGTCGGCAGGGGCTGCCCCGGCCCGTCGCTCGCCGCGGCGTGCATGGCCCACGGGCACGGGCAGCCCCATGTCGTAGGAAATGTCGCGGCGTCCGCAGGTCAGGAGCGCCAAGCCTGGCTCGGGCACGGACTGCACCGTGGACCAGACGGTGAGGGCCGGACGCAGCGCTTCCTGCAGCGCCTCGCGCTCGCGCACCAGCTCCACCAAACGGTGGTAGTGACCATGGTCGTGCGTCACATAGCAGCCTGAGCGCAATACGCCTTGCACAGGCCGCGACAGGCCGCTGCCTTGCAGCAGCGGCACGACCAGGTCGAAAACGGCCGAGCCGCCCGCGGTCAGGATTACCGAATTCGCCTGCGCGCTCCACAGCCCCTCGGCGTCGCAGGCATGCGCCACTTCCATCACGCGGCGCACCAGAGCCGTCACCTCGCGCGCGTCGTGCGCGCTGTCGCATCGCGCCAAGCCGCCTTCGTAGCATTCGAGACCGCCCAGCCGCGCCACGCGAGACGCGGCGATGGCACGGGCCAGGGCCAGCGCCTGCCCGTGTGTGCGGCAGCCGGTGCGCTGGCCATCCGCGCCGATCTCCAACAGCACGTCGAACACCCGGGCGCTGCTCCGCCGCGCAGCCCAGTCTTCGATCAACGCCAGTTGCGCCAGCGAGTCCACCAGGAACCACAGGCGCAGACCGGCGTGGCTCCGCAGCAGGGCATCCAGTGCGTCGAGGTCGGCATCGCACACCACCTGGTTGGCCAGGACGATGCGCCGTGCGCCTGCCGCCACCCCGACCAACGCCTGGAACACGGTGGCGAACGTCAGCCCCCAGGCGCCGGCTTGCAACTGCAGCGTGAACAGCTGCGGCGACATGGTGGTCTTGCCGTGCGGCGCCAGCGCGATCCCCTTGCGCCGGACATAGGCCTGCATCCACGCGAGGTTGTGTTGCAAGGCAGAGCGGCGCAGCACGGCCAGCGGAAACGGAAGGTCGTCGCCCAGCACGCTCCAGCCACGGGCAGCCACATCGCGCGCATGGCAGGGTGCGGCGGTGGCCGGAAAGCCCTTGAAGGACGCGTCCAACCGGAAGTCGGGCAGGCAAGGGAGCTGGCAAGAAGGCGGGCCATCGGCGGGCGACGCCGGACCAGTGCTTGCAAGTGCGGCCCGGGAGGGCTGTGGGCGAGCGCCATGGTCATCCACCGTGTCCACCCTTCCGTTTACTACGTTTTTAATAGCTGCTTGCGCTTGACTGGCAACCGCTAGAGCCCGAAAACACTTAAAAATCTCAGAAAGGCATGCCCGGGAGGCCCTTCATCCCCTTCATGCCTTTCATCCCGCCCATCTTCTTCATCATCTTCATCAGCCCGCCGCCCTTCATCTTCTTCATCATTCCCTGCATCTGCTCGAATTCGTTGAGCAGCCGGTTGACCTCCTGCACCTGAACGCCGGCGCCCTGCGCGATACGCTTTTTGCGCGTGGCCTTGATGAGCTCGGGCTTGCGCCGCTCCAGCGCCGTCATGCTGCAGATGATGCCTTCCTTCCTGCGGATGTCGCGCTCGGCGCGGTCCATGTCCACCTGGCCGGCCTTGGCCGCCAGCTCGCTGGGCAGCTTGTCCATGAAGCTGGACAGCCCGCCCATCTGCTTCATCTGCTGCAGCTGCGACAAAAAGTCGTTCAGGTCGAAGCCGTCACCGCTCTTGACCTTGGCGGCGAGCTTTTGCGCCGCCTCCATGTCCACCCCGGCGCTGACCTGCTCGACCAGCGCCACGATGTCGCCCATGCCCAGGATGCGCCCGGCGTGGCGCTCGGCGTCGAACACTTCCAGCCCGTCGAGCTTTTCGGAGACGCCGGCGAACTTGATGGGCGCGCCCGTCACCTGGCGCACGGACAGCGCGGCGCCGCCACGCGAGTCACCGTCCAGCTTGGTCAGCACGATGCCCGTGAGCGGCAACGCTTCCTTGAAGGCGCGGGCGGTGTTGACCGCGTCCTGGCCCTGCATGGCGTCGACGACGAACAGCGTCTCCACCGGCCTGAGCACCGCGTGCAGGTCCTGGATCTCCTGCATCAGCACCTCGTCGATGGCCAAGCGGCCCGCGGTGTCCACCAGCAGCACGTCGAAGTAATGCCGCTTGGCATGGTCCAGCGCCGCCGCGGCGATGTCGCGCGGTTTCTGGTCCGGCGTGCTGGGAAACCACTCGGCGCCGGCCTGCTTGGTCACCATCTTGAGCTGCTCGATGGCCGCAGGGCGGTACACGTCGCCCGAGACGGTGAGCACCTTCTTCTTGCGCTTTTCCTGCAGGTGTTTGGCTAGCTTGGCGGTGGTCGTGGTCTTGCCGGCACCCTGCAGCCCGGCCATCAGGATGACGGCGGGCGGCTGCGCCGCCAGGTTGATGTCGGCCACACCCTCGCCCATGGTGGCGGCGAGCTCCTTGTTGACGATGCCCACCAGGGCCTGGCCGGGCTTGAGGCTGCCCAGCACTTCCTGGCCCAGGGCCTTTTCCTTCACCCGCGCGATGAAGTCGCGCACCACCGGCAAGGCCACGTCGGCCTCCAGCAGCGCCATGCGCACCTCGCGCAGCATGTCCTGCACGTTGGATTCGGTGATGCGGGCCTGGCCGCGCATCTCCTTGACGAGACGGGTGAGTTTTTCCGTGAGGGCGGAGGCCATGGCTGCGTGCTCCAGAGGCGTTGGCGGGGCGCGGGGGCGCGCCATCGTCCGTCCCTTGCGGACGGCTAAACTGCGAACCCATGATTTTACCCGGCGCCTCTCTGACAGGCTGGCTGCTCGCCGCCGCCGCGGCCGCCGCCTACGCCCTGGGCGTGGCCGCCACGGCACGTGCACCCGGCGCACGCGGACCCTGGGCGATGGCGCCGGCGTGGTGCCTGCACGCCGCGGCCCTGGGCTGGGGCCTGATGGGCAGCACCCCGCATTTCGGGTTTGCGCCGGCGCTGTCCATGACGGCGTGGCTGGTGCTCACAGCCTATGCCGTCGAGCGGCAGCTGTTTCCGCAGATGCGCGCGCGCGCCGCGCTCGGCGGCCTTGGCGCCGCAGCCGTGCTGCTGGCGGCGCTGTTTCCTGGGCGCGCACTGCACGTGTCGGCGTCGCCCTGGCTGGCATTGCATCTCACCCTGGGCATCGCTTGCTACGGGCTGTTCGCGGCGGCCGTGATCCACGCCTGGCTGATGGGCCGCGCGGAGCGCCAGATGCGCCTGGCGGCCGACATGTCCTCGACGCTGCCGCTGCTGACCCTGGAGCGGCTGACGTTTCGGTTCGTCGGCGCAGGCTTCCTGCTGCTGTCGGCCACGCTGGTGGCCGGCTGGCTGTTCGGCGAGGTGCTGTACGGGCGCGCCTGGCGCTGGGACCACAAGGCGGTGTTCTCGCTGCTGGCCTGGGTCACCTTCGCCGTGCTGCTGCTGGGCCGCGCGCGCTTCGGCTGGCGGGGCCGCACGGCCGCGCGGGTGCTGTACGCCGGTGCGGTCCTGCTGCTGCTGGCCTACGCCGGCTCGCGGTTCGTGATGGAAGTGGTGCTGGGACGCACGGCATGATGAAGTACCTGGTCCTGCTGGCCGTGGTCGCGGTGGTCTACGCCCTGTGGCGCGGGCAACGCCAGGAGCCGCGCAAGCCGGCGGCGTGCCCCGGCCCGCGTCTGCCCGAGCCCATGGTGCGCTGCGAGCGCTGCGGCGTGCACCTGCCGCGCTCGCAGGCCGTGCTGGACGGGCTGCACAGCTACTGCTGCACGGCGCACCAGCGCGGAGACTGAACGCCATGGCCGCGGCCGCCGCGCGGACCCTGGGCGACGTGTCGTTCCTGCGGTTGTGGCGCGCCTTTTTGACGGCGCGCGTCATGGTCGCGCTGGCGTTGCTGCTGCTGCTCGCCCTGGGCTCGGCGGTCAGCCAGACGCACGACCCGCTTTCCCTGGTCGCAGGCGGCATCTACCTGCTGGCCACGGCGGCCCTGCGCATGACCGCCCACCACAGCCCGCCGGCGCCGCAGCCCGGCCTGCACTGGTTGCCGTCGATCGGCGTGGACATCGTCCTCATCGGCACGCTGCAGGCCCTGCAGTCGGCCGGGTCGGTCAACTTCACGCCGCTGTTCGGCCTGCCGCTGCTGCTGGCGTCCGTCATGGGCACTCTCACGCTGGCGCTGGGCACCGCCGCCTGCGCCACGCTGCTGCTGCTGGCATGGGCGGCGTGGAACGGGGCGTCAGACAGCGCCACCCAGTACCTGCAGGCAGCGCTGACGGGCAGCGGCTA
This sequence comes from Burkholderiaceae bacterium, assembly GCA_032059585.1. Taxonomy (GTDB): domain Bacteria; phylum Pseudomonadota; class Gammaproteobacteria; order Burkholderiales; family Burkholderiaceae_C; genus Melaminivora. The sequence goes on from DAMCAL010000064.1 coordinate 13,075, forward strand.
CTTCATCGTGGCGTACCTGGCGCACGAGTTGTCGGCCCGGCTCACGAGCGAGCAGGCCGTGGCGCGGCTGAGCCAGGTGGACGCGCGCACGCAACGCGCCGTGAGCGCGCTGGTCATGCAGCACGTCGCCGACGGCGTGCTGGTGCTGGACACCGGCGGCGTGGTGCGGCTGGCCAACCCGGCGGCGCTGTTGCTGCTGGGCCGGCAGGCGGGCCAGGTGCCGTTCGCCCTGGCCGGCACCAACGCCTGGATGCCCCTGCTGGCCCTGGCGCGCGAGACCTTCGCCCTGCAGGTGCCCCAGACCGCGGATCTCAACGTGGTCGACGAAGGCCAGCCTCCGCTGGGCCTGCGCGTGCGCAGCTGGCCCACGCACACGCGCGCGGCCGCCGTCGGGCCTGACGAAGAACCGCTGTGCGTGATGTTCCTGCATGACCTGCGCGAGATGGAAGCGCGGCTGCGCACCGAGAAGCTCGCGGCGATGGGCCGCATGTCCGCTGCCGTGGCGCACGAGATTCGCAACCCGTTGGCCGCCATCGCCCAGGCCAACCAGTTGCTCGACGAAGACCTGGTCGACCCGGGCCACAAGCGGCTGACCCTCATGGTGCGGCAAAACGCCGAGCGCCTGGTGCGCATCACCGAGGAGGTGCTGGACATCGCCCGCGTGCAGCGCCAGATCGGCCAGCCCGCGGGCAGCACGCTGGCGCTGGATGCGACGGTGCGGCAGGTCTGGGCGGACTGGCAGGGACACGACCCGTCGCGCCGCCGCGGGCTGCTGGCGCTGGACGCAGACCACGCGCAGGTGGAGTTCGACGCCGAGCACCTGCGGCGCGTGCTGGTCAACCTGCTGGACAACGCCCTGCGCTACATGGGTCCACACCACGATTCCCTGAGCCTGTCCACGCGCACCACCCCCAGCGGCCGGGCAGGCCTGCAGGTGTGGAGCGACGGTGCGCCACTGGACCAGGGGGTCGAGCGGCATCTGTTCGAGCCTTTTTTCTCCTCCGAGAGCCGGTCCAGCGGGCTGGGCCTGTACATCTGCCGCGAGCTGTGCCAGCGCCACGGCGCTTCCATCAGCTACCAGCGTGCCAGCCGCTCGCTGGCGCGCGGCGAAGTGTCCGGCAATGCTTTCACCGTCCTGTTCCGCAGCGCGCCCCGGCCAGCCGGCACGCCATCGCTGTTTGACACAATGGACGCCTGAGACCTCGCCACCTGCATGAACGCCAACGCCGCCTCCATCCTCGTCGTCGATGACGAGCCCGACCTGCGTACCCTGTACGAGCTGACCTTGCTGCGCGAAGGCTACCGCGTGGAAACGGCGGCCACCGTGGCCGAGGCCCGCGAGCAACTCGCGCTGCAGAAGTTCGACACGGTGATCACCGACATGCGGCTGCCCGACGGTTTCGGCATGGATTTGCTGCACCACCTGCGCGCGCAACAGCGGCGCGAGCGCTGCGTGGTCATGACCGCCTACGGCTCGGCCGAGAACGCCGTCGAGGCGCTGCGCGCGGGCGCGTTCGACTACCTCACCAAACCGGTGGACCTCAAGCAGTTCCGGGCCGTGGTGGCCTCGGCCGTGCAAGGCATCGGCGGCGTGCCGATGCCCCAGCCGCGCGCAGCAGTCAACGCCAGTGCCCGCCGCAGCAGCGCCCCTTCCCAGCCGGCGGGCGATGCGCTGGAGCGGCTGGTAGGCGAGTCCGACGCCATGCGCGCTGTCAAGCAGCGCATCGCGCGGGTCGCGCGCAGCATGGCGCCGGTGCTGATCCGTGGCGAGTCGGGCACGGGCAAGGAGCTGGTGGCGCGCGCGCTGCACGCCAGCAGCCAGCGCGCCGGTGGACCGCTGGTGGCGGTGAACTGCGGCGCCATCCCCGAGAACCTGCTGGAAGCGGAGTTCTTCGGTGCCCGTAAGGGCTCCTACACCGGCGCCAGCCAGGACCGCGATGGCTACTTCCAGGCCGCGCGCGCCGGCACACTGTTCCTGGACGAAATCGGGGACCTGCCCCTGGCGATGCAGTCCAAGCTGCTGCGTGCCATTCAGGAGCGCAGCGTCCGCCCGCTGGGCTCCACGCAGGAGGAAGCGGTGGACGTGCGCATCGTCAGCGCCACGCACCGCGAC
>DAMCAL010000065.1:0-14911 GCA_032059585.1 Burkholderiaceae bacterium
CGCGCTTGGGGTTGTAGCCGCGGCCCTTCTCGGCGCCATCGGCCTCGTCGATCACGTCGGTGCCGTACAGCGCGTCGTACAGCGAGCCCCAGCGCGCGTTGGCCGCGTTCAGCGCGTAGCGCGCATTCAGGATGGGCACCACCAGCTGCGGGCCGGCCTGGCGAGCCAGCTCTGCGTCGACATTGGCGGTGGTGGCCTGCGCGCCTTTGGGCGGCTCGACCAGGTAGCCGATCTGCGTCAGGAAATGGCGGTAGCCGGCCATGTCCTGGATGGGGCCGGGGTTTGCCTTGTGCCAGGTGTCCAGCTCCTTTTGCAGGCGGTCGCGCTCGGCCAGCAGGGCGGCATTCTTGGGCGCCAGGTCGGCCACGATGGCGTCGAAGCCCTTCCAGAAGGCCTCGGGCGACACGCCGGTGCCGGGCAGGACCTCCTGGTTGATGAAGTCGTGCAGCTCACCTGCTACCTGCAGGCCGTGGACTTGGGTGCGTGCGGTCATGTGGATCAACCCCCTTGCAAAACAGTTGGACGATGAGAAGGGCAGGGCCTGCAGAAGGCAAGCCCTGCCCGCGAAAAAAGCCTTGCTGCACACTCTATTGGAAATATTTCCATCTATAAAGAAGCGCAATATCTCTTAACTAATGACTTTTTCGCAAAAATCAACCACACTCCGAACCACAAGCCCGGCCGCCGCGACCTGCAGGCCGCCAGAAAAATCAAAATAGATAGCTATCCCCGCTTATTCCACGGGCGCTAGAGCCCGGTTTCATACATAAACTTCCGCCCCCTCTCTTTCGCCCACTGCCGCCGCACCCATGGACAAACTCAAAGCCTTCGAGTCCTTCGTCTCCGTGGCCACGCGCGGCAGCCTGACAGCGGCGGCGCGCGCCGAGGGCGTGGCCCCGGCCATCATGGGCCGGCGCCTGGACGCGCTGGAGGAGCACCTGGGCGTAAAGCTGCTGATGCGCACCACGCGGCGCATCACCCTCACGCATGAGGGCAGCGCCTTCCTGGAAGACTGCCAGCGCCTGCTGGCCGACGTGGCCAACGCCGAGGCCAGCGTCTCGGCCGGCGGCGTCAAGGCCACGGGGCACCTGCGCATCACCGCGCCCGCGGGTTTTGGCCGGCGCCACGTCGCGCCGCTGGTGCCGCGCTTTCGCGACCTGCACCCGGACGTCGTCATTTCGCTGAACCTGTCGGACCGCGTGGTGGATCTGGCCGGCGAGGGCTACGATTGCGCGGTGCGCGTGGGCGACCTGCCCGATTCGTCCCTGGTCAGCGTGCGCCTGGCCGACAACCGCCGCCTGTGCGTGGCCACGCCCGAGTACCTGCGCCGCCGCGGCACGCCGCGCCACCCCTCGGAGCTGACGCAGCACGACTGCCTGACGCTGTCGAGCGACGCCTCGCAAACGCGCGGCTGGGCCTTTCGCGTGCCGCGCGAGGACGCAGTGGGCAGCGAGGTCATGCACGTCAAGCCCGGCGGGCCGCTGGACTGCTCGGACGGCCAGGTGCTGCACGACTGGTGCCTGGGCGGCTGGGGCATCGCCTGGCGCAGCACCTGGGAGGTCGAGGCCGAGATCGCCGCCGGCCGCCTGGTCGAGGTGCTGGCCGAGTTCGCCGCGCCGCCCAACGGCATCTACGTCGTCTTTCCCCAGCGCAAGCACCTGCCGCTGCGCGTACGCCTGTGGATCGACTGGCTGCGCCATCATTACGCGCAAAGCGATTTCTGGGTGCTCGGTGGCGCGGCTTGAAGCGCGCGCGGCCGCACCGCTTCCCATCCCTTGCAAGGAGTGCCCCACCATGCCCCTGCCTGTTGCCCGACCGCCTGACCTTGGCCCGCACCGCGCCGGTGCGCGCCGTGCCCGCGTGCGCAACCGCGCGCTCCTGGCCACCGCGGCGCTGCTGCTGGCGGCCGGCTGCGCCCACCCGCCCGGGCCCGCGGGCGCGCCGGTGGGCGAGGCGCCGCCCGGCATGGTCAGCGTCACCGTGGACGAGGGCGCCGGCAGCGCCGCGGCGCGCCCGCGGGCCAGTGGCGAGGACCGCTGGCTCGACGTGCTGGCCAACCACCTGGCCGAGCGCGCCGCCGCGCTGCTGCCGCGCGACCAGCGGCTGGAGGTGCGGCTGGAGCGCGTGCGCCGCGCAGGCCGCGAGGACGACGGCGCCCGGGTGAGGCAGGTGGGCGAACTGCACCCGCCACGCATCGACCTGTCCTTCACGCTGCGCAGCGCCGACGGGCGCGTGCTGCGCGAGGGCCGCCGCGAACTGCGCAACCCTGCGTTCCAGTTGCGCGGCACGCGCTACGGCGGCGACCCCCTGCGCTACGAAAAAGCCTTGATAGACGACTGGCTGGCGCGTGAGTTCGCCGCCGCCGCCCCGAAAGGCGCCCGATGACCACCGAAGCCCTGCTGGCCTATGGCCACATCCTGGCGATCCTGATGATGGCCACCTTCCTGGCCAGCGAGACCGCGCTGTGCCGCACCGAGTGGCTGAACCGCGCCGCCGTCGAGCGCTTGGCACGCGTGGACCTGCTGTACGGCATCTCGGCGCTGGCCGTGCTGGCCACGGGCCTGGCGCGCACCTGGTGGGGCGTGAAGGGCGCCGCCTGGTACTGGTCCCAGCCGCTGCTGCATGCCAAGGTCACCCTGTTCGTGGTGATCGGCGTGATGTCCATCGTGCCGACCCTGCGGTTTCTGGCCTGGCGCCGCGCGGTGCGGGCCGATGGCAGCCTGCCCACGCCAGCCCAGGTGCGGGCCACGCGGCGCATCGTCATGATCGAGGCGCACCTGGTGGCGGTCATCCCGCTGCTGGCCGTGTTCCTGGCGCGCGGGGTCGGCACCCGCTGATCTGCGCCGGCCGAGAAAAAGCCCCGGCGCCGCGGAGGGCGGCGCGCGGGGCCGGCAGATTGCCTGGGCCTGCCGTCAGGCCGCCGGTTTGTTCGACAGGCACTGCTTCATGAACGCCTTGCGCGCGTCGCCCTTGAGGTCCTGGGCCTTGGCGTCGGCGTTGCAGGTCTTCATCTTGTCTTGCTGGCGGGCCTGCTTGTGCGTGCTGAGGCACTCCTTCATGAACGCCTTGCGCTCATCGCCCTTGAGCGTCTTTTCCTTGGCCTGGGCGTTGCAGGTCTCCATGCGGGCCTGCTGCGCAGTGGGCGCCTTTTGCGCAGCGGGCGCGCTGGCCGCGGAGGCGGGGGCAGCGCCTGCGGCAGGGGCTGCCAGCGCGGGCAGGGCGAGGCCGGCAAGGGCCAGGGAGGCGAACAGGGTCTTCAGCATGGGAGGTTCCTCCGGCAAAAGGAGCAGGGATGCGCCGCGGCACCGCGCCGTGGCGCGCCAGCATAACGCCGGGACCCCGGCCGTGGACGCCGGAGGTGCCCCGTAAAATCCCGCCCCATCATGCTCAGTGTCAAACAGGAATTGCTCGCGGCGCTGGCCGCCGAGCTGGAGCGGCTGCAGCCCGGCGCGGGCGCGCGCGCCGCTTTTGAAAACCCCAAGGTCGCCGCGCACGGCGACCTCGCCTGCACCGCCGCCATGCAGCTGGCCAAGCCGCTGAGGGTGAACCCGCGCCAGCTGGGCGAGCAGCTGCGCGACGCACTCGCGGCCACGCCGGCGTTCCGCCAGTGGGTGCAGGCCATCGAGATCGCCGGCCCCGGCTTTCTGAACCTGCGCCTGGTGCCGGCCGCGAAGCAGCAGGTGGTGCGCGAAGTGCTGGCGCAGGGCGCGCGCTACGGCTTCCAGCCCGGCCACGGCGGCAAGGTGCTGGTGGAGTTCGTCTCGGCCAACCCGACCGGCCCGCTGCACGTGGGCCACGGCCGCCAGGCGGCGATCGGCGACGCGCTCAGCCACCTGTACGCCACGCAGGGCTGGCAGGTGCACCGCGAGTTCTACTACAACGACGCGGGCGTGCAGATCGACACCCTCACCACCAGCGTGCAGCTGCGCGCGCAGGGCACCAAGCCCGGCGACGCCGGCTGGCCCCAGGCCGCCTACAACGGTGAGTACATCCAGGACATCGCCGACGCCTACCGCGCGCGCGCCACGGTGCGCGCCGACGACCGCGAGTTCACCGCCAGCGGCGACGTGCACGACCGCGCCGACATCCGCCAGTTCGCCGTGGCCTACCTGCGCGGCGAACAGGACAAGGACCTGGCCGCCTTCAACCTGCGCTTTGACGAGTACTACCTGGAGTCGAGCCTGTACGAGCGTGGTCTGGTCGAGGACACGGTGCAACGCCTGGTCGCCGGCGGCAAGACCTACGAGCAGGACGGCGCGCTGTGGCTGCGGACCACCGACTACGGTGACGACAAGGACCGGGTCATGCGCAAGGGCGACGGCACCTACACCTATTTCGTGCCCGACCTGGCCTACCACATCCAGAAGTTCCAGCGCGGCTACGCCAAGGCGGTGAACGTGCAGGGCACCGACCACCACGGCACCATCGCCCGCGTGCGCGCCGGCCTGCAGGCGGCCGATGTCGGCATCCCGCAGGGCTACCCGGACTACGTGCTGCACACCATGGTGCGCGTGGTCAAGGGCGGCGAGGAGGTGAAGATCAGCAAGCGCGCGGGCAGCTACGTCACGCTGCGCGACCTGATCGAGTGGACCAGCAAGGACGCGGTGCGCTTCTTCCTGCTCAGCCGCAAGCCAGACACCGAGTACACGTTCGACGTGGACCTGGCAGTGGCGCAAAACAACGACAACCCGGTGTACTACGTGCAGTACGCGCACGCGCGCATCTGCTCGGTGCTGCGCGGCTGGCGCGAAGACGGCAGCATCGACGGGCTGCAGGATGCCGACCTGTCGCCCTTGGCCAGTCCGCAGGCCGAGGCGCTGATGCTGCTGCTGGCGCGCTACCCCGAAATGCTGGCCGGCGCCGCCGCCGGCAACGCGCCGCACGACGTGACGTTCTACCTGCGCGAGCTGGCCGCGGCCTACCACAGCTACTACGACGCCGAGCGCATCCTGGTGGACGACGAGCAGGTCAAGCGCGCTCGGCTGGCGCTCGTCGCCGCCACCGCACAGGTGCTGCACAATGGCCTGGCGGTGCTGGGCGTGTCGGCCCCATCCCGAATGTGAGCGATACGGAACAAGCCATATGAAACAGCAGCAACGCGGCGGCACCGCGGTGGGCTTCATTGTCGGGGTGATCGTGGGACTGGGCGCGGCGCTGGCCGTGGCGGTGTATGTCACCAAGGTCCCGGTGCCCTTCCTGACCAAGACCAGCCCGCGCGCGTCCGACCAGGACGAGGCGCAGCGCAACCGCAACTGGGACCCGAACGCCCCCCTGTACGGCAAGAACCCCGCACGCCCTGCGGCGCCGGCCCCGGTCGCGCCGGCTCCGGAGGGCAGCGCCAGCGCCCCGATCGTGGCACCCGCGGTGGTCGGCGGTGCGCCGGCCGCGCCGGACGCCGCAACCAGTCGGCCCGGTGCGCAGGCGCCGCAACCTGCGCCGTCGGCCGATCCGCTGGGCGACCTGGCACGCTCGCGCGCCGGCGCTGCGGCGGCCGCGGCCGACCCCTTCGACTACTTCATCCAGGCCGGGGCGTTTCGCACCCAGCAGGACGCCGATGCCCAGCGCGCCAAGCTGGCCATGCTGGGCTGGGAGGCACGCGTGAGCGAGCGCGAGCAGGGCGGGCGCACGGTGTTTCGGGTCCGCGTCGGCCCGTTCGACAAGCGCGACGATGCCGAAGGCCTCAAGCAAAAGCTCGACGGCGCCGGCGTCGAGTCGGCCCTGGTGCGCGTGCAGCGCTGACCGTGCAGCCACCGTGCGCGCCCGGCGGAACCTTTGCGCAGGCCGGGCGCTCTACATTCCATCCTTTGACCTCGGAGTGCCCCGTCCATGAACCGCCGTGAGTTTTCCCTGTCCACCGCCTCGGTGCTCGCCACCACCGCCCTGGGGCTGCCCCTGGCCGCCACACCGGCCCTGGCCCAGGCGCCGCGCCCGTTCAAGGAAGGCAAGGACTACGTGCGCCTGGCCAAGCCCGTGGCCACCGAGGCGCCGGCCGGCCAGGTCGAGGTGGTCGAGTTCTTCTGGTACAGCTGCCCGCACTGCAGCACGTTCGAGCCCACGTTCGACGCCTGGACCAAGGCGGCGCCGAAGAACGTGGCGGTGCGCCGCGTGCCGGTGGCCTTCAACGCCAGCTTCGTGCCGCAGCAAAAGCTCTACTACACGCTGGAAGGCATGGGCAAGCTGCCCGAGCTGCACGCCAAGGTGTTCCGTGCCGTGCACGTGGAGCGCCTGCCGCTGAACAAGGACGAGGCGATCTTCGAGTGGGTCGGCAAGCAGGGCGTGGACGTGGCCAAGTTCAAGGAGATGTACAACTCCTTCACCGTGTCCAACCAGATCCGCCGCGCCACCCAGCTGCAAAACGACTACCAGGTCGAGGGCGTGCCTTCGATGGGCGTGGCCGGGCGCTACTACACGGACGGCACCATGGCGGGCAACATGGACAACGTGCTGCGTGTCGTCGAGCACCTTGCCGCTCAGGCGCCCAAGAGCTGACGCGGGCCGCGCGGCCCTGGTGTCTGCAGGCGCGCCGCGGGCGCGCTTTTTTTCGCTTGCGCGGACGCCGAAAAAGCCGTGGCTACAATCAACGCAAGATTCGTGCCCTCATGACCATCCGACTGCTTCCCCTCACCCTGTGCGCCGCGCTGGCGCTGGCATGGGCCCCCGCTGCGCTGGCGGAAAAGGCCGACCGCAACAAGCCCATGAACATCGAGGCCGATGCGCTGCGCCATGACGAGCTGCAGCAGACCACGGTGTTCACCGGCCACGTCGTCATGACCAAGGGCTCCATCGTGCTGCGCGGCGCGCGCCTGGAGGTGCACCAGGACCCGGACGGCTACCAAAGCGGCATCGTCACCGCCGAGGCCGGCAAGCGCGCCTTCTTCAGGCAAAAGCGCGATACCGCGCCCGGCGCCCCCGACGAGTTCGTTGAGGGCGAGGCCGAGCGCATCGAGTACGACGGCCGCGCCGACGTGGTGCGTCTCATCCGCCGCGGCGAGCTGCGCCGCTACCGGGGCGCCACGCTCAGCGATGAGCTGACCGGCGCACGCATCGTCTACAGCAACGTCACGGACGTCTTCACCGTCGAGGGCGGCGCCCCCACGGCGAACACCAGCGCCGGCGGCCGCGTGCGCGCCGTGATCGCGCCGCGCGAGACAGCACCCGCCGCCGCCACGCCGGCCCCCGCTCCCGCCCCGGCACTGCGCCCCAGCAGCGAGCTGGGCGGCGGCAAGCAGTGATGGCGCCAGGCACGACGGGCGCCGCTCCGGCCGAGACCGCCCCCAGCCGGCTGCAGGCGCGCCACCTGCAAAAGTCCTACGGCGGGCGCCAGGTCGTCAAGGACGTGTCGCTGTCGGTGCAAAAGGGCGAGGTCGTGGGCCTGCTTGGGCCCAACGGCGCGGGCAAGACCACTTCGTTCTACATGATCGTGGGCCTGGTGCGTTGCGACGGCGGCGCCATCGGCATCGACGAGCACGACGTGACCAACATGCCCATTCACCGCCGCTCGCGGCTGGGCCTGTCCTACCTGCCGCAGGAGGCATCCATCTTCCGCAAGCTCAGCGTGCAGGACAATGTGCGCGCCGTGCTGGAGCTGCAGCGCGGCGAGGATGGCCGGGCGCTGCCCCGCGCCGAGATCGAGCAGCGCCTCACGGGCCTGCTGCAGGAGCTGCGCGTGGAGCACCTGCGCGAGTCGCCGGCGCTGGCGCTGTCCGGCGGCGAGCGCCGGCGCGTGGAGATCGCCCGCGCCCTGGCCACGCAGCCGCGCTTCATCCTGCTGGACGAGCCGTTTGCCGGCATCGACCCGATCGCCGTGATCGAGATCCAGCGCATCATCGGCTTCCTGAAGGAGCGGGGCATCGGCGTCCTGATCACCGACCACAACGTGCGCGAGACGCTGGGCATCTGCGACCACGCCTTCATCATCAGCGATGGCAGCGTGCTGGCGCAGGGCACGCCGTCGGAGATCGTGGACAACGCGGAAGTGCGCCGGGTGTACCTGGGCGAGCACTTCCGCATGTGAGGGCGCCTGGCGCCATGGCCTGCCGCTGCTGCTCCCGCCGCCGCGCCGCCGCGCGATGAACCGGCCCACGCTTGCGCTGCGCGTCTCGCAGCAACTGTCGCTCACGCCGCAACTGCAGCAGTCCATCCGGCTGTTGCAGCTGTCGACGCTGGAGCTGTCGCAGGAAGTCGAGCAGATGCTGGCCGACAACCCGTTCCTGGAACACGCCGAGGATGCGGACGCCGTCGACGACACCGAGGCGCCCGGCGGATCGGATGCTACAGAATTCATAGCTGACAGCGCTGATGGGACAAGCGCTGAGGGCCAAAATGATGCCGAAAATGCCGACGCTGGCGGTGACGTCCCGGCCGACGCGCCCGAACTGGCCGATGCGCCCGAGCGGCTGGACTGGGACGGCGAGCACGCGCCCGACAGCGACTGGGGCGGCGAGGCGCCGGGGCGCGGCAGCGGCGCCGGCGACGCGGACGGCGAGGCCGATGCGCTGTCCCTGGCGCAGAGCCCTACCACCCTGGCCGAGCACCTCACCCACCAGGCCCTGTCGCTGCGGCTGTCGCCCGAGGACGCGGCGGCGCTGGCGCTGCTGATCGGCTCGCTCGACGACAACGGCTACCTGGACGAGCCCCTGGCCTCCCTGGCCACCAGCGTGCTGGGCGACCGGTGGGATCACGCGCAGTACGACGAGCTGGTGCACCGCCTGACCGTGGCGCTCGGGCTGCTGCAGAGCCTGGAGCCCGCCGGCGTGGGCGCCCGCGACCTGGCCGAATGCCTGACCCTGCAGTTGCGCGCCCTGCAGCAGGAGGGCCGCGGCGACCCGCAGGTGGTCGGCGTGGCGCTGGCGGTGTGCCGCCAGCCGCTGGAATGGCTGGCGCGGCGCGACGTGCGCCGGCTGTCGCACGCCTGCGGCGCCCGCGAGGAGCACACGCGCGCAGCCATCGCCCTGATCGCGCGCCTGGAGCCGCGGCCCGGCCGGCGCTTTGCCGACGTGCAGCAGTTCGCCATCGTGCCGGACGTGGTCGTCAAGCGCGTGGGCACGGCGACCCAGCCGCGCTTCACGGTGCAGCTCAACCCTGCCGTCATGCCGCGCCTGCGCGTGCACGAGCTGTACGCCGGTGCGCTGCGCGGCCAGCGCGGCGGCCACCCGCAACTGCAGGCGCGGCTGCAGGAGGCGCGCTGGTTCATCAAGAACGTGCAGCAGCGCTTCGACACCATCCTGCGCGTGTCCGACGCCATCGTGCAGCGACAAAAAAGCTTTTTCGTGCACGGCGAGCTGGCCATGCGGCCCCTGGTGCTGCGCGACATCGCCGAGGAGCTGGACCTGCACGAGTCCACCATCTCGCGCGTGACCACGGCCAAGTACATGGCCACCCCGCAGGGCACCTACGAGCTGAAATATTTCTTCGGCTCGGGGCTGGGCACGGAAACCGGCGGCAACGCCTCCAGCACTGCCGTGCGCGCGCTCATCCGCCAGTTCGTCGCCGCCGAGAATCCGGCCAAGCCGCTGTCGGACAACCAGATCGCCGAGATGCTCAAGGAGCAGGGCATCGAGTGCGCGCGCCGCACGGTGGCCAAATACCGCGAGGCGCTGAAGATCGCGCCGACCAACTTGCGCAAGGCGCTTTGATGAGGAACACCCCCCTGCGCCGCTGCGCGGCTTCCCCCCGCTCTCGCAACGCTGCGCTTTGCGGGCAGGGGACGCCACTGGGCCAGCAAAGCCGGACCCACGGCGTCTGCTGGCCTGGGGGCGCGCGCGGGGTTCAGTGCCATCGCGCTGCCTTCTGGAGAATTGACATGGCCCGGATCGTCTTCGCGCTGCCCGCGCACTTCGGCTTCACTACCGAGGTGCAGGTGTACATCAGCCACGTCAACCAGGGCGGGCACCTGGACAACGCCCAGTTGCTCAGCCTGGTGTCGGAGGCGCGCGTGCGCTTCTTCCAGTCCCTCGGCTACCCCGAGGCCGACGTGGCCGGCCTGTCCACTGTGGTCGGCGACATCGTGGCCCAGTACAAGTCCGAGGCCTTCCATGGCGAGACGCTGCGCGTGGACATGGCGCCCGAGGACTTCAACCGCTACGGCTTCGACCTGGTGTTTCGCATGGCCGAGAAGGCCACGGACCGTGAGATCGCGCGCGGCAAGATCGGCATCGTCTTTATCGACCGGGCTGCCCGCAGGCCGGCACCAATGCCCGAATCGGTTCGGCAATTGTTGCTGCGGCGCATCACACCCACCAGCTGACGCTGCAGCAGGCTCCAGCCGAGGGCCGAAAATTACGTATTTATGGGAGTGTTGCGAAAAGTCACATTCCGTTAGCATGGTGTGGTCGGACGCGCTTGAGCTGGGTCATGGGGCTGTCAGCCCTTGCATGGCAAGCGTTGGCAGCAGTCAAACCCACAGTCCAACACACCATGTCTTCATTCTCCCGGGGTTGCCGAGGTGGCGCGCTGCTGTGCGCGCTCGCATTGGCTCTACCGCTTGCCCAGGCCCGCGAACTGGCACCCATTGACGCCCTGGGCGACGCGCCCGTGGCCCTGCAACGCAAAGCCGCGCAGGCTCTGCCCGCCCAGGTGCAGCGCCTCACGCGTGAGGAGCGGCTGGGCGTGCCCACCTTCGTGCAATTGCGTCCGGCCGCCATGCCTTCGGCCCAGACCCAGGCCAAGGCGGCGATCGACCCGGTCAGCGCCGCGCGCACCGAGTTCAAGGCCCTAGCCGGCCTGTACGGCCTCACGCCGCAGGAGGTGGACGCCGCCGAGGCACGCCATGTGCAGACCCTGCCCGGCGGGGCACGGCTGGTGCGACTGACCCAGCAGCGCGACGGTATCGAGGTTTTCCGCGAGCAGGCCACCGTGCTGCTGAATGCGCAATCGCAGGCCACTGCCATCGGTGGCTATCTGGCGGGCACTGCGACGGTGCCCGTGGCCAAGGCCGCACCGGCCATGCGCCTGGATGCCCCCGGCGCCTTGGCCCGCGTCTTGCAGGACTGGGGCTTCGCCCCCGGCGTGGACCAGCAGTTGCGCGAGGCCGCGCCACCCGTGCAGAGAGCGGCCAGCCCTTACCAGTGGTGGTCCCTGCCTGAGGGCGTGGCGGGCGCCGACGGCGCCACGCTGCTGCGCCCCGCACGCACCAAGCCCGTGTGGTTCCGCCTGCCGCAAGGTTTGGTGGCTGCCTACTACGTCGAGGTGCTGGTGCGCGAGGACGGCGAGGAGCACGCCTACGCCTACGTGGTTGCCGCCGACGATGGCCAGCTGCTGCTGCGCCACAGCCAGACATCGCACGCCGATTATTCGTACCGCGCATGGGCCGAGACGGTGCCGCCTTTCACACCGCTGCCCGGTGCCCAGGGCCGCAACGGTGTGCCGCACCCCACAGGCGTTCCGGACGGGTACGCGGCGCCCCTGGTGCTGCCCAGCTTGGTAACGCTGGGCAGCGCACCATTCTCGAAGAACGACCCCTGGCTGCCCAATGGCGCCGCCAAGACCGAGGGCAACAACGTGCGCGCCTTCGCCAACCTGCGGGGCGAAGGCTGGGGGCCGGTGGATGGCGATGAATGCGCCGGGCCGCTGGTCAGCGACTTCCGGGCCTGCACCACGGCGCCCGGGGTGTTTGATCACTTCTACGACGGCATCCGCCTCCCCCTGGCCGACAGGGGCCAGGCCGCCGCGTCCGTGGTCAACCTGTTCTACACCACCAACTGGCTGCACGACTGGTTCTACGACGCGGGCTTCGACGAAGCCGCAGGCAATGCACAGGCCGACAACTTCAGCCGCGGCGGGCTGGAGGGCGATGCCATGGACGCCCAGGCGCTGGACTTCAGCGGCACCGACAACGCCAACATGTACACGCCCGCCGACGGCGCACCGCCGCGCATGCGCATGTACCGGTTCCTGAACACCGCCACGCAGGCCACGGTCACCGCGCCCGTCGCCGCTGCCGGCGGGTACGCCGCGGCAGGTGCGGCCTTCGGCCCGCAGAACTTCGACGTGACCGGCGCCGTGGTCGCCGCGGCGCCTGCCGACGGCTGCAGCCCCCCCACGAATGCCGTTGCTCTGGCAGGCAAGATCGCTCTGGTGGCGCGGGGCAGCTGCGAATTCACGGCAAAGGCGCTGAATGCGCAGAACGCGGGCGCCGTGGCCCTGGTGGTGGTGAACAATAGCGCCGACGGGCCTTCCCGCATGGGCACCGGCGCGGGCGGGGGCTTGGTCACCATCCCGGCCATCCACGTAGCCCAGGCCACCGGCGGCGTGTGGCAGGCCCAGGCTCCCGTCACCCTGCACATGCAGGCCGCCGTGTCCGAGCGCAGCAGCGCGCTGGACAATGCCATCATCGCCCACGAGTGGGGCCACTTCATCAGCAACCGCCTGATCGGCGACGCCAGCGGCCTGACCACCAACCATGCACGCGGGCTGGGCGAGGGCTGGGGCGACTTCCATGCGCTGCTGCTGGTGGTGTCTGCAGCCGACATCAACATCCCTTCCAACGCCAACTGGTCCGGGGCTTTTGGCATCGGCGGCTATGCCACCGCCGCCGCCCAGGGAGCGGACGCCGCCAACATCGCGCTGTACGGCCTGCGTCGGTATCCGTACTCCGCGGACATGGCCAAGAACCCGCTTGTGCTGCGCCATATCACCGACGGCGTGGCCCTGCCTGCCACCGCACCGCGCAACCCCGGCGTGGGCGGTGCCAACGCCGAGGTGCACAACATGGGGGAGGTCTGGGCCGGCATGCTGTGGGAGTTCTACGCCGCGCTGCTGCGGGCGCACCCTTTCCAGGAAGCGCAGGACCGCATGAAGCAGTACCTGGTGGCGGGCTACAAGCTCACACCCGTCAACCCCACGCTGGTCGAGGCACGCGACGCGCTGCTGGCCGTCACTGCGGCCAATGACCCGGCCGACTTCCAACGCGGCATCAATGCCTTCTCCAAGCGCGGCGCAGGCGCCTTCGCGCTGGTGCCCGACCGCTACTCCGACACCAACGCGGGCGTGGTCGAGAGCTACTACACCGGCGGAGCGCTGGTGATGGAGGGTGCGCAGCTGTCGATGGCCGCGCCGCAGGCCCAGCGCTGCGATGCCGACGGGGTGCTCGACAGTGGCGAGACGGGCGTGCTTTCCTTCACGGTGCGCAACCAGGGCTTCACTCTCTCGGACAGCGCGCAGCTGGTGTTGTCTGCCGATACGGCCGGTGTGTCGTTCCCGGATGGCGCCACGGTGTCCGTGCCGGGCATCGCGGCGGGTACGGCCACCACCGTTACCGCGCGCGTGCAGCTGGCAGGCATGGCGGCGCCCGGCGGCACGCGCATCACCGGCACGCTGCAGACCCAGCCCGGGCAGCCGGGCGGCTTCCTCGCGCAGCAGACGCTGGACCTGCCGCTGCACCGCGACGTGCTGCCTGCACGGCTGGCCGCGGACGATGCCGAGGCGCTGCCCGGCGTGATGGAATTCGGCAGCAGCGCAGCGGGTCACAGTGGCGCCTGGGCGGTCCGGGGCTACGCACCGATGGACCACCGGTACGCCGGAACGCCGCCGGAGGCCATCGGCGCGCACTGGATGCGCACGCCTGCGCTGCAGGTGGCCGCCACGGGCAACTTTACCGTCACGTTCCAGCACCGCTACCGCTTCGAGCAGTCGGACGGCAAGAATTGGGACGGCGGGCAGCTGATGGTTTCGACCAACGGCGGCGCCACCTGGACCAGCGTGAATGGCGCGGCAGCGGGCTACACCGGCACCATCAACGGGGGCAGTGGCAACCCGGCTGAAGGCCAGGGTGCCTACGTGGGTCAGAGCCCGGGCTGGCCTGCGCTGACCACCGCGAGGGTCAACCTCGGCACCGCCTTCGCCGGCCAGTCCGTGCGCCTGGCGTGGGTGATGCAGACGGATCCTGCGGCGTCCACGGAAGGCTGGGAGGTGGACGACATCGTCTTCACCGGTATCACCGACACACCTTTTCCCCAGGTGGTGCCCGACATGCAGACCTGCTCGCCGGGCCTGGTGACCACCGACGGAACGCCGCAGGCCGCCACGGTGGACACGGCCTTCGGGTGGCCGCTCGCGGTGCGCCTGCGTGGCCCCGCAGGCGCACCGCTGGCGGGGCAGACCGTGACCTTCGCCGTGCCATCGTCGGGTGCGTCGGCCACGCTGAGCAGCAGCACGGCCGTGACCGACGCCAATGGACAGGCCCTGGTGTCCGCGATCGCCAACGGCACCACGGGCAGCTACACCGTGACGGCCACGGCCGGTGGGCACACCACCAGATTCCTGCTAACCAACACTCCGGTGCCGCTCGTGGCGGGAACCCTGTCCGCTGCCGGCGGCACACCCCAGTCCGCGCCGGTGGGCATGGCCTTCGCGCAGCCGCTGCGCGTGCGCGTGCTGGACACGAACGGCGCCCCCCTGGCGGATGAAGCCGTCAACTTTGCGGCGCCGTCGTCAGGCGCCTCGGGCACGCTATCGTCGTCGATGGTGCTGACGGATGCCAGCGGGGAGGCCGCGGTCACCGTGACGGGCAACGGCACGGTGGGCAGCTACGCCGTCGCCGCCAGCCATGCCGGGTTCACGGCCAGCTTTGCGCTGCGCAACACCGCCGTGCCCGTGGGCACGGGCGGCGGAGGCGGCGGTCCGCTGGCCATCAGCGGTCCTTCGCCCCGCGGCCAGGGCACCGTCACCGCCACGGTGCAGAACCCGCCCGCGAATGCCTATTTCTCGCACTCGGTCTTCAACAACGAGGCTGGCGCAGGCGCCCCGCTCCTGGCGGGCCGCAGTTTCCCCTTTGGCCTGGTGGGCTTCGTACTCGAGAACGTGGGCCCGCACGGCTCCGTGACCCTGCGCATCCAGTACCCTGCGCCGGTGCCCCCAGGGGCCGAGTACTGGAAGTACGACACCCTGGGCACGCTGGGCTGGCACCGCATCC
>DAMCAL010000066.1:0-14799 GCA_032059585.1 Burkholderiaceae bacterium
CGCTGCCCGACATCCGCGGCCGCGAGCAGATCCTGAACGTGCACATGCGCAAGATTCCCGCGGGGCAGGACGTCAACCCCGGCATCATCGCGCGCGGCACGCCCGGCATGAGCGGCGCCGACTTGGCCAACCTGTGCAACGAAGCCGCGCTGATGGCCGCCCGGCGCAACGCCCGCGTGGTCGAGATGCAGGACTTCGAGAAGGCCAAGGACAAGATCCTCATGGGCCCCGAGCGCAAGAGCATGGTCATGCCGGAGGAAGAGCGGCGCAACACTGCCTACCACGAGGCGGGCCACGCCCTGATCGGCAAGCTGCTGCCCAAGTGCGACCCGGTGCACAAGGTCACCATCATCCCGCGCGGCCGTGCCCTTGGGGTGACCATGAGCCTGCCGGAGAAGGACCGCTATTCCTTCGACAAGGAGTACATGCTCAACCAGATCGCCATGCTGTTCGGCGGGCGCATCGCGGAAGAGGTGTTCATGAACCAGATGACCACCGGCGCGAGCAACGACTTCGAGCGTGCCACGTCGATTGCGCGCGACATGGTCATGCGCTACGGCATGAGCGAGGTGCTGGGTCCGATGGTCTATGCGGAAAACGAAGGCGAGGTGTTCCTGGGCCGTTCGGTCACCAAGACCACCAGCATCTCGGAAGAGACCATGCAAAAGGTGGATTCCGAAGTTCGCCGCATCATCGACGAGCAGTACCACCTGGCGCGCCGCCTGATCGAAGAGAACCAGGACAAGATGCACGCCATGGCCAAAGCCATGCTGGAGTGGGAAACCATCGACGCCGAGCAACTCGACGACATCATGGCGGGACGTGAGCCGCGTCCGCCCAAGGACTGGACGCCGCGCCGCCCACCCTCGGGGGGCGACGATTCCGGCGGTACGCCGGCCGTCACCAAGCCTGACCCGGCGCCGACGGCCGCCTGATCACGAGGCCTCCAGGGTCACACACGCAAACGGGGCACGATGCCCCGTTTTTCACGCCTGCTCTTTCCTCCTCCCATGCTTTGGCAGACCAGCCGTTTCACCCTGGACCTTGCGCGCCCGCGCGTGATGGGAATCGTCAACGCCACGCCCGATTCATTCGCCGACGGCGGGCGCCATGCAGGGACTGCTGCAGCCGTGCGCCACTGCGAGCAACTGGTGCGCGAGGGGGCTGACATTCTGGACATCGGCGGCGAATCCACACGCCCCGGCAGCCCGCCGGTGGCGTTGGAGGAGGAGCTTTCGCGCGTATTGCCGGTCCTGCGCGAGGCGACTCGCCTGGGCGTGCCGGTGTCAGTCGACACGTACAAGGCCGCTGTCATGCAGGCGGCGCTGGACCTGGGCGCCGACATCGTCAATGACATCTGGGCACTGCGCCAGCCCGGCGCAGCCGAGGTGGTCGTGCGCCACGGGCGCTGCGGTGTCTGCCTGATGCACATGCACGGCGAGCCGGCGACCATGCAGCTCGCTCCCATGCAGGATGATGCGGTGCCGCAAGTGGTGCATTTTCTGCAGGAAAATGCCGAGCGGCTGTGCATGCGCGGCGTGCACAGGGACCGTATCGCGCTCGATCCCGGCATTGGTTTCGGCAAGACCGTCGCGCAGAATTTCTCGCTGCTGGCGCGGCAGGGCGAAGTGGCGGCCCTGGGCTCTCCTGTGGTGGCAGGCTGGTCGCGCAAGTCCTCGCTCGGCAGCGTCACGGCTTTGGCAGTGGACGACCGGCTGGTGCCTAGCGTGGCCGCCGCCGTCCTGGCGGTGGAGCGCGGCGCCCGCATCGTGCGCGTGCACGACGTGCGCGAAACCGTGGCGGCGCTTGCCGTGTGGCGGGCCATGGATGCCGGGCGCACCGCCGCCGGCACTTGTTTTGAAACTCTCGGTTGAGGCCTTCCATGACACGCTCCTACTTTGGCACCGACGGCATCCGCGGCACCGTGGGCCAGTTTCCCATCACGCCGGACTTCATGCTGCGCCTGGGCCATGCCGTCGGCAGCGTTCTGCGGCGCAGCGAGGAGCGGCCCACCGTGCTCATCGGCAAGGACACACGCATCTCCGGCTACATGCTGGAAAGCGCCCTCGAGTCCGGCCTGAATTCCGCCGGTGCCGACGTGGTGCTGCTGGGCCCCTTGCCCACGCCGGGCGTGGCCTACCTCACCCGTGCGCAGCGTGCCAGCCTGGGGGTGGTGATCAGCGCCAGCCACAACCCATACCCCGACAACGGCATCAAGTTCTTCAGTGCCCAGGGCAGCAAGCTGCCCGACGCATGGGAGGAGGAAGTGGAGCAGGCGCTCGAGCAGGAACCTGCCTGGGCCGACTCTGCGACGCTGGGCCGCGCGCGTCGGCTGGAAGACGCGGCCGGCCGCTACATCGAATTTTGCAAAAGCACCTTCGCGCACGACCTGACCCTGCGGGGCCTGCGCATCGTTGTCGACGCCGCGCACGGCGCGGCCTACCACATCGCCCCGAAGGTGTTCCATGAGCTGGGCGCCGAGGTGATAGCTATCGGCTGCACGCCCGACGGCGTCAACATCAACCACGACGTCGGCGCCACCCACCCGCAAGCGCTGGTCGCGGCGGTTCAGGCGCACCGGGCAGACTTCGGCATCGCGCTGGACGGCGACGCCGACCGGTTGCAGATGGTCGACGCATCGGGCCGCCTGTACAACGGCGACGAGCTGCTGTACCTGATGGCAGCGGACCGCCTGTCGCGGGGCGAAGTGGTGCCGGGCGTCGTCGGCACGCTGATGACCAACATGGCGGTGGAGCAGGCCCTGGTGCGCAAAGGCGTGCAGTTCGCCCGCGCCAAGGTGGGTGACCGGTACGTGCTGGAGGAATTGACCCGCCGCCGTTGGCTGCTGGGCGGCGAAGGTTCGGGCCACCTGCTGGCGCTGGACCGCCACACCACAGGCGACGGATTGGTCAGCGCGCTGCAGGTGTTGCAGGCCTGTGTGCGCAGCGGCCGGACGCTGACGGAGCTGCTGGCCGATGTGACGCTGTTCCCGCAGGTGCTGCTGAACGTGCGGCTCGCGCCGGAGCAGGATTGGAAGGGCAACGCCGTGCTGGCGGACGCGTTGCGCGCCACCGAGGCCGAACTGGGCGACACCGGCCGCGTGCTGGTGCGCGCCAGCGGCACCGAGCCGCTGCTGCGCGTGATGGTCGAGGCGCAGGACGAGCAGCAGGCGCACCGCTGCGCGCGCCAGTTGGCCGATGCTGCCCGCGCCGCCTGAGCCTCCCTCCGAGATGAACAAACCCATGGACCCTGCCATCACCGTCCGCCAGGCGAACTACGCCGATGAACGCGACGCGCAAGCCCTGGTCGCTCTGCTGGACGCTTATGCACGCGACCCCGCCGGGGGCGGTGAGCCGCTCGCCGACCATGTGCGCGCGGGCTTGCCTGCAGCGCTGGGCGCGCGCAGCAACGCATTCAGCGTGATCGCCTGGGCGGACAGCAACGAAAGCGGCAATGCCGCGCAGCCCGTTGGCCTGGTCAATTGCTTCGAGGGTTTTTCCACCTTCGCCTGCCGGCCGCTGGTGAACATCCACGATGTGGTCGTGCTGCCCCGTTGGCGTGGCCAACGCGTCGCCGCCCGCATGCTGTCGCTGGTCGAGACCCTGGCACGCGAACGCGGCGCGTGCAAGCTGACCCTCGAAGTGCTGCCCGGCAATGCACCGGCCCTGCGCACCTACGCCCGCGAGGGCTTCGCCGGCTACACGCTCGACCCGGCCATGGGGTCTGCGCAGTTTCTGCAAAAGCCGCTGTAACGCTATCGATAATATAGCTGGGAGCGCTTGCCCAGCAAGCGCTGGAGGCCTAAAACGTGGTGAATCAGGGTGCCAGCAGGGCGTCCAGCGCGGCCATGTCGCCACGGCTCAACGTGCCGGCTGCCTGCTTCAGCCGCAAGGTGCCGACCAGCACGTTGTAGCGGGCCAGCGCCAGTTCGCGCCGCGTCTGGTAGAGCTGGCTCTGCGCATTGAGCACATCGATGTTCACCCGCACGCCCACGTCGTACCCCAGCAGGTTGGCCTGCAAGGCGCTCTGGCTGGACAGCTCGGCTGCCTGCAGCGCCCGCACCTGCGCACGCCCCGACTGCACGCCGAGGAACGCCGTGCGGGTTGCCTGCGCGGCGCCGCGGCGCGCATTCTCCAGGTCGGCGCGGGCCTTATCTTCCAGGGACAAGGTCTCGCGCACGCGGTTTTGCACCGCGAACCCGGCAAACAGCGGCAGGTTGAGTGCGACGCCCACGGTGGCAACGTTGGCGCGTCCGTGCAGGCCCGGTGTGGTGACCGTGCCGTTGGGCGTGCGCTGCACGGTGTAGCCGGCCTGCAGATCCACCGTGGGCAGGTGGCCGGTCTCTGCCTTGGCGGTTTCCAGCCGCGCCACGTCCAGCGCGATCTGCGCCTGGCGCACGAGGGGTTGGGTGTCTTGCGCGGCGCCCACCCATGCCTGCAGCTCCGCGGGGCGCACTTCGGGCAGCGAAGCGGCCATGGCCAACGGCTGCGGCGCCACGCCGGCACGGCCGACGGTGTCGTCGAGGGCCAGCCGCCTGACCTGCAGGTCGTTCTCGGCGGCGATTTCCTGCGCGCGCACCAGGTCGTGCCGGGCCTGCGCCTCGCGCGTGTCGGTGATGGTCGCCGTACCGACCTCGAAATTGCGCTGCGCGGCCGCCAGCTGCTCCTCGACAGCCGCGCGCTGCGCCCGCAGGGCCTCCAGGGTATCTTGCGCGGCCAGCACGTCGAAGTAGCGCTGGCCGAGGCGGACCAACAGCTCCTGCTCGGCCGCGTCGAGCTGTGCGCGCGCCACCTCGACGCCGCGCCGCGCCTGTTCCAGGGTGATGCGGTTGGCGGGCCGAAACAGGGGTTGGGATGCGACCACGCCGAGGGTTTGCGTCGGCGCGTGCAGGTCGATCGGAGGGCGCGTCACGTCGGTCCGCGCATAGGTCACCCCGCCGGAGAGCGCGGCGCTGGGCAGCAGGCCCGCGCGCGCCTGTTCGGCCCGGCTTTGCGCAGCGGCGAACTGCGCCTGCGCGGATTGCAGCGCGGCGTCGTGGCCACGGGCGGCGTCGGCCAACGCCAGCAGGCCCTGCGCGTGCGCACCCGTGGCGGCGATGGCACACACGGCAGCAGCAGCCAAGGACCAGCGTTGGAGTGCGTGCATGGCGGGACCGTCGCAGTGGGAGGGGTGGAGGAGGGGGGTGGCGCGGTTCAGTAGCGCGGTACGTGCGGGTCGCGCTCGCGCGACCAGGCGTCGATGCCGCCACTGATATTGGCCACATGCTCGCAGCCTTGCTGCACGAGGTAGGACGCCACGCGCAGGCTGCGCACGCCGTGGTGGCACAAGCAGGCCACGGGCCGCGCCGGATCGATCTCTTGGATGCGCGCCGGGACCGTGCCCATCGGCATCGCCAGCAACTCGAACCCCTGCGGCACCACGCTCGCTGTCTGCAGCTCCCATGGCTCGCGCACATCCAGCACCAGAGGCACGGCGCCTTCGTGCTGGGCCAGCCAGGCCTGCAGCTCGGCGGGACGGACGTGCTCGATCATGGTGGGCAACGCCGTGCCGCGGTCAGAAACGGAAGGCCGATGGCTCGGGGAAGTGGCGCAGGCGCGGCACGATGGCGTCCCAGGGCTGTTCTGTCTCGAACCGGTCCCCCAGGCGGCGCACGATGGTGGCGCGCATCATCGGCTCCAGCCCGACGATCGCGCCCAGGCGCCCACCGTCGCGCAGCAGCGCCAGCAGCTGGTCGGGCACCTCGGCCACCGAACCGCTGAGGACGATGACGTCGAACGGGCCGTCCGGGACCGGGTCGCGCGCGCCGTCGGCCTGGCGCACATCGGCATTGGCGACACCGGCGCTGCGCAGGTTTTCACGGGCGAACTCGACCAGTTCGGGCACCAGTTCCAGTGTTACGACATGCTCGGCCTGGTGCGCCATGAGCGCGGCCATGTAGCCCGAGCCGGCGCCGATCTCCAGCACCCGGTCGGTGGGGCGCAACTGCAACTCCTGCAGCATGCGGGCATCCACGCGCGGCGCCAGCATCACCTGGCCCAGGCGCTCGGCTTCCTCGACAGGGTGGGCGAGGGGGATTTCGACATCCGCGAAGGCCATGCCCTGGTAGGCCGGCGGCACGAACTCCTCACGCCGCACCATGGCGAGGGTTTCGAGGACCCGCTCGTCGAGCACGTTCCAGGGGCGGATCTGCTGCTCGATCATGTTGAAGCGCGCCTGCGCGGTGGCATCGTGGACGTCGGCAAACGTGTTCAAGGGCAGGTTCATAGAAGGCTCCGGACAGGGAAAACGAACGCGGGGAAAATTCGGACAAACCGGCGATTTTAGGCCGGGCGCACCAACAGCCCCTGCAAGACGTTCTCCGCCTGCAGGGCGATGTACTCGTCGGCATTGAAACGCTCGGGGCACGGGATGCACAGGCCCATGGTCGGCTGGGCCAGCATCAGGAACATGAGCGGCGCCAGCACCAAGTACACCGCCTGGTCGAGCGGCACCGTACGGAACTCGCCCCGGTCCATTCCCCGCTGCAGGATGCGGCGCACCAGCGCGTGGCCAGGCTCCACCACTTCCTGCCGGTAGAACTGCGCCAGCTCCGGGAAATTGTTCGCTTCGCTCAGCATCAGCTTCGCCAGCCCCGAGGCCTTCGTGGCGCCGACGCGCTCCCACCAGGTCTGAAAGCAGTAACGCAGCAGCTCGCTGCTGCTCCCCTCAAAGGCCATCAGTTCGCTGTCCCATTCGGCGAAGCGCACGGCGATGTTTTCCCGCACGACCGCCTTGAAAAGCTCTTCCTTGCTGGAAAAGTACAGGAACAGCGTGCCCTTGGACACTCCGGCGCGCGCCGCCACCTCGTCCACCCGCGTAGCCGCAAACCCCTTGTCGACGAACAGATCCAGGGCAGCGGCGAGCAGCTCGCCCGGACGCGCTTCCTTGCGGCGGCCGCGGGGCGGGAGAGCGCTGGTGGAAGAAGAAGTGGACGAAGGGGCCATAAATTAATGACTGACTGGTTAGTAATATAGCCAGGGCCGGGTCCACCGTCAACGCGCGCTTGTCTGGCATGTTCCAGGTGCTGGTCTTTCGTACCATGGCCACGCGCCGCGTCTTGCCGACGCTGCACCACTGCCAGACGGCACCACGGGTGCAATCCGGGTACCGTTCGGTTTTGCGCCTGCACTGCGTCGCAACGCAGGTTGTCATCGACCATTCACAGGGGGGAGACGCATGGACCAACCACACGACAGGCAGCTGGAAAGCGTGGTGCTTGGAGGGGGATGTTTCTGGTGCACGGAAGCCGTGTTCGACCGCGTGCGCGGTGTGACCGATGTGCAAAGCGGCTATGCCAACGGCGAAGTCGAACGGCCGACCTATGAGCAGGTCTGCTCGGGCAGGACCGGCCACGCCGAGGTGGTGCGGGTGACGTTCGATCCGAAGAAAATCGACGTGCGCGACATCCTGGAAATCTTCTTCGCCACGCACGACCCCACCACGTTGAACCGCCAGGGCAACGACGTCGGAACCCAGTACCGCAGCGGCGTGTACTGGACAGATCCGGCCCACCGCGAGGTGGCGGAGGACATGGTGCGGCAGATGGAGCAGGACAAGATGTTCGGCGCGCCCATCGTCACCGAGGTGCAGCCGCTCACAAGCTACTGGCCGGCCGAGGACTACCACCAGCAATACCACGCGAACAACCCCCAGCAGGGCTACTGCGCCGTGGTGGTGACGCCCAAGGTGGAAAAGTTTCGCAAGACCTTCCAGCGCCACCTCAAGCCCGGCGCCTGAGGGCGCGCTCGACCAGGCGCATCCGGCGAAACGGAACCGCTGACACAACCGCGTTCCCAAGCCGTCCCGGCGGCAGGAGAGACCATGGTTTTCCGAATTTCCATTGCCATCGTGGCCGTCCTGGTGCTGCTCGCGGGCCTGGCACCAGGGCCATTCAACGTGGCGATGCAGGCGGCGTTGGCCGCGGTGGTGCGCAGTGCCGGCTGGATGTACCTGCTGGTGGTGTTTCTGGCGTTGCTTTTTTTGCTGTACCTCGCATTCGGCCGCTTCGGCCGGCTGCGCATCGGGGGCGAGGATGCGGAGCCGGACTTTTCCCAACTGAGCTGGCTGTCCATGCTGTTTGCGGCCGGCATGGGCATCGGATTGGTATTCTGGGGCGCAGCAGAGCCGGTGTCGCACTTTCTCAAGCCACCGGAGGGCCTGGTGCCGCAAAGCCCTGCCGCCGCGCGGGCGGCCATGCGGTATGTGTTCTTCCACTGGGGCCTGCACCCGTGGGCCATCTACGCGCTCATCGGACTGGCCATGGCCTGGTTCCAATACAACCGGGGGGGCCGCGGGCAGATCAGCGACATGCTCGAGCCGGTCATCGGCCGCCACCACCGCGGTGCGCTGGGCCAGGCGGTGAACATTGCCGCCGTGGTGGCCACGGCGATCGGCGTGGCCACCACGCTGGGCTTCGGGACGATCCAGATCTCTGCCGGGCTGGAGCGGGTGTTCGGCATTCCCGCCACCATCACATCGCAGCTGGCCATCATCGCCGTCGCCTTCGTGCTGTACATGGCCTCGAGTGCCAGCGGGGTGGAGCGGGGCGTGAAATGGCTGTCCAGCTTCAACCTGCTGCTGGCCGCGGTGCTGATGCTTGCGGTGTTGGTGATCGGCCCGACCGGCTTCATCCTGGACACCTTCACCACCACCCTGGGATCGTACATCAACCAGTTGGTGACCATGAGCCTGCGCCTGTCGCCTTTCTCCGAGAGCACCTGGGTGCGGGACTGGACGGTGTTCTACTGGGCCTGGTGGATCGCCTGGGCTCCGTTCGTCGGCGCGTTCATCGCGCGCGTCTCGCGCGGTCGGACCGTGCGCGAGTTCGTCATCGGGGTGGTGCTGGCGCCGACGATCGTCGGGTTCCTGTGGTTCTCGGTGTTCGGCGGCGCCGCGTTGCAGGCGCAGATGTTCGGCCACGTCGAACTGCTGCAGGCGCTGGCCAACGGCTACGAAACGGTGCTGTTCGCGCTGTTCGACAGCCTGCCGGGCAGCGGCGTGCTGGCCGTTGCCGCACTGCTGCTGCTGATCATCTTCTTCGTCACGTCGGCCGACTCGGCCGTGCTGGTGCTGGCCAGCATGTCCACGGAAGAGGCCGGGGATCCACCGCTGTCGCGCCGTGTCGCGTGGGGATTGGCCGTGGCGCTCATCGCGGGCGCATTGCTGCTGGCGGGTGGCCTGGATGCGCTGCAGGCGCTCATCACCATCGCGGCTCTGCCATTCGCCTTGCTGATGGCGCTGGTGATGGTGAGCCTGTTTCGGGTGCTGGACGGTGAAGACCAGCGCCTGCGCCATGAAGCGCAGCGGGTGCGGCACATGGTCGAGACGTGGATCGCACGCGAACAGGCCAGCCGGGCGGACGCGGAGTCGACGCCGAACGCTACTGCAGATCGCCGCCCATGAAGCCGCCGCTCTGGTGCGTCCACAGGCGCGCGTAGATGCCGCCCAGCGCCAGCAGCTCGGCATGCGTACCCTGCTCGGCGATACGGCCTTCGTCCATGACCACCAGGCGGTCCATCGCGGCGATGGTGGACAGGCGGTGGGCGATGGCGATCACCGTCTTGCCGCGCATCAGGGTGTCCAGGCTGCGCTGGATGGCGATCTCGACCTCGCTGTCCAGCGCGCTGGTGGCTTCGTCCAGCAGCAGGATCGGTGCGTCCTTGAGCAGCACGCGCGCGATGGCGACGCGCTGGCGCTGCCCGCCCGACAGCTTCACGCCACGCTCGCCCACCTGCGCGTCGTAGCCGCTGCGCCCCTGCAGGTCGGTCAGGGTGTCGATGAACTCGGCAGCCTCCGCGCGCTCAGCCGCCGCGCGCATCCTGGCCTCGTCGGCGTCGGGCCGGCCGTAGAGGATGTTCTCGCGCATGGAGCGGTGCAGCAGCGATATGTCCTGCGTGACCATGCCGATGGCGCCGCGCAGGCTGTCCTGCGTGACGTGGCGGATGTCCTGGCCATCGATCAGGATGCGGCCGCCGTCCACATCGGCCAGGCGCAGCAGCAGGTTGACCAGCGTGGACTTGCCCGCGCCTGAACGCCCGATCAAGCCGATGCGCTCACCCGGGCGGATGGTCAGATCCAGCCCGTCGATGACCTGCCGTCCGCCGTGCTTGTACGCGAAGCGCACGTCCTGAAAGGCGATCTCCCCGCGCGTGACCACCAGAGGCCGGGCGTCGGGTGCATCCACGATGCTGCGCGGGCGCGTCAGCGTCAGGAGGCCATCCTGGATGGTGCCCACATTCTCGAAGAGACCGGTCATCTGCCACATGATCCAGTGCGAGTAGCCCATGAGGCGCAGCGCCATCGCCAGCACGGCAGCCACCACGCCCGCGGTGGCCTGGCCGTGCGACCACAGCCACAGGGCCGTGCCGCCCGCACCCAGCAGCAGCAGGGTGATCATCAGGTGGTTGGCGACCTCGAACTGGCTGACCAGGCGCATCTGCGCATGGCCGGTCGCCTTGAACGCTTCCATGGCGTTGCGCGCGTACTCCGCCTCGCGGCGCGTGTGCGCGAACAGCTTCACCGTGGCAATGTTGGTGTAGGCATCGGTCACCCGGCCCGTCATCAGCGAACGCGCGTCGGCCTGCTCCTTGCCGATGGCGCCCAGGCGCGGCACGAAATACCAGCATGCCGTGGCATACCCGAGCAGCCACAGCGCAAAGGGCACCATCAGCCGCCACTCGAAGCTGGCCGCGAGCACCAGAATGCCCACCATGTACACCGACACGCCCACCAGCACGTCCACCACCATGAATACCACGTCGCGCACCGACAGGGCGGTCTGCATCACCTTGGTGGTGATGCGGCCGGCGAACTCGTCGGCGTAGAACGACATGCTCTGGCCCAGCATCAGCCGGTGGAACAGCCAGCGCAGGCGCATCGGGAAATTGATTGCCAGCACCTGGTGCATGACCATGGTGTGCAGCGCCAGCAGCAGCCCGCTGGAGAGCAGCAACGCGGCGATCGCCAGCACCGCGGTCCGCTGCGTCTGCCAGAACGTCGCGGGCGACAGGTTGGGCAGCCAGTCCACCACGCGACCGAGGATGGCGAACAGCAGCGCCTCGTACACCGCCATCAGCGCAGACGTGCCCGTGAGCAGCGCGATCCACCCACGCATGCCCTGGGTGCAGCTCCAGACGAAGGCAAAAAACCCTTGCGGCGGCGGCGCCGGCTCGGCAGGGGGGTAGGGAGCGATGCGGTTTTCGAAGAAGCGAAATAACACGGGAAACAGAGCGAATCGGGCAGCCGCGAGGATAGGCCCAGATGGGTGGGCCCATGTAGGCCGGCGGCGCGGACGTGGGTCGACCACGGGGCAAGAGGCTATTCTCGGGCCTGGTTGATCGCCATGCCCTACACCTCGCTCGCCGCCTCCCCCCGCTTGAACTGGCACTCGCTGCCCGGTGCGGCGGTGGTGTTCGTGGGTCTGGTGGCCTGCTGGGGCCTGTGGCAGCACCAGCAGGCCACCAACCAGGCGCTCGCGCAGGCGCGCTTCGAGCGCCAGGCCCGCAGCGTGGTGGATGCGCTGCAGCGCCGCATCGAGTCCAAGACCGATCTGCTGCACGGCGCGCGGGCGCTGCTCACGGTGAATCCCGATCTGACGCGCAGCGCCTTCGAGTGGATGGCCAGCAGCCTGCGGCTGGAGCGCAACCACCCCGACGTCAAGAACCTGAACTTCACCCGGGCCGTGCCCGCAGGGCAGCGCGATGCCTTCGAGGCGCAGGCGCGTGCCAACGCGCACCTGGACGGGTCGTTGCCGACCCAGTTCACCATCCACCCCGGGCAGCCGCAGGACGAATACTTCGTCGTCGACTACCTGTGGCCGCGCCTGGACAACCAGGCGGTGCTGGGACTGGAAATCCATTCCCAGCCCGCCAACCTGGAGGCCATGCAGCGTGCCCGCTCGACCGGGGTCCTGGTGGCCTCGGCGCCGCTGGACCTGGTGCAGGAGCGCGAACACCCCGTCGGCATCATCATGCGGCTGCCGGTGTTCGTACCTTCGGAAACCGATGGCACCACCACGTTCATCGGCGCCGTCGGGGTGAGCATGCGGGTGTTCGACCTGGTGGGCGCGCTGCAGGAGCACGGCATCGCGGACGGCCTGGCGCTCACGCTGCACGACGCCGGCGTCGCGACCCGCGCCAACACCGTCCAGCCGGCGACGCTGCTCTACACCTCGGCCGAGGCGCCCATGGGCGCCGAATTCCGCCAGTCCTACGAACTGCCCATCGGAGGGCGGCGGTGGCGCATCGACTTTGCGCCGACACGGCCGCTGCTCTCGCCCCAGGAAGTGCGCCTGCCTGCTCTGGTGGCCGGCGGCAGCCTGCTGGTCACGGCGCTGCTGACCGCCCTGGTCGGCCTGCTGGTGCGCCGCCGAGCCCAGGCGCTGGCCGTCGCACGGCGCGCGGCTTCGGCCGCCCGCGAAAGCGAATCGCGCTTTCGTTCGGCCTTCAACCAGGCTGCGGTGGGCATGGTGCAGATCGACTCTCTCACCGGCGCGCTGGAGCGGGCCAACCAGCGGTTTTGCGACATCGTCGGATACGAGCCGCACGAAGTGCTGGTCTTGCGCATCGAGGACCTCAGCGAGCCCGGTGACCTGCCGCGGGCCCGCGCGCTGATGCGCCAGCTGGTCACCGGCGAGCTCGCGGAGTTCCGCCGCGAAGTGCGCCTGCGCCGCAAGGACGGCAGCGCTGTCTGGGTCGACGCCACCGTGTCGAGCCTGCGCTCGGACCACGGCCCCCGGCGGCAGCACCTGGTGGTGGTGCAGGACATCACCCAGCGTCGCAAGAGCGAGGAGGAACTGCGCTACCTGGCCTACAACGACCTGCTGACCGGCCTGCCCAACCGCCGCCTGCTGCTCGATCGCATGGAGCAGGCGCTGGCCATGCACGCGCGCCACAAGACCTGGGGCGCGCTGCTGCTGCTCGACCTCGACCACTTCAAGACGCTCAACGAGATCCGCGGACACGACGCGGGCGACCGGTTGCTGCGCGAGGTGGCGCAGCGCCTGCGCGGGTGCATCAGCGGCGACGACACGCTGGCGCGCCAGGGCGGCGATGAATTCGTGGTGCTGCTCAAGGAAGGGGGCACCGCATCCGAAGAGGCCGCCGCCCATGCCGAAGAGGTGGTGCGCGCCATGCTGGCGGCGCTCGCCGAACCGTTCGACCTCGGCCAGGGTGAGCCCTACCACACCACCTTGAGCGTAGGCGTCACCGTCTTCGACGGCAACGGCGAGCCGGCGGAGGAGCTGCTCAAGCGCAGCGAGCTGGCGATGTACGAGGCCAAGACTGCCGGGCGCAACACGCTGCGTTTTTTCGACCCGCGCATGCAGGCCGTGGTGGCGGCGCGCGTGCAGCTGGAGGCGGACATGCGGGCCGGGCTCGCGGCCGGGCAGTTCGAGCTGTACTACCAGCCCAAGGTGGGGCGCGGCGCGATCGAGGGTGCGGAGGCGCTCCTGCGCTGGCGGCACCCGCAGCGCGGCTTCGTGCCGCCGTCGGAATTCATTCCCCGCGCCGAGGAGTCCGGCCTGATCCTGCAGCTCGGTCAATGGGTGCTGGACACCGCCTGTCTCCAGTTGGCGCAGTGGAGCGACCACCCCGCGCTCGGGCACTTCACCGTCGCCGTGAACGTCAGCCCGCGCCAGTTCCGCGAGCCGGGCTTCGTCGCCCAGGTGCTGCAGGCGCTGGCCAGCACCGGTGCCGATGCGGCGCGCCTGCGCCTGGAACTGACAGAAGGCATGCTGCTGCAGGACGTCGACGACACCATCGAGAAGATGGGGCAATTGCGCAGTTACGGCGTGTGCTTTTCGCTGGACGACTTCGGCACCGGCTACTCGTCGCTGGCCTACCTGAAGCGCCTGCCGCTGGACGAGCTCAAGATCGACCAGAGCTTCGTGCGCGATGTGCTCACCGACCCGAACGACGCGGCCATCGCCCGCACCATCGTCGCGCTGGGCACCAGCCTGGGCTTGCAGGTGATCGCCGAAGGGGTCGAGACCGAGGCGCAGCGTCAGTTCTTGGAGCGCAGCGGCTGCCACGTGTGGCAGGGCTACCTGCTGGCGCCGCCACTGCCGCGCGAGCGCTTCGAGGCGTTGGCGCTGCAGCGCGCGGCGGCCGCGCCTTGAGCGTTTGCCTGTATGTCCCCCTTGCACACCTTTGCCCTGTTCGTGGCCACGGCCGTCGCCGAAATCGCCGGGTGCTACCTGCCGTGGCTGTGGCTGCGCGGCGGGCGCAGCGCATGGCTGCTGGTGCCGGCCGTGCTCAGCCTGGCCGCGTTCGTCTGGCTGCTGACGCTGCACCCGGCCGCCGCCGGGCGGGTGTACGCGGCCTATGGCGGCGTGTATGTGGGCGTGGCGCTGGCCTGGTTGTGGCTGGTGGACGGCGTGCGCCCCACGGCGTGGGATGTGGCCGGCGTGGCCGTGGCCCTGTGCGGCATGGCCTTGATCGCGTTCGCGCCCCGCACCGCCTGATTTGCTATCGTACTCATAGCTGCCTGCGCTGATCCCACAAGCGCTGGAGGCACTTTTTACTTGTATTGCGCTGGGCCGGGGCGGGCAGGGACCGCCACAGTATCATTTCGCCCTTCGCCGCTTCACGTCCACTATCGCCTTCCGTGCGCCTCAGTTCCATCAAGCTTGCGGGCTTCAAGTCCTTTGCCGAGCCCACCAATTTCCTGCTGCCGGGCCAGCTGGTGGGGGTGGTGGGGCCGAACGGGTGCGGCAAGTCCAACATCATGGACGCCGTGCGCTGGGTGCTGGGCGAGTCGCGC
>DAMCAL010000067.1:0-14547 GCA_032059585.1 Burkholderiaceae bacterium
CGGACAGGGCCATCTCGATGGTGTCCTTCTCCAGCGCGTCGACCACGCCGAAGGCTGGCATCAGCTCACCGGCGGCGTGCACCGACACTTCGAACTTGCCACCCGAGAGCTCCTTGACGGTCTCGGAAAACTTCACGGCGGTGCCGAAAATAGTGTCCAGGGACTTGGGGAAGCTGGCGGCAAGGCGCCAGCGCACAGCGGCCTGGGCATGCACGGCAGGTGCCACGCCGGCGGCGAGCACGCCGGCCAGCCCGGCCTGCTTGATGATGGAACGACGATCCATGGACGGTTTCTCCAGTTGGTGTGAAAAACAAACGCAGGGCGTGGGATCACGGCGCACAGGCCAGCCACGCGCAGCGGCGCCACAAATTGTAAAAACCGCACGGCATCCAGCCGTTACGGGTTTCCCCTCGAAAAGCGCGGCGCGGGACAATTAAACACGGCAAACGGCCCGCCGGGCTGTCGCCGCTGCGGCGTTCAGGCCGCAGCGCGCCCGTTTTGGCGGCCCTGGGTTGCGCTGAAGCGCGTGGTGATCGCACGTTCGATGCCCACGGCGTCCAGCCCCTGCAAGGCCAGCAGGCGCGCCGGGTCGCCGTGCTCGACGAACGTGTCGGGCAGGCCCAGTTGCAGCACGGGGCGCAGCACGCCGGCCGCGTTCAGCGCCTCGCACACGGCGCTGCCCGCGCCGCCCATGACGGCGCCCTCTTCCACGGTGACGATGGCCTCGTGCGCGTCGGCGACGCGCAGCAGCAGCTCGGTGTCCAGCGGCTTGGCCCAGCGCATGTTCACCACCGTGGCGTCCAGGCCTTCAGCCGCCTCCAGCGCCGGGTACAGAAGGGTGCCGAAGGCCAGGATGGCGATGCGGCGGCCTTCGCGGCGCACCTCGCCCTTGCCATAGGGCAGGCCTTCCAGGCTGGCCAGCGGCACGGCGCCGACGCCGGCGCCACGCGGATAGCGCACGGCCACCGGGTGGTCCTGCTCGAACGCCGTGGTGAGCAGCTGGCGGCATTCGCGCTCGTCGGCCGGACAGGCTATGGCCATGTTGGGGATGCAGCGCACGAAGGCGATGTCGTACGCCCCGGCGTGCGTGGCGCCGTCCGCCCCCACCAGGCCGGCGCGGTCCAGCGCGAACACCACCGGCAGGTTCTGCAGCGCCACGTCGTGGATCAGCTGGTCGTAGGCGCGCTGCAGGAAGGTGGAGTAGATCGCCACCACCGGCTTCACACCCTCGCAGGCCATGCCGGCGGCAAACGTCACGGCGTGCTGCTCGGCGATGCCGACGTCGTAGTAGCGCTCGGGAAAGCGCTGCTCGAACTCGACCATGCCCGAGCCCTCGCGCATGGCCGGGGTGATGCCCACCAGGCGCCTGTCCTGCGCCGCCATGTCGCACAGCCACTGGCCGAAGACCTGGGTGAAGGTCTGCTTCGGTGGCGTGGCCGGCTTGACCAGGCCGATTTTCAGGTCGAACTTGCCCGGGCCGTGGTAGGCCACCGGGTCGGCCTCGGCCAGCTTGTAGCCCTGCCCCTTCTTGGTCACCACGTGCAGGAACTGCGGACCCTTGAGCTCCTTGATGTTCTCCAGCGTGGGGATCAGCGAGTCCAGGTCGTGCCCGTCGATGGGCCCGATGTAGTTGAAGCCGAAGTTCTCGAACAGCGTCGCCGGTACCACCATGCCCTTGGCCTGCTGCTCCAGGCGCTTGGCCAGCTCCAGCAGCGGCGGCACGTTCTTCAGCACGTTCTTGCCCACGTCGCGCGCGCGGCTGTAGACGTTGCCGCTCATGAGCTGCGCGAGGTAGCGGTTGAGCGCGCCCACCGGCGGGCTGATGCTCATGTCGTTGTCGTTGAGGATCACCAGCAGGTTGGCGTCGGCCACGCCGGCGTTGTTCAGCGCCTCGAAGGCCATGCCGGCAGTCATGGCGCCGTCGCCGATGATCGCCACGCAGTGGCGCTCCACGCCCTGCTGGCGCGCGGCCAGCGCCATGCCCAGCGCCGCCGAGATGCTGGTGGACGAGTGTGCGGTGCCGAAGGTGTCGTAGTCGCTCTCGCTGCGCTGTGGAAAGCCCGACAGGCCGCCCAACTGGCGCAGGCTGCCCATGCGGTCCTTGCGGCCGGTGAGGATCTTGTGCGGGTAGGTCTGGTGGCCCACATCCCACACCAGCCGGTCCTCGGGCGTGTGGAACACCGCATGCAGGGCGATGGTCAGCTCGACCGTGCCCAGGTTGGACGACAGGTGGCCCCCGGTGCGCGAGACGCTCTCCAGCACGAAGGCGCGCAGCTCGCCGGCGAGCAGCTTGAGCTCGGCACGCGACAGGTTGCGCAGGTCGGCCGGGTCGGCGATGCGCTCGAGCAGCGGGTGATTCGTGGTGGACATATGCTATATCTTTAGTAGCTACCAGCGCTTGTGGGAAAAGCGCTGTGGGCCAATTTGGCCCGGATTGTCAGTGCGAGCGGTGCACGACCATGTCGGCCAAAGCCGCCAGGGCGTGCGTCTCTTGCAGGCCGCTCTCGGCCAACCGCGCGTGCGCTTCGGCCAGCAGCGCCAGCGCGTGCGCGCGGGCGCCGTCCAGCCCCATGAGCGACACATAGGTGGGCTTGTCGCTGGCCGCGTCCTTGCCCGCGGTCTTGCCCAGCGTGGCCGAGTCCTGGGTCACGTCGAGCACATCGTCCACGACCTGGAACGCCAGGCCGATCGCGGCGCCGTAGCCGGCCAGCGCCGCCTCGGCGGCAGGCGTGGCGGCCCCGCACGCGGCGCCCATCTGCACACTGGCCTGCAGCAGCGCCCCGGTCTTGAGCGCATGCATCTGGCGCAGCGCCGCCTCCGGCATCGGCCGGCCCACGTGGGCCAGGTCGATGGCCTGGCCACCGGCCATGCCCTGCGCGCCTGCGGCGCGCGCCAGCAGCCGGCACAGGCGCGCCTGGGTGGCGGCGTCCAGCCCTTGGTCGGGCACCAGCAGCTCGAAGGCCAGCGCCTGCAGAGCGTCGCCGGCCAGCAGCGCCTGGGCCTGGCCGAACTGCACATGCACCGTCGGCTTGCCACGGCGCAGCACGTCGTTGTCCATGCAGGGCATGTCGTCGTGCACCAGCGAGTAGGCGTGGATCAGCTCCACTGCGCAGGCAGCGCGCAGCGCCGCCGCGTGCTGGCCGCCCACGGCCTCGCAGGCGGCCAGCACCAGCAGCGGCCGCAAGCGCTTGCCCCCGCCTTGCACGGCATAGCGCATGGCCTCGCCCAGGCCGGCGGGCGCGTCGCCCGACAGGGCCTGGCCCAGCGCATGCTCCACGTGCGCCAGCTGCCGCTCCATCCACGACGGCAGGTGAAACGGGGCCGCCGCCGGCGCAGGCACGCAGGCCAACGTCATGGGGCCTCGTTCCACGGCTGCAACACACCGTCGTCCAGCACCTTGATCTGGTCCTGCACGGCCTCCAGGCGATCGCGGCACAGCTGCAGCAAGGCGGCGCCGCGCTGGTAGCCGGCCAACATCTGGTCCAGCGGCAGCTGGCCAGACTCGATGCGTGCCACGAGCTGCTCGAGCTCCTGCAGCGCGGCCTCGTACGTGTCGGGCAGCGGCGGTGGGGTGGGGGCGGCGGGAGCCTTGGGCATGAGAAAGAAAGGGCGGCGGCAGGCGCAGGTGTAAACGGGGCATTTTAGGCCGCCCCACCCGAAGCGTCGCCCGGCGCCCCCCAGCGGGCCAATACACGCACCCCGCCGGAGGAAATAACCCCACCACCTATAATCCCATTCCACTACAGGACCGGCTAGGGGTTTGGCGCTCTCGGCCGGTTTCTTTATTTCCGTCCGTGCGCACGCGCACCTCCCTGTGGGGAGTCTTTAGGTCAGGTCTTCCATGTCTGATTTAAGTCTTCGACTGCAGCCGGCCGCAAGCCAACTTCCCGTCTCCAGCTACTTCGACCCCGCGCTGCTGCAGCGCGAGCTGGATGCCCTGTTCCAGCCAGGCCCCCGCTACGTCGGGCACGCTCTGAGTGTGCCGGAGCCCGGCGACTACCACGCGCTGGCGCAGGAGCAGCAGGGCCGGGCGCTGGTGCGCAATGCCCAGGGCGGCCTCGAGCTGATCTCCAACGTCTGCCGCCACCGCCAGGCCATCATGCTGCAGGGCCGCGGCAGCCTGCAGGGCCAGGGCAAGGGCCACGCCGGCGGCAACATCGTCTGCCCCATCCACCGCTGGACGTACTCCCCCAAGGGCGAGCTGCTGGGCGCGCCGCATTTCGCGCACGACCCCTGCCTGCACCTGAACAACTACGGCCTGCGCGAATGGAACGGCCTGCTGTTTGAGGACAACGGCCGCGACATCGCCGCCGACCTCGCCGGCATGGGCCCGGCGCACGACCTGTCGTTCGAGGGCTATGCACTGGATCACGTCGAGCTGCACGAGTGCAACTACAACTGGAAGACCTTCATCGAGGTCTATCTGGAGGATTACCACGTGGGCCCCTTCCACCCCGGGCTGGGCAACTTCGTGACCTGCGACGACCTGCGCTGGGAGTTCGGCCGCGAGTACTCGGTGCAGACCGTGGGCGTGGCGCCCACCTTCGGCAAGCCCGGCTCCGACGTCTACAAGCAGTGGCACGACGTGCTGCTGCGCTACCAGGACGGCGAATTACCCAAACGCGGCGCCATCTGGCTGACCTATTACCCGCACATCATGGTGGAGTGGTATCCGCACGTGCTCACCGTCTCCACGCTGCACCCCTTGGGCGTGGACAAGACGCTGAACATGGTGGAGTTCTATTACCCCGAGGAGATCGTGGCCTTCGAGCGAGAGTTCGTCGAAGCCCAGCGCGCCGCCTACATGGAGACCGCCATCGAGGACGACGAGATCGCCGAGCGCATGGACGCCGGGCGCAAGGCGCTGCTGGCGCGCGGCGACGACGAGGCCGGCCCCTACCAAAGCCCCATGGAAGACGGCATGCAGCACTTCCACGAGTGGTACCGCGAGAAGATGGGCGGGGCGGTGCCGCGCGGCTGACGCGCCTCGGGCGCGGTCCAATCACTCCTAAAATAATAGCTGTTGGCGCTTGATACATAAGCGCCAGCAGCTTTTTTCATTCCAAAACTCTTTCGCTTCTCACCCATGCAAGCCCTGTGGATGGTCCTGGCGGCCTTTTTCTTC
Source organism: Burkholderiaceae bacterium (assembly GCA_032059585.1). Lineage (GTDB taxonomy): Bacteria > Pseudomonadota > Gammaproteobacteria > Burkholderiales > Burkholderiaceae_C > Melaminivora. Next base: position 5,126 of record DAMCAL010000067.1, read on the forward strand.
GCCAGCATGGGGGTGTGCGTGAAGATCGCGTCCGCCTGGTTCTCGGCGGCCGAGCTCGTGTTCTACCGCGGCCTGCTGGGCATGGGCCTGCTGGCGCTGCTGGCGCGCCGCCAGGGTGTGGGCCTGGCCACCGCCTACCCTGGCATGCACGCCTGGCGCAGCCTGGTGGGGGTGGTGTCGCTCGGGGCGTGGTTCTACGCGATCGCCATCCTGCCGCTGGCCTCCGCCACCACGCTCAACTACATGAGCAGCGTATGGATCGCCGCGTTCGTCATGGGCGCCGCGCTGTTGAACTGGAAGCCTTCGGCGCAGGAGCCGCGGCCGCCGTTGCAGGTGCCGCTGGTGCTCACCGTGCTGGCGGGCTTCGCCGGGGTGGTGCTGATGCTGCGGCCCAGCGTGGGCAGCGGCCAGGGCTATGCCGGCACCGTGGGGCTGCTGTCGGGCTTTTGCGCGGCAATGGCGTACATGCAGGTGTCGGCGCTGTCGCGCCTGGGCGAACCCGAGGCGCGCACGGTGTTCTATTTCGCGCTCGGCTCGGCGGTGGCGGGCGGCTTGGTGATGGCCCTGGTGGGCACGTCGCCCTGGCCGGGCTGGCCGGCGCTGTGGCTGCTGCCGCTGGGCGTGCTGGCCGCTGCCGGGCAGTTGTGCATGACGCTGGCCTATTCGCGCGCGCTCACGCCGCGTGCCACGCTGGTGGTGGCCAACCTGCAGTACGCCGGCATCATTTTCGCCAGCCTCTACGGCATGGTGGTGTTCGGCGAAGAGCTGCCGCTCATCGCCTGGGCCGGCATGGCACTGATCGTCGCCAGCGGCATCGCCGCCACACTGCTGCGTGCCCGCGGGGCGCTCGCCGCGCGCGACTGAGCGCAAGCCGTGCCGGACGCGGCGTGCGCCGACGCGCAGCCGGCGCGCGGCGTCGCCACAATCGGGCGGTCACTTCCTTCATCGACCCGTTTCCTCTTCGTCTGCCCATGCCCTACACCCAGTTGATCTCCGCCTCCGAGTTGCAGGACCTGATGCGCACCCACCAGCCGCTGATGGTGTTCGACTGCAGCTTCGACCTGGCCACGCCCTCGCATGGCGTGGCGCTGTACCGCCAGGAGCACATTCCGGGCGCCGTGTACGCCGACCTGGAGGAGAACCTGAGCGCCCGCCACGGCGCGCCCAGTCCCAGCGGCATGCTGGTGGCCGGCGCCGCGGACTCGCCCTGCTCCGGCGGGCGCCATCCGCTGCCCAACCGCGAGCGCTTTTCCACGTGGCTGTCGTCCATCGGGTTTGCCAACGAGATGCAGGCCGTGGTGTACGACCGCAACGGCGCCAACTACTGCGGCCGCCTGTGGTGGATGCTCAAGTGGATGGGCCACGACGCCGTGGCGGTGCTCGACGGCGGCCTGCAGGCCTGGAAGGCGGCCGGCGGCGAGGTGGCGCAGGGCGACGAGCCCGCGCACTTCCAGTCCAACTTCGAGGTCGGCGAGCCGCTGCGCCACCTGGTGGACGCACAGCATGTCTGGGAGCGTTTGCACACCCCCGGCCAGACCGTGCTGGACGCGCGCGCGGCACCCCGGTTCCGCGGCGAGGTCGAGCCGCTCGACCCGGTGGCCGGCCACATCCCCGGCGCGCTCAACCGCCCGTTCAGCCAGAACCTGGGCGAGGACGGCCGCTTCAAGCCCCGCGCGCAACTGCGCGCCGAGTTCGACGCCCTGCTGGCCGGGCGCGACCCTGCCAGCGTTTTGCACCAGTGCGGCAGCGGGGTGAGCGCCATCCCCAACCTGCTGGCGATGGAGATTGCCGGCTATGCGCCGACTGCCCTGTACGCCGGCAGCTGGAGCGACTGGTGCAGCGACGCCAGCCGCCCCGTGGAGCGCGGCGGCTGACGCTGCCCCGGCCCCGCGCTACAGCGGGGTGATGGAGATGGCGCGGGTGTTCAGGCAGGCCTCGACGGCCTCGGGCCCGCCCTCGGAGCCATAGCCGGAATCCTTCAGACCGCCGAACGGCATCTCGGCGCTGGGCGTGGCCGGCTGGTTGATCCACAGCATGCCGACCTCGACCTGGCGCGCCAGCTCGTGCGCGTCCTTGAGCGAGCGCGTGAAGGCATAGGCGGCCAAGCCGTAGGGCAGGCGGTTGGCTTCGGCGATTGCGTCCGCCAGGTCGGTGAAGCCGCGCACCGCCGCCACCGGCCCGAAGGGCTCCTCGTTGAAGATGCGCGCCGACAGCGGCACGTCGTCGAGCACCGTGGGGGCGAAGAAGTTGCCCACGCCGTCCAGCGCCTCGCCGCCCGTGGTCACCTTGGCGCCCTGCGTGCGCGCGTCGCCCAGGAAGTCGTGCATGGCCGCCACCCGGCGGGCGTTGGCCAGGGGCCCCATGCGCGTGCCGTCCTGCATGCCGTCGCCCACCTTCAGGCCCTCGGCGTGGCGCGTGAGCGCCGCCACGAAATCCGCGCGCACGCTCTCGTGCACCAAAAAGCGCGTCGGCGAGATGCACACCTGGCCGGCATTGCGGAACTTGGCGCTGGCCGTGGCCTTCACCGCCAGCTGCACGTCCGCGTCGGCGCAGACGATGACCGGTGCGTGGCCGCCCAGTTCCATGGTCACGCGCTTCATGTGCTGCCCCGCCAGCGCCGCGAGCTGCTTGCCCACCGCCGTGGAACCGGTGAACGTGACCTTCTTCACGATCGGGTGCGGGATCAGGTAGCCCGAGATTTCCGCCGGGTTGCCATACACCAGGTTGATCACGCCGGCGGGCAGCCCGGCGTCGGCAAACGCACGCACCAGCTCGGCAGGGCTGGCGGGCGTTTCCTCGGGCGCCTTGACGATGACGGCGCAGCCGGCGGCCAGCGCAGCGCCCAGCTTGCGCACCACCTGGTTGATGGGGAAATTCCAGGGCGTGAAGGCCGCGACCACGCCCACCGGGTCCTTGACCACCAGCTGCTGCACCGCCGGGTTGCGCGCCGGCACGATGCGCCCGTACACGCGCTGGCCCTCGTCGGCGAACCACTCGATGATGTCGGCGGCCGCAGCCGCCTCGCCCCGCGCCTCGGCCAGCGGCTTGCCCTGCTCCTGGGTCAGCAGCACGCCGATGGCGTCGGCGCGCTCGCGCATCAGCGCGGCGGCGCGGCGCATGGTGCGCGCGCGCTCTACGGCCGGCAGGGCGCGCCAGGTCTCGAAGCCCTTTTGCGCGGCCGCCAGCGCCCGGTCCAGGTCGGCGGTGCAGGCGTGCGCCACTTTGCCGATCTGCTGGCCATTGGCCGGGTTGTGCACGGCCAGGGTGCGGCCGTCAGCCGCGTCCTGCCACTGGCCGTCGATGAACAGGCGGGTATCGGGGTAGCTCATGGGGGGTCTCCTTGCATCAGATGGGACGGCCGCGCGCGGCGGCTGCGGTTCAGGGTAAGTCCGGAATGCGGTTGCACGACCCAGCGTGCACGATCGATTTACGCAAAGCACCCGCTTTGTGAAATACCTGCCGGGAGTGTGCGTGCAATTTGTCCAACTGCTGATCAGTGGTGTCGCCCAGGGGTGCATCTACGGACTGATCGCGCTGGGCTTCGTGCTCATCTACAAGGCCACGGAAACCGTCAGCTTCGCCCAGGGCGAACTGATGATGCTCGGCGCCTTTTGCGGGCTGGTGCTGATGCGCGTGCTGGGCATGCCATTCTGGATCGCGGTGCTGGCCAGCATAGCAGCGATGGCGTTGTTCGGCGTGCTGCTGGAGCGTGCGGTGATCCGCCCCATCCTGGGCCAGCCGGCGTTTTCCATCGTCATGCTCACCATCGGCATCGGCTACGTGCTGCGCGGCCTGGTGACCATGATCCCGGGCTTCGGCACCGACACCCACGCCCTGCCCGTGCCCTACAAGGACCAGCCGGTGCAGCTGGGCCCGCTGGTGCTGGCGGCCGAGCAGATCGTGGTGATCGGCGCCACCGCTCTGCTGTGCGTGCTGCTGTTCGCCATGTTCCGCTATACCCGGCTGGGCATCGCGATGCAGGCCGCCTCGCAGAACCAGCTCGCGGCGTACTACATGGGCATTCCGGTGCAGCGGCTCAACGGCCTGGCCTGGGGCCTGGCGGCGGCGGTGGCCGCCATCGCAGGGCTGCTGCTGGCTCCCATTACGTTCGTGCACGCGAACATGGGCTTTATAGGCCTCAAGGCCTTTCCGGCCGCGGTGGTCGGCGGCTTCGGCAGCCTTCCGGGTGCCATCGTCGGCGGCCTGCTGATCGGGGTGATCGAATCGCTGTCTGGCTTCTACCTGCCCGAAGGCTTCAAGGACACCGCCGCCTATATCGTGGTGCTGGTCATGCTCATGGTCAGGCCCAACGGCCTTTTTGGCGAAACACTGCGCAAGAAGGTCTGAGCCCATGCGTTTCCTCTTCAAGACCAGCTACGCCCAGGACCTGCGCCTGGCGCAGCACCCCGGCCACCTGTTCTGGTACGGGCTGTTGTGCCTGGCGCTGCTGGCGGCGCCCTGGGTGGCGCCCGAATACTGGCTGGCCCAGCTCACCTTCGTGCTGATCTACGCCATCGCGGGCCTGGGCCTGATGCTGCTGGCGGGCTTCACCGGGCAGTTCTCGCTGGGGCACGCCGCGTTCCTGGGCGTGGGGGCCTACACCCAGGCGGTGCTCACCGGCATGGGCTGGCCGTTCGCCCTGTCGCTCGCCTGCGGGGCATTGCTGTCGGCCGCGGTGGGCGTGGTGGTGGGCCTGCCGGCGCTGCGCGTCAAGGGCATCTACCTGGGCATTGCCACCCTCGCGTTCGGCTTCATCGTCGAGGAAGTGTTCGCGCGCTGGGAGTCCGTGACGGGCGGCAACTCGGGCAAGGCCGTCATGCCACCGCAGATCGCGGGCTACGTGTTGGAGACGACCGGGGCCTTCTACTTTCTGTGCCTGGGCATCGCCGTGGTCTGCACCCTGGGCATCCTGAACCTGCTGCGCGCGCCCACCGGGCGGGCGTTCGTGGCGATCCGCGACTCGGAGGTGTCGGCGCAGAGCATGGGCATCCACCTGGCGCACTACAAGACGCTGTCGTTCGCATTGTCGGCGGCGCTGGCGGGCATCGCGGGCGCACTGTACGCGCACAAGATGCAGTTCATCTCGCCCGACCAGTTCAGCATCCTGCAGTCCATCGATCTGCTGCTGATGATCGTGATCGGCGGGCTGGGCTCGGTGCACGGGGCGTTTCTGGGCGCCATGTTCCTGATCTTCATGCCGCAGCTCATCTCGCTGGGCAAGGACGTGCTGCCCGACGCGATCGGCCAGGCCCCCGGGCTGCAGGCCGTGGTGTACGGCGCGGTGCTCATCGCCTTCGTGCTGTTCGAGCCCATGGGCCTGTACGGGCGCTGGCTGAAGGTGCGCACCTGGCTGCAGCTCTTTCCCTTCTACCGCCAGGGCATGTTCAAGCGGCAAAAGAGCTTCCAGAAGTCGGAGCGGTTGAAGTGATGAACCACCCCCTGTGCCGCTTCGCTCCTTCCCCTTTCTGTCGAATCGCTGGGCGATCCGGAAAGGGGGACACCGCCGGTGCTGCGGGGCGGCTCTTGCACGGCGGCTGCTGGCCTCGGGTGCGCCAGTTTCCGAAGTTGCGCACTTCGACGAAGGTCTGTCATGAGCGGTGATGTGTTGCTCGAGGCACGCAATCTGAGCGTGCGCTTCGGCGGGCTGCTGGCGGTCAACGACGTCAGCTTCGACGTGCGCCGCGGCGAGGTGTTCACCCTGATCGGCCCCAACGGCGCGGGCAAGACGACGGTGTTCAACCTGATCAGCCGCATCTACGCGCCCACTGCCGGCAGCATCGCCTGGGCCGCGCACGACGGCGGCATGCTCACCCTCACCGAGCAGCCCGCGCACCGCGTGGCGGGGCTGGGCATCGCCCGCACCTTCCAGAACATCGAGCTGTTCGAGCACGCCAGCGTGCTGCACAACCTGCTGATCGGCCGTCACACCCGGCGCGAGACCGGCCTGTGGGGCGACATGTTCTTCACCCCGCGCGCCCGCGCCGCCGAGATCCGCGCGCGCGAGAAGGCCGAAACGATCATCGACTTCCTCGAGCTGCAGCACTACCGCGACACGCTGGTGGCCGGCCTGCCCTACGGGGTTCGCAAGGTAGTGGAGCTGGCGCGCGCGCTGTGCACCGAGCCGCGGCTGCTGCTGCTGGACGAGCCGTCGTCCGGCCTGAACGTGGAGGAGACCGACGACATGGCCTTCTGGATCCAGGACATCCGCGACGAGCTGGGCATCACGGTGCTGATGGTCGAGCACGACATGTCGCTGGTCTCGCGCGTGTCCGACCGGGTGCTGGCGATGACCCAGGGGCAGGTGCTGGCGCTGGGCACGCCGCAGGAGGTGCAAGCGCATCCCGGGGTGATCGAGGCGTACCTGGGCACGGTGGACGACGTGAGCAGCCTGCGCCGCCCCACGGCCGCCGCCGCAAGCGAGGAGCGCGCATGAACGCCGTGCCCCAGCCGCCGGTCGGTGCCGCAGCGGCCGCGGAGCCGGTGCTGCGCCTGCAGAACATCGAGAGCGCCTATGGCCCCATCAAGGCCATCCGCGGCGTGAGCCTGCAGGTGCGCCGCGGAGAGATCGCCACCGTGCTGGGCAGCAATGGCGCGGGCAAGACCACCATCCTCAAGACCATCTCGGGCATCCTGGATCCGCGCAGGGGCAGCGTGCACTTCCAGGGCCAGGACATCACCGCGCACGACCCGGCCGCGATCGTGCGCCGCGGGCTGTCGCACGTGCCCGAGGGGCGCGAGGTCTTCCCGCTGCTGAGCGTGCGCGACAACCTGCTCATGGGCGCCTACACCCGCAGCGACCGCGACGCCGTGGCGCGCGACCTGGAGACGGTGTACGGCTACTTTCCCATCCTGTCCGAGCGCAACGACCAGGACGCGGGCCTGCTGTCGGGCGGGCAGCAGCAGATGCTGGCGATCTCGCGCGCGCTCATGGGTGCGCCGCAGCTGATCCTGCTGGACGAGCCGAGCCTGGGGCTGTCGCCGCGCCTGACCAAGGAGATCTTCGAGATCGTGGTGCGCATCAACCGCGAGCGCGGCACCACCATCCTCCTGGTCGAGCAGAACGCCAACATGGCGCTGAACGCCTCCGACTACGGCTACGTGCTGGAGAACGGCCGCATCGTCATGGAAGACCGCTGCGCCGTGCTGCGCGAGAAAGACGACATCCGGGAGTTCTACCTCGGCATGAAGGGCGACGGCGTGCGCGGCGAGCGGCGCTGGAAGAAGAAGAAAACCTGGAGATAGAGCAGCACCATGTCCAATCTCTGGGATCTCTCCCGCATCCAGCCGCGCGACAGCAGCGTGCTGGCCGGCGACACCATTCCCGCCATGTTCTGGAATGCCGTGGCCGAGCGCGGCGGGCGCGTGTGGCTGCGCGAAAAAGACCTCGGCATCTGGAAGAGCTGGACTTGGGACCAGGTCGCCGAAGCCGTCCACGAAGTGGCCGGCGGCCTGATGGCCCTGGGCTTCGCGCCGGGCGAATGCGCCTCCATCCTGTCCAACACCAGCGTGGACTGGGTGCTGGCCGACCTGGCGGTGCTCTCGTGCGGCGGCGTCGCCAACGGCATCTACCCCACGGACGCCGCCTCGCAGGTGCACTACCTGTGCGAGGACTCGGCCACGCGCGTGCTGTTCGTCGAGGACGACGAGCAGCTGGACAAGGCGCTGGAGGTGCGCGCCGCCCTGCCGCTGCTGCGCAAGATCGTGGTTTTCGACATGAAGGGGCTGCGCGAGCTGCACGACGAGGGCGTGGTGGGCCTGGCTCAGCTGCGGGCGCTGGGACGCCAGTGGCGGGCCGCCCACCCGCAGGCGCTGCAGGAGCGCGTGGCGGCGCTGCGGCCGCAGGACACCGCCATCCTGGTCTACACGTCCGGCACCACCGGCAAGCCCAAGGGCGCCATGCACACGCATGGCGCGCTGACCTATACCGTGCGGGGCTACAACACGCTCATCGCGCGCGATGAGAACGACGAGACCATGTGCTTTCTGCCGCTGTGCCACATCGCCGAGCGCATGGGCGGCGAATACTTTTCGCTCTACACCGGCGCGCGGCTGAACTTCGTTGAGAACCCGGACACGGTGCCCGAGAACGTGCGCGAGATCGCGCCCACGGTGTTCACCGCCGTGCCCCGGGTGTGGGAAAAGTTCTACTCCGGCGTGATGATCGCGCTGAAGGAATCCTCGAAGGTGCAGCAGGCCACCTACGCGTGGGCCATTGGCGTGGGCACGCGCATCGCCGAGCGCGTCCTGGCGGGCCAGCCGGTGGGCGCAGGGCTGAAGGCCCAGTTCCGTGTGGCGCGCTGGCTGGCCCTGGACAACGTGCGCAAGCTGATCGGCATCCACCGCGCGCGTTTTCTGGTCACGGGGGCCGCGCCCATCTCGCCCGAGCTGATCCGCTGGTACCTGGCGCTGGGCGTGCCCATGCTCGAGGTGTGGGGCATGACCGAAACCTGTGGCGCGGCCACCGGAGTGCCGGCCGAGCGCATCAAGCCGGGCACCATCGGGCCGGCGGCGCAGTTCAACCAGGTGCGGCTCGACCCGGAGACCGGCGAGATCCAGGTCAAGGGGCCCAACGTCTTCCAGGGCTACCTGAACCTGCCCGACAAGACCGCCGAGACCTTCACCGCGGACGGCTGGCTGCGCACCGGCGACGTGGGCACGGTGGACGCGGACGGGTACTTCCGCATCACCGACCGCATGAAGGACATCATCATCACCGCCGGTGGCAAGAACGTGACGCCCAGCGAGCTGGAGAACGAGCTGAAGTTCAGCCCGTACATCACCGACGCGGTGGTCATCGGCGATGCGCGGCCGTACCTGACGGTGATCGTCATGGTCGACCAGGAGAACGTGGAGAAGTACGCCCAGGACCACGACGTGCCGTTCTCCAACTACGCCAGCCTGACGCGCGCGCCAGAGGTGCAGGCGCTGATCCAGGGCGTGATCGACGGGGTGAACGCCAAGTTCGCACGCGTCGAGCAGATCAAGAAATTCTTCCTGCTCGACACCCAGCTCACCGCCGAGGACGAGGAGCTGACCCCGACGATGAAGCTCAAGCGCAAGCTGGTGCAGACCAAGTACGCCGAGCAGATCGACGCCATGTACCGGCAGGGATAGTGCCGATGGCCGCCGCCCGGCGCCGCCCTATAACGCACCCATCGGCATGCCGAGACGACACCACCACCACAGGAGACACGCCATGAGACTGCACCATTTCGCCCTGGCCACGGGGCTGGCTCTCGCCGCAGCCGGCGCTGCCGCGCAGGCCAGCCAGGGCGTGACCAAGGACACCATCACCCTGGGCTCGATCCAGGACCTGTCCGGGCCGCTGGCCGGCTTCGGCAAGCAGGTGCGCATGGGCATGATGCTGCGCGTGGACGAGGCCAACGAGCAGGGCGGCGTGAACGGCCGCAAGCTCGAGCTGA
>DAMCAL010000068.1:0-14469 GCA_032059585.1 Burkholderiaceae bacterium
TGTTCCTGGGCGGGCTGGACAAGGGGCCGTTCCTGCGCGAGTTCGAGCCCGACTTTTTCTTCGACGACCAGAGCGGCCACGTCAGCTCGGCGGCCCGGCACGTGCCGGCCGGCCACGTGGACGCGGGCATCAGCAACGTGCGCGCGCTGGCGGCGGCGCTGGGGCAAAGCGGCATCACCGGCGCGCCCTGACGCCCCGGGCGAAATTTCAAGCCAAAACCGCCTCTGGCGCTTACCCAGCAAGCGCCATCAGCTATTAAATTAATAGCAAACGGGCATGGATGGGCTACAACCCGCCCGTGCGCTTGACCTTCGGGTCGGTGTAGGTGAGCGGTTCGTCGTTCTTGACCTGCTGGGCGATCCGCTCGGCCAGGGTGGTCTTGTTGATGTCCTGTGCCATCTCCACGGCGCTGCCGCTGGCGCGCCACATCGACTGGATGAAGGCCAGCAGCTGCTCGTGCAGCGGCGGCTCGCGCGGCTTTTCCTCGGGCTGCTCGGGCGCTTCCTTCTTGGTCTCCGACAAGGTCCAGTCCCGGTCGCCCTGGTCGGGGTCGGTGATGCGCGTCGGCACGCGCACGATCGACCCCTCGCCCAGACGGTCGGTGGACTCGACCGCATTGGCGGCGTGCACGGGGCGCACCGGCACCGCCCCGCCCGCGCCGGTCGAATACAGGTCGCCCGGCTGCGTGGCGCGCCACGGCGGGGTCGATCGGTCAACGGGTGGCAGTGGCATGGCAGAGCCCTTTCGAAACGTGGATGCGGGTGCGCTGGTCGCAACGAGCGCCTCGTCGTACCTCCATTACGGCAAAAAGAAGGGTGAATTGAGCCTTTTTTCACCGATGGGGTCAAAACCAGGGTTTACCCCTAGGGGCGTCCTGGCCCTTGCCGTCCCCACGCCGCGGGTGCTGCCTGCCCATGCGGCGGGCCGGCCGGACGCTACAGGAAGCGCTCCAGCAGCTTGCGCGAAGCCCGGTCCAGCGCGGTCACGTCCGGCACCCGGAACTGCAGCCCCCCGCCCGCGGTGATCAGCAGGTGCGTGCGCTCGTCCAGCCGGCGGATGTCCTCCTCGCCCTTGAGCACCAGCTCGGCCGCGCCGCGGTCGGTTTCCACCTGCCAGGTGCTGGGCGTGGCAAAGCCCGATACCGACACCAGCCGGGTGATGGTCGGCACGAATTCGCGCACCGCCAGTTCCTGCTCGACCAGCGCGCGCACCGCGGCCGGCAGCCCGTCCAGGCGCGGGATCCAGGCGACTTCGTGGCCATCGGTGCCGACCAGCGACACGCCCTCGTGCGGCGCGGCCAGGGGAAAGGCGCGCACCGGCACCACGCCCTCGTGCCGCGTGCCGCCGGGCAGGTGCAGCACCAGGCGGCCGCGTGCGTCGCGCTCCAGGGCGATGCCGCCGGGCGGGGAAGTCTCAGGCGTCATGGGTGTCTCGTTCCTTCAATCCTGGCCGGCCGGGTGGCGCGGGTGGCTGGCGGCGATCTGCAGGCCGGCGGCCTGCGCGTCTTCCTCGGCGCGGCGCGCCTGGGCTTCGTACAGGCGCCAGTAGGCGCCCTGCCGGTCCATCAGCGCGTCGTGCGGGCCCACCTCGACGATCTCGCCGCGGTCCAGCACCACCAGCCGGTCGGCCTTGCGCAGCGTGGACAGGCGGTGGGCGATGGCGATGGTGGTGCGCCCCTGCACCAGGTTGTCCAGCGCCTTCTGGATCTCCTGCTCGGTCTCGGTGTCCACCGCCGAAGTGGCCTCGTCCAGGATCAGGATGCGCGGGTCGATCAAGAGGGCCCGGGCGATCGAGATGCGCTGGCGCTCGCCGCCCGACAGGCTCTGGCCGCGCTCGCCCACCAGGCTGTCGTAGCCGTGCGGCAGGCGCAGGATGAACTCGTGCGCGTGCGCGGCGCGCGCGGCGGCGATGATCTCCTCGCGCGTGGCATCGGGCTTGCCGTAGGCGATGTTCTCGGCCACGGTGCCGAAGAACAGGAAGGGCTCCTGCAGCACCAGGCCGATGTGGCGCCGGTAGTCGGCCACGGCCATGCGCCGCACGTCCACGCCGTCGACCACGATGGCGCCCTCGGTCACGTCGTAGAAGCGGCAGATCAGGTTGACCAGCGTGCTCTTGCCCGAGCCGCTGTGGCCGACCAGGCCGATCATCTCGCCCGGGCGGATGGACAGCGACACGTCCTTCAGGATCACCCGGCTGCCCGCGCGCAGGCCCACGCCGCGCAGGTCGATGGCACCCTGCACGTGGTCGATGCGCGCCGGCTGCGCCGGGTCGGGCACGTTGGAGACGTGGTCCAGGATGTCGAAGATGCGCTTGGCGCCGGCCGCGGCCTTTTGCGTGACCGAGACGATGCGGCTCATCGAATCCAGCCGGGTGTAGAAGCGCCCGATGTAGGCGATGAACGCCGCCAGCACGCCCACCGTGATCTGGTTGTGCGCCACCAGCCAGATGCCGAAGCCCCAGACCACCAGCAGGCCGATCTCGGTCATCAGGGACACCGTGGGCGAGAACAGGCTCCAGGTCTTGTTCAGGCGGTCGTTGACCTCCAGGTTGTGCTGGTTGGCCGCGCGAAAGCGCTCGGCCTCGCGCCGCTCCTGGGCGAAGGCCTTGACGACGCGGATGCCTGGGATGGTGTCGGCCAGCACGTTGGTGACTTCGCTCCACACCCGGTCGATGCGCTCGAAGCCCGTGCGCAGGCGGTCGCGCACGTTGTGGATCAGCCAGGCGATGAACGGCAGTGGCACCAGCGTGACCAGCGCCAGCCACGGGTTGATGGAAAACAGGATCGCCGCGGTCATCACGATCATCAGCACGTCGGTGATGAAGTCCAGCGCGTTGAGCGACAGAAAGACGTTGATGCGGTCGGTCTCCGAGCCGATGCGCGCCATCAGGTCGCCGGTGCGCTTGCTGCCGAAGTAGTCCAGCGACAGGCGCATCAGGTGCTCGTAGGTGGTGGTGCGCAGGTCGGCGCCGATGCGCTCGGACACCAGCGCCAGCACGTAGGTGCGGGCCCAGCCCAGGCCCCAGGCCAGCAGCGCCGCCACCAGCAGGCCGCCCAGGTACAGCGCCACCTGGCTCACCGGGATCTGCTGGCCGCTCTGGTAGGGGATCAGCACCTCGTCCATCAGCGGGATGGTCATGTAGGGCGGCACCAGCGAGGCGGCGGTGGAGGCCAGCGTCAGCGCAAAGCCCGTGGCGAGCTGCTTCTTGTACGGCTGGGCGAAGCGCCACAGGCGCAGCAGCACCCAGGTGGACGTCTGCGGCCGCTGCTGGCGCGCGCAGGTTAGGCACTCCTCGGCGTCGGGCGGCAGCACGGCGTGGCAGGCGGCGCAGCGCGGCGTGTCGTCGGCGTCCAGCAGCGAGGGCGCCCCGCCTTCGCCCAGGCGGTCGATCTGCCGCGCAAAGCGCTGCTGGAAACCCAGCGCCCGTGCGTGGCGCGCCAGCGTGAAGCGCCACAGCGCCCTGCGCTGCGTCCCGTCGTGCAGCTCCAGCGTGCCCACGCCGCCATGGTCCAGCATGCACAGCTCCATGCCCTCCTGCAGCGGCCAGGCCTGCACCGCGTCGCCTTCTTCGCCCTGCGCCGCGCAGGCCAGCAGGCGCCGCTCGGTCAGCACCAGCAAGCCCGGCGCGAAGTGCAGCGCGGGCGTGAGGTCAACCTCGAAGGCGGCCAGCGCGTTCTCGCCTTGCGCGAGCGCTGCCTGCGCCCGGGCCGCCAGCGGTTCGGACAAGACGCCAAGGGCGTCCAGAGAAGGGTGATGTTGCATGGGTTCGATTTTTGTCCAGAGGCACCGGGCGCCAGGTGAGGGGCCGATTCTCCGGGAGCGGCGCGCCATCGGCGGCCGGTGCGGCATTGCATCCTTGCAACGCGCCGGGGCGGCCCGCGGCTGACAGCGCCCCGCGCCCTTTCGGCGCGATACTCGCCCACGCCCCGTTTTCCGCCGTCCTTTCCAGCCCTGCGCGCCGCCACCGCCCTGCGCACCTTCCCCCTTCTTCGTTGCTTTCCATGGCCCACTTCCAAGACATCCGACTGCTGCGCACCAACTACCTGCGCGGCCCCAGCATCTGGACCTACCGCCCCATCCTGGAAGTGTGGCTGGACCTCGGCGAGCTGGAAGACTACCCGTCCCACCTGATCCCCGGTTTCAACGAGCGCCTCACCACCTGGCTGCCCGACCTGATCGAACACCACTGCGGCGTGGGCGAGCGCGGCGGCTTCCTGGAGCGGCTGCGCGATGGCACCTGGTGCGGGCACGTGCTGGAGCACGTCATCATCGAGCTGCTGAACCTGGCGGGCCTGCCGGCCAAGTTCGGCCAGACGCGCCAGACCTCGCAGCACGGCGTGTACCGCATGGTCTTTCGCTGCCCGGAGGAAGCGGTGGCGCGCGTGGCGCTGGCGCAGGGCCATGCACTCACCATGGCCGCCATCAACGACCAGCCGTTCGACCTGAAGGCGGCGGTGGCGGCCATCAGGACGGCCATCGACGACCGGTACCTGGGCCCCAGCACCGCCTGCATCGTGGACGCCGCGGCCGAGCGGCGCATCCCGCACATCCGGCTGAACGACGGCAACCTGGTGCAACTGGGCTACGGCGCGGCGCAGCGGCGCATCTGGACCGCCGAGACCGACCAGACCAGCGCCATCGCCGAGGGCATCGCCCAGGACAAGGACTTCACCAAGCGGCTGCTGGCGTCCTGCGGCGTGCCGGTGCCCGAGGGCCGCGTGGTCGCCAGCCCCGAGGACGCCTGGGAAGCCGCCCAGGACATCGGCCTGCCCGTGACCGTCAAGCCCTCGGACGGCAACCACGCGCGCGGGGTGACGCTGGAGTTGTCCACCGAGGCCGACATCAAGGCCGCCTTCGCGCTGGCCGAGCCCGAGGGCTCGGAGGTGATCGTCGAGCGCTTCATCGAGGGCTCCGAGCATCGGCTGCTGGTGGTGGGCGGCAAGCTGGCGGCGGCCTGCCGGGGCGAGCAGGTGGTCGTCACCGGCAATGGCCGCGCGACGCTGCACGAGCTGGTGGAGGTGGTCAACCAGGACCCGCGCCGCGGCCCCGAGGAGGAGTACCCGCTGGACCTGCTGGACCTGGCGCTGCCGGCCGTGCAGCTGGAGCTCAAGCGCCAGGGCATGACTGCAGACAGCGTGCCCGCCGCCGGGCAGAGCGTGCTGCTGCAGAGGAACGGCAACATGGCCATCGACTGCACCGACGAGGTGCACCCGGACGTGGCCTACTACGCGCAGCTGGCGGCAAAGATCGTCGGCCTGGACATCGCCGGGCTCGACCTGATCCTGAAGGACGTGTCCAAGCCCATGAAGAGCCAAGGCGGCGCCATCCTGGAAGTCAACGCCGGCCCGGGCCTGCTGATGCACCTGAAGCCCACCGCCGGCGCGCCGCGCCCGGTGGGCATGGCCATCGTGGACCACCTGTTCCCGCGCACCGAGGGGCCGGCCCACCCCGGGCGCATTCCCATCGTCGGCATCGCCGGCACGCGCCAGACCGCCTTCATCGCCCGGCTGGTCGGCTGGCTGCTGCAGCTGTCGGGGCGCCTGACGGGCGTGGCCTGCAGCGAGGGCATGGTGCTGGCCAACCGGCGCACGCAATCGAGCAGCGCCGCGCACTGGGCCGGTGCCCACCGCTTGCTGACCAACCGCCTGGCCGAGGCCGCGGTGATCCAGACCAGCGCCCGCGCCATCCTGGACGAAGGTCTGGCCTACGACCGCTGCTTGGTGGGCGTGGTCACCGACATGGACGGCAGGGAGCACCTGGCCGACCACGACGTGCACGACGCCAGCCAGATGGCGCGCGTGCTGCGCACCCAGATCGACGTGGTGCTGGCCGAAGGCGCGGGCGTGCTGAATGCCGACATCGAGGCCGTGGCCGACCTGGCCCGCCTGTGCGACGGCGCGGTGCTGCTGTATGCGCTGGCCGCCGACAACGCGCTGGTGGCCGCGCACCGCCAGGCCGAGGGCCGCGCGGTGTTCGTGCGCGGCGCGCAGGTGGTGCTGGCCACCGGCGCCAGCGAGCGCGCGCTGGGCACCCTGGACAGCCTGAGCCTGCCCGGCGGCCACCGGCCGGACACGGCCGCGCTGCTGGCCGCCATCGCCGCCGCCTGGGCCATGGACATCACCCCGGATTTGATCGCCGCTGGCATCAAGACCTTCGAGTACACCGCCTGACGGCGCCAAATGCTATCGAAACAATAGCTGCTCGCGCTTGCTCTATAAGCGCCAATGGCATTTTTGACTGATAAACGGCGGAGAACCATCCCCATGCAGATCACCCGCATCCGCGCCCTGCGCGGCCCCAACCTGTGGACCCGCAGCACCGCCATCGAGGCCGTCGTGCGCTGCGAGCCGGGCGAGTGCGACTACGCCGCCCTGCCCGGCTTCGAGGAACGGCTGCGCGCGCGCTTCCCGGCCGTGGGTGCGCTGCAGCCGCACGGCGCCGAGCAGGTGCTGACGCTGGCGCACGTGCTGGAGTCGGCGGCGCTGCAGCTGCAGGCGCAGGCCGGCTGCCCGGTCACCTTCAGCCGCACCCAGGCCACGCCCGAGGCGGGCACCTGGCAGGTGGTGGTCGAGTACACCGAAGAGTCCGTCGGCCGCCTGGCGATGGAGCAGGCCGGCGCGCTGGTGCAGGCCGCGCTGCAGGACACGCCGTTCGACGCCGAGGCGCTCATCGCCCGCCTGCGCGAGATCGACGAGGACGAGCGCATCGGCCCCTCCACCGGCTCCATCGTGGACGCCGCCATCGCGCGCGGCATCCCGTTTCGGCGCCTGACCAGCGGCTCGCTGGTGCAACTCGGCTGGGGCGCCCGGGCGCGGCGCATCCAGGCCGCCGAGCTGGACACCACCAGCGCCGTGGCCGAATCCATCGCCCAGGACAAGGACCTGACCAAGCGCCTGCTGCACGCCGCCGGCGTGCCCGTGCCCCTGGGCCGCCCCGTGGCCGACCTGGAGGACGCCTGGGCCGTGGCCCAGGAGGTCGGCCTGCCGGTGGTCGTCAAGCCCCAGGACGGCAACCAGGGCAAGGGCGTGACGGTGAACATCGCCACCCGCGAGCAGCTGGAGGCCGCGTGGAACGCGGCGCGCGAGTACGGCGACGAGATCATGGTCGAGCGCTTCCTGCCCGGGCACGACTTCCGCCTGCTGGTGGTGGGCCGCCAGCTGGTGGCCGCTGCGCGGCGCGATCCGCCGCAGGTGCTGGGCGACGGCCAGCACACGGTGCGCGAGCTGGTGGACATCGTCAACCAGGACCCGCGCCGCGGCACCGGCCACGGCACGGCGCTGACGCGCATCCGCCTGGACGACATCGCCCTGGGCCGCCTGGCCGCCGAGGGCCTCACGCCCGAGTCCGTGCCCGTGCAGGGCCAGCGCGTGGTGCTGCGCAACAACGCCAACCTGTCCACCGGCGGCAGCGCCACCGACGTCACCGACGACGTGCACCCCGACATCGCCGCGCGCGCGGTGGAGGCCGCGCAGACCATCGGCCTGCACATCTGCGGCGTGGACGTGGTGTGCGAGACCATGCTGGCGCCGCTGGAAGAGCAAAACGGCGGCATCGTCGAGGTCAACGCCGCGCCCGGGCTGCGCATGCACCTGTCGCCCTCCTTCGGGCGCCCCCGCAACGTCGGCGTACCGATGGTGGACGCGGTGTTCGCGCCGGGCGAGGACGGCCGTATCCCGGTGGTGGCCGTCACCGGCACCAACGGCAAGACCACCACCACGCGCCTGGTCAGCCACCTGCTGGCCTCGCACGGCCTGCGCGTGGGCATGACCAACACCGACGGCGTGTACGTCGCCGGCCGCCAGATCGACAGCGGCGACTGCTCGGGCCCCAGGAGCGCGCGCAACGTGCTGTTCCACCCCGAGGTGGACGCGGCGGTGCTGGAGTGCGCGCGCGGCGGCATCCTGCGCGAAGGCCTGGGTTTTGACCGCTGCCACGTCGCCGTGGTCACCAACGTCGGCGCCGGCGACCACCTGGGGATGAACTTCATCGACACCGTGGAAGGGGTGGCCGCGCTCAAGCGCGTCATCGTGCACAACGTCGCCGCCGACGGCTGGGCGGTGCTCAACGCCGCCGACCCGCTGGTGGCTGCCATGGCCGCGCACTGCCCGGGCAAGGTGATCTTCTTCGCCTTCGAGCGCCACCACCCGCTGATGGCCACGCACCGCGCGCAAGGCAACCGCGTGGTCTACGTGGACGGCGAGCACATCGTCGCCGCCGAAGGCTCGTGGCGCGAGAGCGTGCCGCTGCGCGACATCGCCCTCACGCGCGGCGGCACCATCGGTTTCCAGGTCGAAAACGCCATGGCCTCCATCGGCGCCGCCTGGGCCTGCGGCCTGCCGTGGGAGACCATCCGCCGGGGCCTGGCTGGCTTCATGAACGACAGCGACAACGCGCCCGGTCGCTTCAACGTCATGGAGCACCGCGGCGCCACCGTGATCGCCGACTACGGTCACAACCCGGACGCCATGCGCGCGCTGGTGCAAGCCGTGCAGGCCATGCCGGCGCAGCGGCGCAGCGTGGTGATCTCCGGCGCGGGCGACCGGCGTGACGAGGACATCACCGAGCAAACGCGCATCCTGGGCGGCGTGTTCGACGATGTCGTGCTGTACCAGGACGCCTGCCAGCGCGGGCGCGCCGACGGCGAAGTGCTGGCGCTGCTGCGCCGCGGGCTGGAGGGCGCGGCGCGCGCCGACTACGTCACCGAAATTCAAGGCGAGTTCGCGGCCATCGACCACGCGCTGGAGCGCCTGGCACCGGGCGACCTGTGCCTGGTGCTGGTCGACCAGGTCGAGGAAGCCCTGGCCCACCTGGCGCGCCGCTGCGCCGGCGCCGCGGCGGAGGCGCACTGATGCGCGCCGGAGTGCGCGCGCTGGCGGCCGGTACGCTGGCGCTGGCGATGGCCGGCGCCGCCTGGGCCCAGCCCGAGCGCATCGGCAGCGTGGACACGGCGTTCCAGTGGCTGGGGCGCGACCACGATATCGTCGTCGAGGCCTATGACGACCCGCTGGTCACGGGCGTGACGTGCTACGTGTCGCGCGCCCGCACCGGCGGGCTCAAGGGCACGCTGGGGCTGGCGGAAGACCGCGCCGAAGCGTCGATCGCCTGCCGCCAGGTCGGCCCGGTCACGTTTGCCCAGCCCCTCAAGCGCCAGGAGCAGGTCTTCAGCGAGCGCATGTCGCTGCTGTTCAAGCGCATGCGCGTGGTGCGCATGGTGGACGTGCAGCGCAACGCGCTGGTCTACCTGACCTATTCCGACAAGCTGGTGGACGGCTCGCCGCAAAACAGCGTCTCGGCCGTGCCGGTGCCGCGCGAGACCACCATCCCGCTGAAGTGAGGGGCCCGGGCGCTGCCCGGCCGCTCACGGTGCGCCGGGCTGCTCGGCCAGGCACGCCTGCACGAATGCCTGGCGCGCGGGCGAGCCCGGCCGGCCGCCGCGCTGCACCACGGAAAAGTCGCGCCACAGCCGCGGCAGCGTGGTGGCCAGCTCCACCAGCGCGCCACTGTCCAGCAGTGGCTGCACCATCGCCCGCGACAGGCAGCTGATGCCCAGGCCCTGCGCCACACACGCGGCAATGGCCTCGGAGCTGCCCAGCGTGGCCGCCGCCTCGAGCTGCCCCAGCCGTGGCACGAAGGCGTGCTCGACCATCTCGCGCGTGCCCGAGCCCACTTCGCGCAGCAGCCAGGGCGCACGGCGCAATGCGGCCGGCCCCAGCGGGCGCTGCGCCGCCTGGCGCGCCAGTGCATGGCCCGGCGCCGCCACCAGCAGCAACTCGTCGCGCAGCCAGGGCTGCACCTGCAGGCCCTCGCTGTGGCTGGTGCCTTCGATCAGGCCCAGGTCGGCGTGCAGCGCCTGCACGGCCTCGGCGACCTCGCGCGTGTTGGCCACCTGCAGGTCGACGCGGATTTCCGGGTGCGTGCGCGCCAGGCGGGCCAGCACCTGCGGCAGGATGCAGTTGCCGATGGTGGTGCTCGCGGCCACGCGCAGGCGCACCGGCAGGCGGCGGCTTGCGGCGGCGCGGGGCCCAAAAGCGTGTTCGATGGCCTGCGCCTGCTCCAGCAGCTCCAGGGCCTGCGGCAGCAACGCACGGCCCGCATCGTTGAGCGCCAGGCGCCGGCCCACGCAGCCGAACAGCGGCGCGCCCAGGGCCTGTTCCAGTTGCTGCAGGGCGGCGCTGGTGGCCGATTGCGATAGCGCCAGCACCTCGGCCGCAGCCACCGTCGAGCCCGCCTGGGCCACGGCGCAAAAAATCTCCAGCTGGCGCAAAGTCAGGTGCAGCATGCGGACAGGACGCGTCGATGCATCGACGCAGTCGATAGGTGCTAACCACATGATTCGTTATACAAATATAAGCAAAAAATCTAAAGTGGCTTCCATGCGCTGCACCGGCCTCGCCGTCGAGCCCCGCGCAACCTGCCACCACGATGACGACCAGCTCCTCCGCCTTCCCTACTTCCCACTCCCCTGCTGCCTCCACCGCCGCCGCCCGGCCGGACGCGCCTGGCCAGGACGGCTCTTCCGGCACGGCGCGCGGCCCGGGGCACCTGCTGCCTGGACTGCTGTTGGCCGGTGGCGTGGCCGCCTTGGGCACCTGGATCGCGCAGGCCCCGGCCGTGGCCGCGCACGGCTTTTCGGCGCTGACCCTGTCCATCGTGCTGGGCCTGCTGGTCGGCAACACGCTCTATCCCGCCATCGCCCGGGCCTGCACGCCAGGGGTGGGCCTGGCCAAAGGCACGCTGCTGCGGGCCGGCATCGTCCTGTACGGGCTGCGGTTGACGTTCCAGGACATCGGCCAGGTCGGCCTGGCGGGCGTTTGGGTCGATGCCGCCATGCTGGCGAGTACCTTCCTGCTGGCGCAGTGGCTGGGCACGCGGTTGGGCCTGGACCGGCGCACCAGCATCCTGGTGGGCGCCGGCAGTTCGATCTGTGGCGCGGCGGCGGTGCTGGCCACCGAGCCGGTCGCGCAGGGGCGGCCCTCCGACGCCGCGGTGGCCGTGGCCACGGTGGTGGTGTTCGGCACGCTCGGAATGTTTTTGTACCCCGCGCTGTTCCACTGGAATGCCGCGCACGGCTGGCTGGACCTGGACGCGCACCAGTACGGCCGCTACGTGGGCTCGACGTTGCACGAGGTGGCGCAGGTGGTGGCCGCCGGCGCGGCGGTGGGCCCCGAGGCGGCCAGCGTGGCCGTGATCGCCAAGATGGTGCGGGTGATGATGCTGGCGCCGTTCTTGCTGGCGCTGTCCGCATGGCTGGGGCGCAGCGTCCGCACGCAGCCGGGCGAGGCCACGGGCCGCCGCGGACGCATCGCCATCCCGTGGTTCGCCGTGCTGTTCATCGCCATGGCGGGCGTGCATTCGCTGGGCGTGCTGCCCGCGCCGGTGGTGCAGGCCGGCACCCACCTGGACAACGCGCTGCTGGCGGTGGCCATGGCCGCGCTGGGCTTGACCACGCACGTCGGTGCGGTCCGCTCGGCGGGTGTGCGGCCGCTGCTGCTGGCCGGGGTGCTGTTCGTCTGGCTGGTGGTGGGCGGGCTGGCGCTGAACCTGGTCGCCGGCTGAAGGCCGGGGACCGGCCGCGCGTCTAGGGCTGCTGTGCTCGCAGCGCGGTCTTGAGGACCTTGCCGTAGCTGTTCTTGGGCAGCGCCTGCACGACCCGGTATTCGCGCGGCCGCTTGAAGCGGGCAATCTGGCCCAGGCACAGCGCGTCGAGTTCGGCGCGCAATTGCGCCTCGGGCAGCGGCGCGGCGCCGGGCTGCAGCACCACGAAAGCCAGCACCGCCTCGCCCCATTCCGGGTCGGGTTGCCCGATCACGCAGGCTTCCGCGACGGCCGGGTGGGCCAGCAGCACCTCTTCCACCTCACGCGGGTAGATGTTGGAGCCGCCGGAGATGATCACGTCCTTGGCCCGGTCGCGCAGCGTCAGAAAACCGTCCTCGTCCAGGCTGCCGACGTCGCCCGTGTGCAGCCAGCCGCCACGCAGAGTACGGGCGCTGGCCTCCTCGTCGGCCCAGTAGCCGGCCATGACCGGCTCGCCGCGCACCACCACCTCGCCTGCCTCGCCTGCGGGCAGCTCCGCCCCCGCATCGTCCACCACGCGCACCTGCACGCACGAATGCGCCACGCCGACGGAGGCGATGCGCTCGAGCCAGCGCGGGTGCTGCGCATCGGCGATCTGTTCGCGCGACAGTGCGGTGATGGTCATCGGGCACTCGCCCTGGCCGTAGATCTGCACGAATTTCGGGCCCATCACCGACAGCGCCCGGCGCAGGTCCTCGACGTACATCGGCCCGCCGCCGTAGACGATGGTCTTGAAACCGTCGGTGGCCGCGCCGCTGGAGTGCACGTGCGCCACCAGGCGCTGCACCATGGTGGGCGCGGCAAACAGCGACAGCCGGCCGACGCCCGCCGCCAGCTCCACCAGCTCGGCGGGTTCGAACCCACCCGACTCGGGGACCACATGCCGCGCGCCGCGCAGCATGTGGGCGTAGTTGTACAGGCCGGCGCCGTGCGACATCGGCGCGGCATAGACCATGGCGTCGCGCGCGTCCACCTCGTCCACGTCCGCGAAATACGCCAGCGTCATGGCCAGCAGATTGCGGTGCGTCTGCATCACCCCCTTGGGCCGCCCCGTGGTGCCCGAGGTGTAGAACAGCGAGGCGACATCGTCGGGTGCGCGCTCCTGCACCGGCAGCGGTGCCAGGGCAGCGGCACGCTCCCACGCCGGGCTGCCCATTTCCAGCACATCGGCGCCGGCGGCCCGCGCGGCCGGCTGCAGCGCGGCCGAGGCGCAGACCACGCGCGCGCCACTGTGCGCGAGCACGTAGGCCAGCTCGCGTTCGTGCAGCTTGTAGTTGACCGGGACGCTGATCGCCCCGGCCCAGTGGATGGCGTGCAGCGCCTCCAGGTACTGCGGACTGTTGGCCGAAAAGATGGCCACGCGCTCGCCCGGCGCCACGGCGCAGTGCTGGCGCAGGTGCGCCGCCAACCCCGCCACGCGTGCGCCCAGGCGGGCATAGTCGTGCAGCAGGTGCGCGCCGGACAGCACGGCAGGGCGCGCGCCGTGCACGCGCGCGCTGCGCGCCAACAGATGGGAAATGTTCATGGTGGCAGGGAGGGAACGTCAGGATGCTCGGGGGTCGCCTGCTCCACTATAGGCACAGCCGGGCGTGGCAGCCAGCAGGGACAAGGATGCTCCCCAAATCATAGCTTGCAGCGCTTGTCCAGTAAGCGCTGGAGCCGCTTTTCATGCATAAAGCGTGGCGCCACCCACGGGCAGTCGTCCTACAGGCGCCTTCCGATGCGTCTGCCCACAATGGGGAAACATCCCTGCAACCACACACTTTTGATCGAGGCATCTCCTTGCGCATCCTGTACGTCGAAGACAACCCCGAACTGCGTGACACCATCTGCCTGCTGATGGAAGCACCCGGCCGGGACGTCGTGGCCTGCGCCAGTGCAGAGGAGGCGCTGGCCCAGGTCGCCAGCACCGGCCCCTTCGATCTGGTGGTGACCGATGTCACCCTGCCCGGCATGTCGGGCACCGAGATGTGCCGCAAGCTGCTGGCCGACGACGCGCAGCAGCGCATCGTCCTGTGCTCGGGCTACCAGATGCACGACGAGATCGCTGCTTTGGGCCCGCAGGTACGCACGCTGGCCAAGCCGTTCGGCATCGACGAGCTGGAAGCGCTCCTGGACAGCGTGCAGGCCGAGGTGCAGGGCGCAGGCGTGGCCTGAGCCAGCGGGCAACAGCGCACCGCACCTTCCGCGCCGGGGTCCAGGCGTCCCGCCGCCTTCAGCGCTTAGACCGGCGAGCCCGACGACCGCGGCAGCCGCACGGTGAACTCGGTGCGACCCTGTTGCGAATGCACCTCGATGCGTCCGCTGTGCGCCTGCACGATCTGGTGGACGATGAACAGCCCCAGGCCCAGGCCCTGGTGGGTGCCGGGCTCTGCGCTGTGGCGACCGCGAAACGGCTCGAACAGCCGCGGCAGCAGCTCCTGCGACACCTCGCCGCCGTTGCTCACGCAGATTTCCACCTCGTCCCGGGCACGGCCGTCCAGCAGGACGTGCACCGGCTGGTCCACCGTGCCGTGGTGCATGGCGTTGGCCAGCAGGTTGGCCAGCACCTGCTGCAACCGCTGACCGTCCCACGAGCCACGCAGATCGCCGTGCTGCTGCAACTGCAGCGTGCGCTGGGGGTGGGCGGCGCGCACTTCCTCCAGCACGCGGGCGGCCTGTTCGGCCAAGTCCATCGGTGCGGCCAGCATCACCAGCCCGCCGTTTTGCCGCGCGCGCGTCACATCCAGCAGGTCCTCGATCATCGACAGCATGCGCCGCCCCGCCTGCTCCGCGGTGGAAGCCAGCGCCTGCACCTTCTGCGGCTCCAGCGGCCGCTTGAGCATCGCCGCACTGGCCAGGATGGCCGACAGCGGCGTGCGCAGGTCGTGCCCCAGCACGGCCATGAACATCTCGT
>DAMCAL010000069.1:0-14168 GCA_032059585.1 Burkholderiaceae bacterium
GCGCTCGGTCATGCGCTGCATGTAGTCGGGGCGGCTGGCGTACCACTGCTCGCGCTCGGCCACCTGCTCGCCTTGCAAATCGGGCATGGAAAAGCCGCGGCGGATGCGGTCCCACAGGTCAGCGGGGGCGTCGATTTCGGCCACGGCCAGGCCGCTGGCAGCGCCAGCCGTGATGGGGCGCAGGGGCCCCGACGGGTACAGAGGCGTGTGCGCCGCGTCGCCTGTGGCGGTGGAGGTGGAGGCGGGAGCAGAGGTGCCGGGGGCCGCGCAGCCGGCCAGCCACAGCAGGCTGGCGAGCATCAACAGGTGCAGGAATCTCATCGGAACTCGTTCTTCCATTGGCGCAGCGCCGCAAGCACGGACACAGGCGAGGCCGCATCCACACCTGCATCGAACGTGAGGGCGCTCTGGGCGACCTCCGGCACGCGCGTGCGCAGGAAAGGGTTGACCTGCCGCTCCAGGGACAGGAGCGAGGGCAGGGTGGGTTCACCGCGTTGGCGCAGCCGTTCGCAGTGCTGGGTGTACTGGAGCAGGGCGGCGCTGGAAGGTTCCACCGCCCGGGCAAATTTCAGGTTGGACAGGGTGTACTCGTGGGCGCAGCATACGCGCGTGTCGCCGGGCAGCGCCGCCAGGTGCTCGAGCGACGCCAGCATCTGCGCCGGCGTGCCCTCGAACAGACGTCCGCAGCCGCCCGAGAACAGCGTGTCGCCGCAAAACAGCAGCGGCCCGCCCTCGGCATCCGCGCAGTAGTAGGCGATGTGGCCCGCCGTGTGGCCGGGCACGTCGATGACCTCGAAGTGCAGGCCCAGCGCCGTGACCGTGTCGCCCCCGGCCACGCGCACGGCCGGCTCGGGGATGCGCTCGGTGGCCGGGCCGTACACGACCGCGCCCGTGG
Source organism: Burkholderiaceae bacterium (assembly GCA_032059585.1). Lineage (GTDB taxonomy): Bacteria > Pseudomonadota > Gammaproteobacteria > Burkholderiales > Burkholderiaceae_C > Melaminivora. The sequence continues at coordinate 896 of DAMCAL010000069.1, forward strand.
CCTTGCGCAGCTCGGCCACGCCGCCCGTGTGGTCGCCGTGGTGGTGGGTGACTAGAATCGCCGCCAGCGGCAAGCCCGCGCCGCGCAACGCCGCCAGGACGGGCTGTGCGTCGCCCGGGTCTACCACGACGGCGCTCTGGGCGCCTTGCAGCATCCAGATGTAGTTGTCGGCAAAGGCGGGCAGCGGCAGCAACTTCATGAGCGGCGAAATTATAGGTTTGCACGATTGGTTCGATTCTGCCCCCGGCCGCCACTTGCTGGCGTGGGAGCAGGCGCGCTACGACGAGCTGGTCGCAGACGTCTTCGGCTTCCATGCCCTGCAACTGGGGCTGCCGGGGGTGGAGGGACTGCGGGCCAACCGCATGCCGCACCGCTGGCTCGCCCTGGGCGAGGCCGAGAGCAAGGCGCCCGAAACGGCCCAGGCAGCGGTGGCTCTATTGGCCGAGCCGGTGATGCTGCCGTTTGCCGAAGCCAGCCTGGACCTGGTGGTGATGCCGCATACCCTGGAGCTCAGCGTGGACCCGCACGCGGCGCTGCGGGAGGTGCAGCGCGTGCTGGTGCCCGAGGGCCGCGTGGTCATCAGCGGATTGAACCCCTGGAGCCTGTGGGGCTTGCGCCAGAAGCGGGCGCGGCTGTACCAGCGGTTGGGGGCGGGCGGAAGGCTGTTCCTGCCGGACGTGGGCGAGTTCATCGCGCCCGGACGGTTGCGCGACTGGCTGGAGCTGTTGAACTTCGAACTGGAGAGCGTCAGTTTCGGCTGCTTCCGGCCGGCGCTGACGCGCGAACGCTGGCTGGCGCGCTACGAATGGATGGACGGCCTGGGCGCGCGCTGGTGGCCCGTGCTGGGGGCCGGCTATGTCACCGTGGCGATCAAGCGCGTGCACGGCATGCGCCTTCTGGAGCCGGCCTGGCGCACGTCCGCGCCGGCGGTTGCCGCGCCGGCAGTGGCGGCGCAGGTGGCGCAGCGCGGGCCCGCACAACGCTGATGCACGGCTTGGGCCGTCGTCCCATCTTTTGTCTTGAGGGAGTGTCGTCTTGAACGAGGTGGTCATCTATACCGACGGAGCCTGCAAGGGCAATCCGGGGCCTGGCGGCTGGGGCGTGGTGCTGCGGGCCGGGCCGCTGGAAAAGGAGCTGTTCGGCGGCGAGCCCGCCACCACCAACAACCGCATGGAGCTGATGGCGGTGATCCAGGCGCTGACGGCGCTCAAGCGCCCATGCCAGGTGCAGCTGTACCTGGACAGCCAGTACGTGCGGCAGGGCATCACATCGTGGATCCACGGCTGGAAGAAGAAGGGCTGGCGCACGGCCGCAGGGCAGCCGGTGAAGAACGCGGACCTGTGGCGCCAGCTGGACGAGCTTGCGCACGGCGCCGGTCACCGTATCGACTGGCACTGGGTACGCGGACACGCGGGTGACCCCGGCAACGAGCGCGCTGACGCGCTTGCCAATCGGGGCGTGGAGCAGGTGCTGGCTGCGGCCTAGAGCGTTGCCAGTGCGTCGTCCAGCTCCTGCGCGGTCTGGGGGCGCACGACCCGCGCGACTTCCTGCCCGTCCTTCAGAAAAATGAGCGTCGGCCACAGCTTCACGCGATAGCTGCGCCCGAGCGGGCGGCCTGGGCCATCTTCCACTTTCAAGTGCTCTACCTGCGCCCGGTGTTGCAGCGCCTGCTCGATCAGCGGTTGGGCGCTGCGGCAATAGCCGCACCAGGGTGTTCCGAACTCGAGCACGGCGGCGCCTGGGCGCTTGTCCACCGCTTCCCGTGTTGGCGGGGTTTCGACGTGCGTGGCGGTATAGGGCATGGGTTTCTCCGGTGGTCTGCAAGCGGATGGGCCGAGCTTAAGGCGCGCTCGACAGCGCGGCCGGCATCGTCGCCTTCGGTTGCAAAAAAGCAGCGCACTCAACAATTTCACAGGCCAATCCATCCTTTTGACGTGCTTTACGTGTGGATGCGGTTTTTCCAAGCCTAGGGTTTCGCCGGCCTTCGGTGGCTGTGGCATCCCTGGTGGTGTCTGTCGCTGCGAAGGTGCGTCTGCGCGGCCTCGGCCGCAGCCTGCGGAGCTCCTGTATCCCGGCGGCGAGCGTCCCCGGCCGTCGGTAATGCAAGCTGAAAACGCAGGCTTTACCCCCGGCCGTTGAAGGTGCGGCGGCTTCAGTCTTCTGCCGCGCAGCCTCGTCAAAAGCGGTGTCCTCCGCGGCGATGGCACCACGGGTTCACGTCGCGACGGGGAAAGCCGGGTGGATCGAGCAACTAGTTCCATAAGGAAATACCCGACAAACCATTGACATCTTGTTATTCAATTTCCACAATGCAATCAAGTGAATGCATAGATATTGACTATAGATAGTGATTTGGAGAGGGTGAGCGGCGTGACACCAGGGTATCGAAAAGAAGACCCGTCGACGCCGGTCCGCCGCTCCGAAGTTGCCCGCCACCAGCCTGGCTGCCGATAGTGCGCAAGTGCGCACCATTCGACGAATGGCTCTTGGCTCGCACACGACCGCACAGCTTCTTCTGTTGGGCTGACCTTGGGGTGTTGTGATGCTTATGCCGTCTTTGCTTGGCGATATCCATGTCGCGCCATCGATTTTGATGGTCTCTGGCACGCGCCCCGAGATCATCAAACTGGCGCCGCTCTACCATGAGTTGAGGCAAAGCGGCTGGGCGCGCGTCGTGTGGCTGCATACCGGCCAGCACGCGCAGATGGCCGATCAGATCCTGGCATGTTTCGACATCGAACCGGACATCGCACTCACCCGCGCCGGCGACTCCCTTCTGGAGTTCAGCGTGGGGTGTCGTGCCCAGCTCGACAGCGTGCTGAGCAGCTCCTCCTGGGACTGCGTGATCGTCCAGGGGGATACCGAAAGCGCTTTCCAGGGGGCGCTTGCGGCGTTCTACCACCAGGTTCCGATCGCCCACGTGGAAGCCGGTTTGCGCACGCACAACCTGTCGCGGCCCTTCCCCGAAGAAGGCTTGCGCCAGATGATCGGCAGGATCGCGAAATTCCATTTCGCACCGACATCCCGCTCCCAGCAGGCGTTGCTGGCTGAAAACATCGCGCCGCACGATGTCTGGACGACGGGCAATACGGTCGTCGACGCACAGCAGTGGAGCTCTCGGCGCCGGGGCGTCAAGCGCCGGTTGGAAGGGCGCGGACACCTGCTGGTCACCATGCACCGGCGTGAAAACTGGGGCGACGACATCGACCACGTGTGTGCGGCCATCGCCGACATCGCCGGGCGCTTTCCCGAGCTGCCGGTGTTGTTTCCGGTGCACCTGAACCCCGTCGTGCGCGAGCCGGTCCACCGCCACCTTGGCGGTCTGCGCAATGTCCAGCTTACGGAGCCGCTCGACTATCTCGCCATGCAGCAGGCCCTGGCCGACGCTTGGCTGGTGTTGACCGATTCGGGCGGCCTTCAGGAAGAGGCGCCCACCTTTGGCGTCCCGGTGCTGGTGCTGCGCGAGGAAACCGAGCGACCCGAAGTGCTCGAAGCGGGCTGCGCGGTGCTGGTGGGCGCGCACCGCCAGGCGATCGTGGACCAGGTTCTGCACCTCCATGGAAACCCACAAGCCTACCGCAGCATGCAGCCAACCGCCAACCCGTTCGGCGATGGCGAGGCCTCGCGGCGAATAGCAGCGCATCTGGGTTGCGCGCTCTGCCCGGCAATGGTTGCCGCAGACGGCATGGGCGAAGGCGCGGAACGCGTGAGGGAGCTGGTATGACCGATGTAAGACCTACCAGGCGGCTGGCGCGCCGCTCGCAGCGGCTGGCGCGTGAAATGCAGGCCGTGCTGGCCCTGGCGATAGCGGCAGCGCCGGCATGGACGTGGGCCCAGCCGGCCAACGGCGTGGCAGGGCCCTCCGGGAACGCTTTTTTGCTGGTGTGCCGAGCGCTGCTGGCATTCGTCGCAGGCCTGCTGTTGCTGTACTCCTTGCGTCACTACTGGTTCGCCCTGACGCGGATGTTCCGGCCCCAGGCGCCTTTGCACGCGTCCATCGAAGTAGCGACCTGGCCGCGGGTGGTGGTGCTGATCGCCGCCCACAACGAGGAAGCGGTCATCGGTGACTGCATCGATGCGCTTTTGCGGTGTGACTACCCGAGCGACCGGCTGGTGCTGATGCCGGTGAACGATCGGTCCACCGACGGTACGCGGGCGATCATCGAGCGTTACACCGCACGCTATCCAGGTCGCCTGCACCCGTTTCACCGCTCCGAAGGCGCGCCGGGAAAAGCCGCGGCGCTCAAGGATGCGACCGACATCGTGACCGGCCACGGGTTCCGGCAGTTGCGCCATGCCGATGAGCAGCGCGAGGAACACCAGCAACTGCTGCACGCGGAAGAGACGGAAATCGCGCGGATGCGTGCACTCAAGGCCGCGACCGAGTACGTCCAGGCGCAAGACGTGGCGGAACTGATCATCGTCTTCGATGCCGACTACCTGCCCAACCGGCAATTGATCAAGCAATTGGTGGCGCCGTTCTTCGATCCGGAAGTGGGCGCCGTGATGGGGCGGGTGGTGCCGCAGAACGTGGGCGTCAACCTGCTGACGCGCATCCTCGACCTGGAGCGTTCGGCAGGCTACCAGGTCGACCAGCAGGCGCGCTACTGCCTCGGTTCGGTGCCGCAGTACGGCGGCACCGTGGGCGGCGTGCGCCTGAGCGCGCTCGCCGACGCCGGCGGCTGGACCATCAACACGCTTGCCGAAGACACCGATCTGACCTATCGGCTGCTGCTCAAGGGTTGGCACACCGCCTACCTCAACCATGCGGAATGCTACGAAGAAGTGCCCGAGTCGTGGGAAGTGCGCTTTCGCCAGATCAGCCGGTGGGCCAAGGGCCATAACGCGGCGATGGTGTCGTACTTTGGGCGAGTGCTGCGCAGCAGCCACCTGACGTGGGTGCAAAAACTTGACGGGCTGGCGTTGCTCGGGGTGTTTTTCATGTCGCCCCTGCTGCTGCTGGGTTGGCTGCTCTCGGCCGTGCTGGCGCTTGCCGGGGTCGATTTCGCGCAAGGGTTGCAGTCCTGGGAGCTGTGGTTTCTGATGCTCGTCACGACCCTGACGCTGGCGGGCAATTTCGCGGCTTTCGTGCAGGTGGCGGTCGCATCGCACCTCGACGGGCACCGTGAGCGGATCCGGCTCTTGCCGCTGATGTTTTGCGGGTTTCTCGTCAGCATGATGGCCGTCAGCAAGGCCACCCTCGAGGGACTGCTGGTCGACCGGGTGCTGCGGCGCAAGCTGAAGTGGGACAAGACGGCGCGCTTTCGCCAGCCGGACGCAGGGCGTGGGAGGGCAGCGCCATGACGGGCATGGACACACTGGTGTGGGGCCTGGGATGGACGGCCATGGCGGTCGCCCTGTTCATGCTCCCGTTGCTGCCCGCGTTCGCCGAGCTGCGGGCACGGCGGGACATCGGACCGATTCCGATCGACGACGCAGACAACGGTGAGACAGCCTACCGCCTGGAGGCGCTGGCCCCGCGGCTGCCCGACCTGGCGACCCTGGGACATGCGAAGCCTTGGCTCCAGGCGGAAACCTACGTGGTGCCCAGCGGCGCGCACCTGCCCTCGGCGCGCACCGGCAGCGCGGTGCACATGCAGGCCGGTGCCACGGCCGACGTGCTCATCTCGGGAAGCACGCTGGTGATGGAGCAGGGGGCACAGGTGCACCACCTGGTTCACGCGGAAACGCTCATCAGCCGGGGAGCGGTCACACTGAACGGGCGCGCCAGCGCAGGCTCGCTGGTGGTGCTCGCTGCGGGCTCACGGACCTTTCGCGTCGCCGCGCCCTGCATCGTCACGGCGCCGCTGACGGCGGCGCCGCAGGCGGTGGTGCGCGACGAGCAGCCCACACCCCTCACGCGCGTGCCGGAGCGGCACACCGGGGATTTGGTGATCGAAGAAGGCAAGGTACGCCTTGCCGACCTGGTGGTCTCGGGCAACCTTGCGCTGGGCAAGGACGCGCGTGTGGTGGGCCACATCAAGGCGCACGGAAACATCGAACTCGCGGAAGGCGCCGCCGTGGAGGGTGCGATGTTTGCCGGCGGACACATCCTTTGCCATGGGTCCAACCGTGTCCAGGGCCCCATTTCGGCGGCGTGGCGTGTGGAACTGGGAAACGGTACATGCGCAGGCTCCGCCGACGTGCCGTGCAGCGTTTCGGGCTGGGAGGTCGTGCTGGGGCATTCGGTAGCCGTATTCGGCGCCATCGCCTCGGTCGGCGGCTGCCACGTATCGGAGCCCTCGTGAAGCCGCTGTCCCTGCCGCTGCTCGCCGCTGGCCTGTCGCTGGCAGGCGGCGCCGCCATGGCTGCGTTCGAACCGATTCCCTGGCGGGCGTTCCAGGGGACCGACGGAAGCATCACGGTGCTGGCGGGCGGCTCTGTGGCAGACCCGTACTTCGCCAACAAGGCGCTGATCATCGCGATGGAGTCGGGCCTGGACGTGCGGGTCGAACTGAAAGCGTGGCTGGCGTGGCTGCTGCCGCGCCAGCGCAAGGACGGCGGGTTCGACCGCTTTTGCACAAGTGCCGATGCCGCGTGGGTGGCGTGCATGGCAGCCGATGCCGACGACTCGACCGCTGCCACCACGATCCATCTGCTGCGCCTGGCGCGCGAGCGGGGATGGATCGGCCTGGTGGAGCGGGCCGGCACCCGCGTCGCCGAGCGCCGGGCTGGTGCACTGCTGGCCTCCCTGCACGATCCGGATCGCGGCCTGTACCGCGTGTTCCCCAAGCAGGATGCGTACTACCTCATGGACAACGTCGAGGTGTACGAAGCGCTGAAAGCGACGGACCAGGCCGGTGCAGCAGCGGCGTTGGCGACCGCCATCGGCCAGCAGTTTCGCCAGGGCGGCAGGTGGCTGCCGGCACTGCCGGTTCTGGAGCGCGAGACCTTCTACCCGCATGCACTGGCACCGACCTACCTGTGGGGCAGTGGCCTGCTGCCGGCGGCCGACGCGGCAGCCGACATGGCTGCCTGGCTTGCCCACTACAGCGCCACCTGGCTGGACCGGCGCGACGACCACTACGCCTGGGGCATCGTGGCCTGGAACATCCACGGTCTGGCGCCCGCCGAGGCGGCCTGCTGGCGCCAGTCCATCCGCATCGCGCCCGGCAAGGTCGGTTGGACCGTTCTCGACGCCATGGCCGACGCGGCGCTGGCGCAACGCGCCATCGGCGTGGCGTGCGCGCGGCAGCTGGGCGTTTCTCCGGCGCGCCCCAAGGGCGCCACCTGAACCCGCTGACAGGAGTCGCAACGTGATGAGTATTGGTTCGAACCAGGCGCTCCCGCGGCGCTTTCGGCGCACCGCCGTGGTGGGCGCAGCCTTCGTGTTCCTGACGGGCGGCGCGTTCGCGCAGGCCGCGGGCGGCAGTGCCACGGCGTCTCCTGCCGTCCCCGTGGTGCCGGACGCGCCCGCGGCGGCGCCCACCTCGGGCAGTGTCGAGGTTGGCGTGGCGGCGGCGCACCTGAGCGACGGGCTCAGGCACTGGACCGATGGATATGTGCTCGGGCATGTCACCCCGGCGCCAGGGACGGTGTTGCACTGGAACCTGGCCAGCCAGCGGCATTTCGGCGAAACGGGCACGGTGGGCGCGCTGACGGCGGTGCACGACTTCTCGCCCGACTGGTACGGCATGCTGGGAATTTCGGGCGCCACGGCGAGCTTCCAGAACCGGTACCGGGTCGATGTAGGAGCGTTTCGCAAGTGGGGCGCGGAGCGTCGCTGGGTGACGGGCATCGCGCTCATGCATGCCGCCAGTGGTGACCACATCCACCACGACAACGCGTTGCGGGCGACGCTGCTGTACTACGCCCCGTCCGGCTGGACGGGCGAGACGGGCGTGTCGGTCAATCGGTCCAGCCCTGGCTCGGTCACCAGTACGCGGGTGTTTGTCGCGGCCACGGCAGGGCAGGCAGGTCGGCATACCGTGGCCCTTCGGCTCGAGCACGGCCAGGAAGGCTACCTGCCCGTGGCGGCTGGCCAGTCGTGGCCGGCCGACGTGCGGTTTCGCTCGACCGAGGCCACGCTGCAGTGGCGCCAGTGGATCACGCCGCGCTGGGGTTACGTGCTGGGCACGCAGCTCTACCGCAATCCTTACTACCACCGCGCCGGCCTGCAAGTCGGCGTCTTCATGGACTTCTGACGACCATGACGATACGCACCCGCCATCCCGAGACCACACGCCAGCAGCGTGGGTTGCGCTCGTACTTCTGGAGCGCGGCACAGACTGTCGAAGTCTTGTTGCTGCTGCTCGTGTGCTGGTTGTGCCTGGCCATCGGCTATCGGCCTGTCCAGGGCCTGTGGCACGGCCTGCTGGCATGGGCCTGGCCACGGCTGGGCATCGGCCCCGAGACCGCGGTCACGCTCGAGCCGGTCTGGTTCCTCGGCCGCGCCTGGGACGTGGTGGCCCTGCGCGTCGGCGCCACGGCCCCCACCGCAGTGCAGGCCTGGGTGACGCTGGCCGTGCTGGCATTGTTGTTCCTCGCATCGTTCGCGGTGCCCAGGCGGCACCTGCCCTGGATCTACGTCTGGCGCGTCGTGACGGTCCTGGGAATGGCGAGCGCGCTGGCGTTCCTGTGGTTCCCGGCGCTGTTCCAGGTGCAAGTGTCGGACTACTTCAACAGCCTGATGCGGATCGGCAGCATCGTGCTCTGGCTCGTGCCGCTGCTGCATGCGGCGCTGCTCTACATCTTTCCGCTCGGCCTGCTGCACAAGTTGCTGGCGACCCTGGTGGCCGTGGCCTTCGTGGTCGTCAGTGCGCCGTTCCACGTCGGCGCACTCGCCTGGCTGGTGCACGAGACCAACACCCTCATGCTGCTGCCGCTCTACATGCTGGCCACCTTTTTGCCGCCGGTGCTGGCGCAGATCGGCATCTACGCCTACTTCGTCAGCAAGGCCCCCGTCTCCGAGCGGCGCAGCGCTGTCCGCACGCAGCCACGCATCGTTCGCGCCTGACCGGCCGCAACCGTCCACCGCGCTCCATTTCCGTTCGTTCACCCACCTGGGGAATTCGCCATGGCAGCCCATGCAAAAACTATCGACGCCCCCCCGTCCGGGTTGTGGCGGCTCGCGGCGGCATCCGCCGTGGTGGCGCTGGCCGCCGGGCTTGCAGCGTGTGGTGGCGGCGGCGAAGGACCGGACACGGTTTCGGCGCCTGAAGCATCGGGCACCGCGCTGACGGCGCCGGTGGTTTCGGCAGCCAGGGAGGTGCCGTCATCGCCTCCGGACAACCCGGTGGCAATCAGCACACGCCGGTTGGCCCGGACACCGGCGGCGGCAGCGGCCGCGCTCCCGCCGGTCGCGATCGATCCCGGGCAGCTCATGCTGCTCATCCCGGACCAGCTCTCGCCCTCGGACCCAGGCGTGACGGCCTGGCTGGACGCCGCGTCCGAAGTCGGAACGCGCATCGCCATCGTCACCGATGCGCAGTTCCTGGCCATGGGCACCGCGGGTGCCCTGGGTTATGCGGGGCTGCTGCTGCCCGATTCGATCCATTCCGTCGGCACCGACGACATCGTGTCGGCAGTGCGCACCTATACCAACGCCGGTGGCAAGACCTTCCTCACGTTCGACTTTGCCGCGCTCACCCTGAACGGCAACGGGGTACCGGTGTTTCCGATCCCGAAGTCGCGTCTGAGCGACTTGGCAGGCGTCGACTACGTGCTCTACGACAGATATTTGGACCAGACCACCGGTTTGGGACCGGTGACGGCCATGCGCAGTACCTTGCGTGAACTGCTGGTGCCTCCGGGCAAGTCCGAAGCCTACCCGCCCGGCGATGGCGCAACCGGCGCAGACATCGGGGCGGCAGCGGCACCCTCGACCGACGCCAAGGCACGCGCTGCGAGCAGCAAGAAGGGCGTGCCGCTGCTGGATGCGGCTGGCGTCGGCGACCGGCAGGCGCTGTACCTCGCGCCGAGCGTGAACGATCCGGGCGGGGTGCATGGCTTCGATCCCCAGCAGTTCCAGTTGCTGCCGTCCTACTCGGTGCGCGAACGCGAGGCTGCCCGGGGCGGCGCCAAGCCCAGGCGCTCGGTCAAGATCCGATACGGCAGGGCCTTCAAGGGCGCGGCTCCCACACGCGCCACGCGGGCGGCCTTGGCCTCGTCGGCGGCGCGCCCGCTGGTGAGTTCTGACGACGACGTCGACCTGGCCGATGACGCAGATGCGTTTTCGCCCAAGGCCGCAGCCGAGGCAGGCCCTGACGAGCTCCATGCGTACAGCGGCTATCTGCTGGGCTACCTGATCTACCCGACCTACCAGACCGAGGGTGCGTACCTGGGCACCACGCTGGCGACCTCGCCCGACTTCGGCCTGGTTGCGGGCATCAGCAGCTACGGCGCTGGCACGGTGATGTTCGTCAACCTGCCGCTGACCTACCTGAAGGGGCGCACCGACGCGCTGCCGATGCACGGATTCCTCAGCTACTTCGTGAAGAACGTCGTGGACGGCATTCGTCTGTCGGCCATGCCGCAGGCCGTGCCCGGCATCACCTTCAACTGGCATCTCGACTCCAAGGCCGCGCAGGTGCCCATGCTGGCGCTGGAGAAGGCCGGCATCTTCAAGATCGCAGGCACTTCGATGCACCTGACGGCGGGGCCCGACACCATCACCGTCGGTGATGGGAAAGGGTTCGATCTGGACCACAACCCGACGGCACAGGCATTTTTGCAGCGCATGGTGGCGCGCGGCCATTCCGTGGGTTCGCACGGCGGGTGGATCCACGACTACTACGGCGACAACGCGAACGAAAGCAACGAGTCCCAGTTTCTGCCCTACCTGATCGACAACCGCCGCGCGGTGGATACGGCGATTGGCCGCGCCAGCCGGGACTATTCCGCGCCCCAGGGCAACAACCCCACCTGGGCCATGACGTGGCTCGAAAACCAGGGGGTCGTCGGCGCCTACTTCGGCGGGCACACGGGCCTGGGCATCACCCGCCAGTACCGCGACGGAGCCTTGCTCAACCCCAACCTGTGGGTGTCGCCCGTGACGCCCTTCGGCAACTACGCAACCTTCGAGGAGTTCCAGGACTTCAATGTGCCAAAGGCGCACGTGCTGGGCTGGTACCGCGAGCTGGTCGATTTCGACATCGCGCAGAACACGGCCCGCATGGTCTATGCCCACCCGCCGGGTGCGCACGAGTGGCAGGATGTGATGAAGGGCCTGATCGCCTACGCCAAAGGCAAGGGGGCGAGCAAGTTCAAGTGGTACTCGATCGAGAAGCTGGCGGATTTCATGGCCAAGCGCCACCAGGTCGTCTGGAGCGAAACCCGGCTGGACGCGAAGACCACCCAGGTCATGGCGACGCACCCGGTCAACCTGGCCGACATGGCCTGGACACTGCCCAAAGACCGCTACCTCAAGCCGACCAGCCTGTCGGGTGCGTCGGTTTCCAGCGGGGGCGACTTTTGGCTGGTCAAGGCCAAGGCCGTCGGCACCATGAGCTTCAAGGTGAAGGCCAACCCCGCCTACGGCGGCGGCTAGCTGCGCGGCGGTGCCCAGGCAGCGCAGGCCGGTGAGGCGATGCGCCGCCGTGCAAAGGCCAGGCGGTGGCGTGCCGGGTCCTTCACCGGAATGCGGCGTGGCTTGTCGCCGCGTGGTCCTGCTCCTGGAGCATTTCCAGCTCCTCGGGCGTGTTGGCATTGGCGAATGCCTGCGGGTCATCGTGCGGGCCGTCGAACGCAGCGATGGCGCAGCGATGTCGCGCGCTCCATTGCTGTACCCGGCGCCCGCCCGCAGCCAGGAATTGCTCCAGGTCGCCATGCAACGCCACGGAGACCAGGCAGAACACGGCATGCGTGCGCAGCCGTGGCGCGCTGCCGCCTTCCAGATGCGGCGCCGCCGCCATGGCGATAGGGGCATCGGCCTGCTGCGCCGCTTGTGCCAGCCGCGCCGCAAGGTCGGTGGGAAAGAGCGGGGTATCGCACGGCACGGTGAGCAGCCAGTCCGTGGTGCAGTGCGCCAGCCCGGCGGCGAATCCCGCCAGCGGCCCGGCGAAACTGCCGTCCGCGTCGGGGCACACGGGCAGGCCCCAGGCGGCGTACTCGGACAGGTGCCGGTTTGCGTTGAGCATCACCTGGCCCACCTGCGGCTGCACGCGCCGGGCGGCATGCAGGGCGAGCGGCAGGCCGCCAAAGGGCTGCAGGCCTTTGTCCACGCCACCCATGCGCGTGCCGCGGCCTCCGGCGAGCACCAGGGCCGTGATATCGCGGGGGTCGATCATGCGCAGCGGGCCACGGACAGGCGTCAGCCGCCGATGTAGCTCATCTCGATACGCCGCGCGGCCGCGCCGGTGTCGGCCGGCAGGCTGGCACGCAGTTCGGAGTAGCGGTCGCTGCGCTGGCCCCAGATGCCGGCCAGGGCCGCCTCGATCTGGGCATCGTCCGCACCGCCGCGCAACAGGCTACGCAGGTCCCAGCCTTCGGTGGCGAACAGGCACAGGTACAGCCGCCCCTCCATGGACAGCCGGGCGCGGTTGCAGTCACCGCAAAAGGCCTGGGTCACGCTGCTGATCACGCCGATCTCACCCAGGGCAGGGTCGTGGCGGCCATCGGCTCCGACCCAGCCCCAGCGCCGGGCCGTTTCGCCGGGCGAACTGGCGGCCAGCGGCACAAGGGGCAGCTCGGACTGCAGCCGCTGCACCACGTCATGAGAGGGCAGCACCTCGTCCATGCGCCAGCCGTTGGTGGCGCCCACGTCCATGTATTCGATGAAGCGCAGCGTGATGCCCGTGCCGCGGAAGTGGCGCGCCATGGGCAGGATCTCGTGGTCGTTGGTGCCCCGCTTGACGACCATGTTCACCTTGATCCGCTCCAGGCCTGCGGCCTGCGCAGCTTCGATGCCCGCCAGCACCGCGCCGACCGGAAAATCCATGTCGTTCATGCGCCGGAACACCTCGTCCTGCAGGCTGTCAAGGCTGACGGTGACGCGCGACAGCCCCGCATCCTTGAGCGCACGCGCCTTGCGCGCGAGCAGCGAGCCGTTGGTGGTCAGGGTGAGGTCGGGCGTCTTGCCGTCCACGGTGGTGAGCGCGGCCAGTTGCGCCACCAGGCGCTCCAGGTCCTTGCGCAGCAGGGGCTCGCCGCCGGTGAGGCGGATCTTGTGCACCCCGTGCGCCAGGAACAGCCGCGCCAGCCGCGTGATCTCCTCGAAACTGAGCAGGTCGCTGTGCGGCAGGTAGCGGTAGTGCTTGTCGAACACTTCCTTGGGCATGCAGTAGCTGCAGCGGAAGTTGCACCGGTCCGTGACGCTGATGCGCAGGTCGCGCAA
>DAMCAL010000070.1:0-14048 GCA_032059585.1 Burkholderiaceae bacterium
TGGCGACGAACCACTGGTCGGTCAGCATGGGCTCGATGATCTGGCCGGTGCGGGTGCACACCGGCACCATCAGCTTGTGCTTTTTCGTCTCGACCAACAAGCCCTGCGCCTGCAGGTCGGCCACGATCGCCTTGCGCGCGGCGAAGCGGTCCAGGCCACGGTACGGCTCGGGCGCGTTGTCGCTGACCGTGGCGGCCAGGGTCAGCACGACCTCCAGCGGCAGGCCATGGCGCTGGCCCACGACGTAGTCGTTGTTGTCGTGCGCGGGGGTCACCTTGACCACGCCGGTGCCGAACTCGCGGTCCACGTAGTCGTCGGCGATGATGGGAATGGGCCGGCCGACCAGCGGCAGCGTGACGGTCCGGCCGATCAGGTGCGCGTAGCGCTCGTCCTCGGGGTGGACCATGACGGCCACATCGCCCAGCATGGTCTCGGGGCGCGTGGTGGCCACCACCAGCTGGCCGCTGCCGTCCGACAGGGGGTAGGCGATGTGCCACAGCGAGCCGTCGCGCTCCTCGTTCTCCACTTCCAAGTCCGACACGGCGGACTGCAGCACCGGGTCCCAGTTGACCAGCCGCTTGCCGCGGTAGATCAGCCCCTGCTGGTACAGGCGCACGAAGGTCTCGGTCACCACCTTGGACAGCTTGTCGTCCATGGTGAAGTACTCGCGGCCCCAGTCCACGCTGTCGCCCATGCGGCGCATCTGCGTGGTGATGGTGTTGCCCGACTGCTCCTTCCACTCCCACACCTTGGCGACGAAGTTCTTGCGCGCCTCGGGCGGCGTCGCGCCCATGTCATGGCGGTTCGTGCCCTGCTCCTGCAACTGGCGCTCGACCACGATCTGCGTGGCGATGCCCGCATGGTCCGTGCCCGGCACCCACACCGTGTTGTGGCCCCGCATGCGGTGGTAGCGCGTCAGGCTGTCCATGATGGTCTGGTTGAAGGCGTGGCCCATGTGCAGCGTACCCGTGACATTGGGCGGTGGCAGCTGGATGGCGAACGACGGCTGGGCGGCATCCGGCTGGCCCGTGCCGCGCACGCCGGCGGCGCCATAGCCGCGCCGCTCCCACTCGGGGCCCCAGTGCGCCTCGATGGCGGCGGGCTCGAAGGACTTGGACAGGCTGGCAAGGCCGGGCTGCTGCGGGGTGTGGGAGTCGCTCATGGCAATGAAAAACGGCATCCCGGGGGATGCCGCGTGCGGGCAGTGGGTGGATCGGAGATGGCAGGCATTTTATTCGCTGCACTGGTGCTATTGAATTGAGAGCTGCTAGCGCTTTACTGGCGGGCGCCGGAGGCATATTTCGTGCAAAACGAAGCGCGCTGACAGACAGCCCGCGCACCGCCGGCACAATGCAGCATTTGTCCAGCTTGAGACCGATTGCCCGTGCCGATCGTGCCCCTCCCGTCATTTCCCCGCGTGGCCGCGGCGCTGGCGCTGTGCCTGGGCGCGGCCGCCCACGCGCAAACCACCCCCGCGCCGCAACCCTTGAGCTATGCCCAGGCGGGGCAGCTGCTGCTCACCCGCTCCGACCGCCTGGCCGCGTCCGCCCGCGAGGTGGAGAGCGCGCGATTGCGCCGCCAGGCCATGCAGGGCCTGGGCGGGCCGTCCGTGGCGCTCACCGGCATGGCCTACCACTACTCGGCCAACGCCGACATCAGCCTGGACCCGGCGCGCCAGTCGCTCTCGGACATCGTCGGCCTGCTGCCGCCGGCCCTGGGCGGCGCGGTCGGCGGCGCCGTGGGCCAGCTGCCGCCCATCCCCTCCAGCGTGAGTCTGCACCGCGAGGGCAACCGCGCCTCGGCCAGCGCGTCGCTCTTGTGGCCCATCTACCTGGGCGGGCTGGCCGACGCCGTGCGCGGCGAGCTGGACGCCATGACCGACGAGGCCGAGGCCGACGCCACCGCCACCACGCTCAGCCAGCAAACGCTGCTGGCGCAGCGCTACTTCGGCGCCCAGCTGGCCGCGCGCGCCGCCCAGCTGCGCCAGCGGGCGCTGGCGGGTGTGCGCGAGCATGCCGACGCGGCCGACCGCATGCTGGCGGCCGGCGTCATCTCCGAGCTGGAGCGGCTGCAGGCGCGCGCCGCGCTGGCCGACGCCGAGCAGCAGGCGCGCAAGGCCGGCGATGAGGCCGCCCTGGCCGCCGCGGCGCTGGCGCGCACCGTGAAGGCACCCGCCGCCGTGCGGCCCAGCAATGGCCTGTTCGTGGACAGCCGGCCCCTGGCGCCCCTGCCGCGCTTCATCGACACCGCCTGGGCGCACCACCCGGGCCTGGCCAAGGTACAGGCCAAGCGCCGCCAGGCGGGTGCGCTACACGATGCGCAGGAAGCCCTGCGCCGCCCGCAGGTGCTGGGCTTTGGCATGCACGAGCTGGCCACCCGCGGCCGGCCCAACTGGGTGGCCGGCGTGGCCGTGCGCTACACCCTGTGGGACAGCATCGACCGCAACCAGCTGGCCGCCGCCACGCAGGCCAAGATCGACAAGGCCGACCTGACCGAACAGCAGGCGCGCGAAGACATTGCCCTGCTGGTCGAGAAGAACTGGCTGGCCGTGGAGCACGCGCGCACCCAGTACCTGGCCCAGCAGGCGCAGGACGACCTGGCGCGCGAACTGCTGCGCCTGCGCCGCGCGGCCCTGGCGGCAGGCACCGGCACGGCGCTGGAGCTGATCGACGCCGAACTCAATCTGGCCAAGGTGCAGACCGAGCGCGCCCAGACCGCTCACCAGTACGTGCAGGCCCTGGCCGCGCTGCTGGAGAGCACGGGCCAGGGCGCGCAGTTCGAGCAGCACATGGCCCAGGCCGACATCCAGATCACCCCGGACGCCCCATGACCGATCCCGAGCAGAACCCACTACCTCCGCCTCCGCCGCCTGCGCCAGCCGCCGCAGCGCCGCCAGCGCCCACGCAAGCTGCCGCCGTCCCCCAGCCCCGCCGCCGCGTGCCCTGGGGCTTCGTGCTCATCGGCCTGGCCGTGCTGGCCTTCGTCGTCTGGGGTTTTTGGCGCGCGGCGCAGCCGCCGGCCGCTTACTTCCAGGGCCAGATGGAGGCGCGCGAGACCGACGTGGCCGGCAAGGTGCCGGCGCGCATCGCCAAGGTCCACGTGCGCGAGGGCCAGCAGATCAAGGCCGGCGGCCTGCTGGTCGAGCTGGACAGCCCCGAGGTGCGCGCCAAGCTGGCCCAGGCCGAGGCCGCGCGCGACGCCGCCCAGGCTGTGGCTGACAAGGCCGAGCGCGGCGCCCGGCCCGAGGAGGTGCAGATGGCGCGGCTGACCTGGCAACGCGCCCAGGCCGCGGCCGAGCTGGCGCAGACCTCCTGGCAGCGCGTGCAAAGCCTGTACGCGCAGGGGCTGGTGTCGGCGCAAAAGCGCGACGAGGCGCAGACCAACGCCCGCGCCGCCCAGGCCCAGGCCGATGCCGCGCGCGCCCAGTACCAGCTGGCCGCCAGCGGTGCGCGCAGCGAGGACAAGGCGGCGGCCGACGCCCAGACGCGCCGCGCCGCCGGCGCCATCGCCGAAGTGGAGGCGGCGCAGCAAGAGACGCAGCTGCGCAGCCCCGTGGCCGGCGAGGTGGCCAAGGTGCTGGCGCGTGAGGGCGAGCTCTCGCCCCAGGGCGTGGCCGTGGTCACCGTGGTCGATCTGGCGGACCAGTGGCTGGTGCTGAACGTGCGCGAGGACCAGCTGGCGCGGTTTGCCCAGGGGGCGCGCTTCACCGGCCGCCTGCCGGCGCTGCAAGGGCGAACGGCCGAGTTCGAGGTGTACTGGCAGGGCGTGCTGCCCGACTTCGCCACTTGGCGCACCACGCGCGGCAGCCAGGGCTTCGATGCCCGCACTTTTGAAGTGCGCGCGCGGCCCACGGCGCCCATCGAGGGCGCCCGACCGGGCATGAGCGTGGTGGTCGAGGGCGGCGCGTGAGCGCTGCCTTTGCGGCCAGCCTGCGGCGCGAATGGCGATTGCTGCGCGCCCGCCCGCGCGACTGGGCCATGGTCAGCTGGGTGCCGCTGCTGGCCATCGCGCTGATGTGCTGGATTTTTTCTGCCGGCCAGCCGCTGCGCCTGCCCATTGCGGTGTGGAACGAGGACAGCGGCTCGCCCCTGGCGCGCCAGCTGGTGCGCATGCTGGATGCCACGCCCGGTCTGCGCGTGCAGGCCGAGGCGCTGAACCGCGGCGAGGCCCAGGCGCTGCTGCAGCGCATGCAGGTCTATGGCGTGGTGCACATCCCGCCCGGCTTCACGCGGGACGTGAAGCACGGCGGCAGCGCCACCGTCACGCTCTTGCACAACGCCCAGCTGGCCACCGCGTCCAGCCTGGTGCAGCGCGACGTGCGCCAGGTCGTGGGTACGCTGTCGGCCGGCGTCGAAATGCAGGCCGCCGCCAAGCGCGGCACGCCGGGGCAGGTTGTGCAGGTGCGCATTGAGCCCATCCGCACGCAGCTGGTGGCGCTGTTCAACGTGTCCACCAACTACGAGCAGTTCCTGGCGACCACGCTGGTGCCGGCGCTGCTGCACATCCTGGCGATGACGGCGGGGGCCTGGTCGGTGGGGCGCGAGCTGCGCGACCGCACGCTGGGCCAGTGGCTGGCGGGCGCTGATCAGGCAGGGGGCGTGCTGGCGGCGCTGCTGGGCAAGCTGGCCATTCCGCTGGTGCTGCTGTGGGGCAGCGCGCTGGCGGGCCTGGTCTACCTGTCGCAGCTGCGCGGCTGGGCGGTGGCGGGGTCCCTGGCCTGGATCGCCTGCGCGCTGGCGGCGCTGATAGCGGTGAGCCTGGCGGCCGGCGCGGCCCTGGCGGGCCTCACGCTGTCGCTGCGCAAGGCGATGTCGGGGGCGGGTTTGCTGTCGGCGCCGGCCTTTGCGTTCAGCGGCGTGGGCTTTCCGCTGCTGGCCATGAGCGGCGGGGCGCGCACCTGGGCCGAGGCGATGCCCTACACCCACTACGCGCGCCTGCAGCTGCAGCAGTGGCAGATGGGCGCGCCCGTAGCGCAGAGCCTGCCCGTGGTGGCCGGCCTGCTGCTGGCTACCCTGGTGCTGCTGGCGCTGGCCAGCGCCGGCTTGGCGCGCGCGCGGCGGCTGCCGCAGCGTTGGGGGGCCCGCTAGTGATGGCTGCGCCTGCACGCGAGGAAGGCTTCGTGCGCCTGTGGCTGGCCGCGCTGGCGCAGCTGCTGCGCGACCAGGGCGCTGCCCTGCTGCTGCTGGGCGCGCCGGTGCTCTACGGCTTTTTCTATCCCTGGTTCTATGCGCCGCAGGTGGCGCAGCGGGTGCCGGTGGCCGTGGTGGTGCAGGACGCCTCCAGCCTGTCGCGGCAGATGCTGCGCTTTGCCCAGGCCAGCCCGCGCATCGCGCCCGTGCTGGTCACGGGCGACGAGGGCGAGGCGCGCCAGGCACTGCTGGCGGGCGACGTGCAGGGCTACGCGCTGATCGCCCCGGATTTCAAGCGCGACGTGCTGCGCGCGGCCCAGGTCGTGGTGCCGGTGTATGCCAACGGCGCCTATCCGCTGGCGGCCAAGCAGGTGCAGTACGGCTTTGCCGAGGCCTTTGGCACGGTCTCGGCCGGGGTGGAGTTCAAGCGCCTGCAGGCGGGCGGGCAAAGCGGCGCCCAGGCGGCGGCCAGCCGCGCGCCGGTCAGCCTGCAATCGGTGGCGCTGTTCAACCCGACCGAGGGCTATGGCAGCTTCGTCGTGGCGGCCGTGGCCATCTTGATCCTGCAGCAGACGCTGCTGATGGGCGGGGCGCTGCTGGTGGGCAGCTGGCGCGAGCAGGGCGTGGCGCAGGCTGATGCGCGCACCTGGCTGGCGCGCCTGCTGGCGCTGTGCACGCCGGGCTGGCTGGCGGGGCTGTTTTACTTCGGCTGGATCTTCGTCTGGCAGGACTACCCGCGCGGCGGCAATCCGCTGGGCGCGCTGGCGCTGCTGGCGGTGTTCACGCCCGCGGTGGCCGGCCTGGCCTGTCTGCTGGGCTGGTGGCTGGCCGAGCGCGAGCGGGCGCTGCAGGTGGCCATGTTCACCTCCATCCCGCTGGCCTTCCTGGGCGGCTTCACCTGGCCGACCGAGGCGCTGCCGCAGGCGCTGCAATGGCTGCGCTGGCTGTCGCCCAGCACGGCGGGCATCGAGGCGTCGCTGCGGCTGAACCAGGCCGGCGCGCCCGTCGAGGCAGTGCTGCCGCAGCTGGCCTGGCTGGCGCTGCTGGCGCTGGTCGGCTGGAGCGCCGTGCTGGCGCTGGGGCGCAGGCGCGGCGGCGCCGGGGTGTTTGAAGCCAAATCGGCATCTAGCGCTTGATGGGCAAGCGCCAACAGCTATTAATAGAGTAGCAAGCCGTCAGTACTGCAGCCGCCCGGGCTGCAGCTCCTGCAGGATCGTGGTGGCGATCTCTTCGATGCTTTTGGTGGTGGTGGACAGCCACCGGATGCCCGAGCGGCGCATCATGGCCTCGGCCTCGGAGATTTCGTAGCGGCAGTTCGTCAGGTCGGCGTACTTGGAGCCAGGCCGCCGCTCGTTGCGGATCTGCGACAGGCGCTGCGGATCAATGGTCAGCCCGAAGATTTTCTTGCGGTGCGGCACCAGCGCCGGAGGCAACTGGCGGCGCTCGAAGTCCTCGGGAATGAGCGGGTAGTTGGCCACCTTCAGGCCGTGCTGCATCGCCAGGTACAGGCTGGTCGGGGTCTTGCCGCTGCGCGACACCCCCACCAGGATGACGTCGGCGCCGGTCAGGTCGCGGTGGCTCTGGCCGTCGTCGTGGTCCAGGCTGAAGTTGATGGCTTCGATGCGGTCGCTGTATTCCTTGGACGCGCTGATGTCCGAGAAGCGGCCCACGCGGTGCATCGACTTGATGCCCAGCTCCGCCTCCAGCGGGCGGATGAAGGTGCCGAACATGTCCAGCAGCATGCCCTTGCAGCCTTCCTCGATGATCTTGAGCACGCTCATGTTCACCAGGGTGGTGAAGACGATGGGCTTGGTGCCCTCCAGCTCGGCCGTGTGGTTGATCTGACGCACCACCTGGTAGGCCTTGTCCTCGGTGTCGGTGAAGGGCAGGCGCACGTGGCGCGGGCGCATGTCGAACTGCGCCAGGATGGCGTTGCCGAAGGTCTCGGCGGTGATGCCGGTGCCGTCGGATACATAGAACACGGTGCGCGTGTGGGGAAGCTGCATGGCTTGGGCGGGGGCGGTAAAGCGGAGAGTCGGGGGAGGGTGGCGGCCCCTGCACGGGCGCGGGGGCCACCACTACAATGGCGCGCATTATTCCCAAGTCCCCATGCACCGCGCCGGCCCACAACCACAACACCTAAGCCGCGGCCGCTGCATGGGCGCACACCTGCCAGACCCAGACCGCTCCGCCCTGGCAGGCGCAGACCCGGTTTCAACTTCTGGAGCATTCCCATGTCTGCACGCTTTGAGGCGACCGCCCTGGTCGTACCGTTTGAAAACCTGAGGATGGACGACGTCGAGGTCGTGGGCGGCAAGAACGCCTCGCTCGGCGAGATGATCTCCCAGCTGCCCGAGGGCGTGCGCGTGCCCACGGGCTTCGCGACCACGGCCCATGCCTTCCGCGAATTCCTGAAGCACGAGGGCCTGGCCGAGCGCATCAGCCAGCGCCTGGCGACGCTGGACACCGACGACGTGCGCGCCCTGGCGCAGGCGGGCAGCGAGATCCGCGGCTGGGTCGAGGCCCAGCCCTTTCCCGCTGACCTGGAGGCCGCCGTGCGCGGCGCCTTTGCCACGCTGTGCGACGGCAACGACCAGGCCTGCTTTGCCGTGCGTTCTTCGGCCACGGCCGAAGACCTGCCCGACGCTTCGTTCGCCGGCCAGCAGGAGACCTTTCTGAACGTCGTTGGCGCCGACGACGTGCTGCACAAGATGAAGGAGGTCTTCGCCAGCCTCTACAACGACCGGGCGATCAGCTACCGCGTGCACAAGGGCTTCGCGCACGACGTGGTGGCGCTGTCGGCGGGCGTGCAGCGCATGGTGCGCTCCGACCAGGGTGCGGCGGGCGTCATGTTCACCATCGACACCGAGAGCGGCTTCGAGGACGTGGTGTTCATCACCAGCAGCTACGGCCTGGGCGAGACGGTGGTGCAGGGCGCCGTCAACCCCGACGAGTTCTACGTGCACAAGCCCATGTTGCAGGCCGGCAACAAGGCGGTGATCCGCCGCAACCTGGGCAGCAAGCTGATCCAGATGGTCTTCGCCTCGGCCGAGGAGAAGGCCGCATCGGGCAGGCTGGTCAAGACCACGGACGTCGCCACCGAGCAGCGCAACCGCTACAGCCTGACCGACGACGAGGTCGAGCAGCTGGCGCGCTACGCCCTCATCATCGAGCAGCACTACGGCCGCCCCATGGACATCGAGTGGGGCAAGGACGGCACGGACGGCCTGCTCTACATCCTGCAGGCCCGCCCCGAGACGGTGAAGAGCCAGGCCAAGGGCCAGGCCGAGCAGCGCTTCAAGCTCAAGGGCACGGGCACCGTGCTGACCGAGGGCCGCGCCATCGGCCAGAAGATCGGCACCGGCCCGGTGCGGCTGGTGTCCGACATCGCCGAGATGGACAAGGTGCAGCCCGGCGACGTGCTGGTCACCGACATGACCGACCCGAACTGGGAGCCGGTCATGAAGCGCGCCTCGGCCATCGTCACCAACCGCGGCGGGCGCACCTGCCACGCGGCCATCATCGCGCGCGAGCTGGGCATCCCGGCCGTCGTGGGTTGCGGCAACGCCACCAGCACCTTGAAGGACGGCACGCTGGTCACGGTGAGCTGCGCCGAGGGCGACACCGGCCACATCTATGACGGCCTGCTGGAGACCGAAGTCACCGAGGTGCAGCGCGGCGAGATGCCGGCCATCGCCACCAAGATCATGATGAACGTGGGCAACCCGCAGCTGGCCTTCGACTTCGCCCAGCTGCCCAACGAAGGGGTGGGACTGGCGCGACTGGAGTTCATCATCAACAACAACATCGGCGTGCACCCCAAGGCCATCCTGGACTACCCGAACGTGGACGGCGACCTGAAGAAGGCCGTGGAGAGCGTGGCCCGCGGCCACGCCGGTCCGCGCGCTTTCTACGTCGACAAGGTGGCCGAGGGCGTGGCGACCATCGCCGCGGCGTTCTGGCCCAAGCCGGTCATCGTGCGGCTGTCGGACTTCAAGAGCAACGAGTACCGCAAGCTGATCGGCGGCAGCCGCTACGAGCCCGAGGAGGAAAACCCCATGCTGGGCTTTCGCGGCGCTGCGCGCTACATCAGCGAGGCCTTCGGCGAGGCCTTTGCCATGGAGTGCGAGGCGCTCAAGCGCGTGCGCGGCGACATGGGCCTGACCAACGTGCAGATCATGGTGCCGTTCGTGCGCACCCTCAAGCAGGCCGAGCGCGTGACGCAACTGCTGGCCCAGCACGGCCTGAAGCGTGGCGAAAACGGCCTGAAGCTGATCATGATGTGCGAAGTGCCCAGCAATGCCGTGCTGGCCGACGAGTTCCTGGCGTTCTTCGACGGCTTCTCGGTCGGCTCCAACGACCTGACCCAGCTCACCCTGGGCCTGGACCGCGACTCCGGCCTGGAGTTGCTGGCGCAGGATTTCGACGAGCGCGACCCGGCGGTGCTGGCGCTGCTCAGGCAAGCCATCGGCGCCTGCCGCAAGCAGGGCAAGTACGTCGGCATCTGCGGCCAGGGGCCGAGCGACCACCCCGACTTCGCGCAGTGGCTGGCCGACGAGGGCATCTCCTCCATCTCGCTGAACCCGGACAGCGTGATCGCCACCTGGCAGCAGCTCGCGCGCTAGTCCAGGCCCTTCGCCGCCGCGTCATGTCCCACCGCCGCACCATGACCTCGGAGCCCGAGCATGGCGAGGCGCTGTTCGCGCCCGACCTGCACGACGTGCGCCACCTGTGGCTCAAGGCGGGACTGCTGGCGGTGTGGGCACTGGTGTCGTTCGTCGCCAGCTACTTCGCGCGTGCGCTGCACTTCGACGTGGCGGGCTGGTCGTTCAGCTACTGGCTCGCTTCGCAGGGGGCAGTGCTGATCTTCATCGCCATCGTCTGGATCTACTGCCTGGCGATGAACCGGTTCGAGCGCCAGGACGCGCAGGCGGCCGCCGCCGCCGCGGCGGCGCGCGGCGACCCGCAGGGCGATGCCTGACCGGCCGCCGCGGCGCTCGTATCTGCAGCGCCTGAACCGGGGCCTGGCGCTGTACGTCGTCGGGCTGCTGGCCTTCATCGCGGCCATGGCCTGGGCCGAACAGAAAGGCCTGTCGCGCCAGTGGATCGGGCCGATCTTCCTGTTTCTCACCGTCATGGCGTACGCCGCCATCGGCGTGTACGGCCGCACCACCGATCCGGACGAGTACTACGTCGCCGGCCGGCGCATTCCGCCGGTCTACAACGGCATGGCGGCCGCGGCCGACTGGATGAGCGCCGCGTCCTTCGTCAGCCTGTCGGGGGCGCTGTACCTGCAGGGTTTTTCCGGCACCAGCGAGCAGGTGGGCGGCCTGGCCTATGTGCTGGGCTGGACGGGAGGCTTCTGCCTGGTGGCGATGCTGATCGCGCCGCACCTGCGGGCGATGAACCTGTACACCGTGCCGGACTTCTTCCAGGTGCGTTTCGGCGGGCGCTGGCCCCGCATCATCGCGGCGCTGTCGGCGGTGCTGTGCTCGTTCACCTACGTGGTGGCGCAGATCTATGCCGTGGGCCTGATCGCCTCGCGCCTGACCGGCGTGCAGTTCGAGATCGGCATCATGCTGGGTCTGGGCGGGGTGCTGCTGTGCTCGTTCCTGGGGGGCATGCGGGCCATCACCTGGACGCAGGTGGCGCAGTACGTGGTGATCCTGCTGGCGTTCCTGATTCCGGTGTCCTGGCTCGCCTACAAGCAGCTCGGCAACCCGGCAGCACCGTTCGTCGCGGGCACGCAGATCGGCAAGATCGCCGCGCTGGAGGAGCGCCTGCTGGAGGACAGTGCCGAGCACGAGGTGGTCGCCGCCTACCTGCAGCGCGGGCGCGAGTTCGAGGAGCGGCTGGCGGATGTGCCGGCCGCGCTGGCGCGCGAGCGCCAGGCCATCAGCGAGCGCATCCAGCGGCTGCGCGCGCACAACGCCGACGTTGGCCTGATCGTCGCGGCCAGCCGCGAACTGGCCGCCATGCCGCGCGACGAAGCCGCCGCGCGCGAGCGCTGGACGCGCGAGATGCACGCCAACGAGGAACGTGCCCGCCTGTTGGGCGGGCTGCCGCGGCACAGCCAGGCATTCGCCGGCAACCCGCGCGGATCGGTGGAGGACCAGCAGACCTTCGACCATGCCAGGCGGAACTTTCTCGCGCTCATGTTCTGCCTGATGGTCGGCACCGCCGGGCTGCCGCACCTGCTCACACGCTACTACACCGCGCCGTCGGTGGCCGGTGCGCGCTCGTCGGTGGCCTGGTCGCTGGTGTTCATCGCGCTGCTGTACCTGAGCGTGCCGGCGCTGGCCGCGCTGGTGAAGTTCGAGGTCATGAACAACCTGGTGGGCAGCCCGTTCGGCGAGCTGCCCAACTGGCTGGCGCAGTGGTCGCGCGTGGACGCGGCGCTGGTGTCGGTGGAGGACGTCAACGGCGACGGCATCGTGCAATTCGGCGAAATCCGGTTCGGCGCCGACTTGATCGTGCTGGCGACGCCGGAGATCGGCGGGCTGCCATACGTGGTGTCGGGCCTGGTCGCGGCAGGCGGGCTGGCCGCGGCGCTGTCCACCGCCGACGGGCTGCTGCTGACCATCAGCAATGCGCTGGTGCGCGACCTGTACTTCCAGGAGACGCGCCGGCGCGCCTCGCCCGAGCAGCGGGTGATCCTGACCAAGTTCACGCTGCTCAGCGTCGCCCTGTCGGCGGCCTTCGTGGCCTCCCTGAAGCCTGCCGAGATCCTGCCCATGGTGTCGGCGTCGTTCTCCATCGCCGCGTCCGCGTTCGTGCCGGCCATGGTGCTGGGCATCTTCTGGCGCGGCACGACGCGCGCCGGGGCCGTCGCCGGGATGCTGTCCGGCCTGCTGCTCACGCTGTACTACCTGCTGTCGCACGTCGACGCGGTGCGCGAGCACGTCCCGTCCGGGCTGCTGGTGGACCAGCTGTGGCTGGGCATCCAGCCGATCTCGGCCGGCGTGTTCGGAGTGCCGACGGGGCTGGTGGTGGCCTGGCTCGTGAGCCTGGCCACGCGCCCGGGACGGGCACAGCGGGTGGTGCCGGACGGGCTGTAGGACGGCGAAGGAGCAAGGCGGGCCTCCCATTCGCGTGCCACGGTTACGGGGTTGCGCCCCATTCACAACTGCTCACATCTGTGCGAAGTTCGGGCACCCGGGAACCCACGCAGGAGAGAGCCGATGATTTTCTTGAAGACGCAGGCAGGCCAGCAGGCACTGCGCGAGCGCCATGGTGCCGGGGCCCACTTGGCACCCCGCCAGCGCTCTGCGTTCATCCTGTTCGACGGAAAACGCACGGTGCACGATGTGCTCACCGCCACCGCGGCCATGGGCATCACGATGGACGACGTCGAGGCGATGGTCGCGCATGGGCTGCTGGAGGCCGCGAACGGCGCGTCGCCCGCGCCAGGCGCCGCCGCGGCCAAAGAGGCGGGCGTTCCTGCCGGCGAGGGGCCCGCCGCGCAAGGCTCGGGGCGCTCGGCCATGGAACGCTACCAGGCCGCCTATCCCATCGCCATCGAACTCACCGCCGCGATGGGACTGCGGGGCTTTCGTCTCAACCTGGCGGTGGAGGGCACGACGGGCTACGAGCAGCTGGCTGAGCTGGCGCCGAAGATCCAGAGCGCCGTGGGCGACGCGAACTACCAGCGCCTGGCGCAGGCCCTGTTCGACTGAGTGCGCTGCCACCCGGGGAAGCGGGCAGGCAACGAAAAAGGCGGCCTCGAGGCCGCCTTTTCGTTTTGCCACGGCCCCGAGCGCCGCAGACCGGACCCGCCGCGCCGGCGCCTGTCAGCCGCCCACGTCCAGCAGTTCCACGTCGAACTTCAGCGTGGCGTTGGGCGGAATGACGCCCCCGGCGCCGCGCGCTCCATAGCCCAGCGCCGCGGGAATGATCAGCGTGCGGCGCCCGCCCACCTTCATGCCTTGCACACCCTCGTCCCAGCCCTTGATGACCATGCCCGCGCCCAGCGGAAACTCGAACGGATCGCCCCGGTCGCGGCTGGAGTCGAACTTGGCGCCCTGCTGCCCGTCCTGCCAGAGCCAGCCGGTGTAGTGCACGCGCACCGATTGCCCGGCGCGCGCCTCGGCGCCTTCGCCCATTTGCGTGTCTTCGTACTCCAGGCCGGAAGCCGTGGTGGTTGCCATGGAATGTCCTTGTTCACTATCAAAAAAAGAGCTGTCAGCGCTTGCTGGGCAAGCCCTGAAGCCGAAAAATATCGATAAAGGCGCTTGCCCGCCGGATGGGGGCGCCGCCCTGGGGTCAAGCCTTCCGGGTGCGCGCTGCCGACCAGCGGGTGGCGAATGCCTGCACGTCGGACAGTCGCTTGAGCAGGTCCTGGCCCACGGGGGTGACGGTGTAGCCGTCGCTGCCGTGGTCCAGCAGGCCGGCCTCGCGCAACTCCTTGATGCGGGTGTTGAGGGTGTTGGGCGTGATGCCGCCGACGCTGTCCTGCAGCAGCCGGAAGGTCTGCGGGTGACCATCGCGCAGTGCCCACAGCACGCGCATGGCGTAGCGGCATTCCAGCCGCTCGAAGAGCTGGTTGACGGCGGCGTTTTCCTTGGAGCTCATGAACGCTTCTCCTGGCGCGGGGGTGGAACAACGGCCTGCGGACGGGCCCGAAACGGGCGCGCCGCAGCACCGGCGAAAAAACGATAGCAATATAGCGCGGAAAAAGCCATGCTACAAGTTTCGTAGCTCGATAACGGCCTGTGCCTTGGCGTTGACGCTGGAAAACACGCGGCATCTTCGGCGCCTGGTGCCGTGCCGCTGCAGCACGAAAATCGCCCCGGCCGGGGCCGGGGCCGGGGCGTTTCGGGCGGGCGAGCGCGGGCGCCGCGCCGCGCCGTGCTTACAGCGAGTCGATGAAGCTGCGCAGCTTGTCGCTGCGGCTGGGGTGCTTCAACTTGCGCAGCGCCT
>DAMCAL010000071.1:0-13925 GCA_032059585.1 Burkholderiaceae bacterium
AAAGACGCTGGAGGTGAAGATTCCCGCCGGCATCGACGACGGCATGCGCATCCGCAGCACGGGCAACGGCGAGCCCGGCACCAATGGCGGGCCGCCGGGCGACCTGTACATCGAGATCCGCATCCGCAAGCACGACATCTTCGAGCGGGAGGGGGACGACCTGCACTGCGAGGTGCCGGTCAGCTTCACCACCGCCGCCTTAGGGGGCGAGATCGAGGTGCCGACGCTGCAGGGCAAGGCCGCCATCGACATCCCCGAGGGCACGCAGGCCGGCAAGCAGTTCCGCCTGCGCGGCAAGGGCATCAAGGGGGTGCGCTCGTCCTACCCCGGCGACCTGTACTGCCACATCGTGGTCGAGACGCCGGTGAAGCTGACCGAGTACCAGCGCAAGATTCTCAAGGAGTTCGACGAGTCGCTGAAAAAAGGCGGCGCCAAGCACTCGCCCTCCACCGACAGCTGGACCGACAAGCTCAAGAGCTTCTTCAGCTGAGGCGGCGCACCCGCCCTGCCCTGCCAGCCCCGCAGCCAGCCAAACCTGGCGCGGGGCTTTTTTCTTTCTCCCGATCCCGTCCTATGTTCCTGGTGTTCCTGCTGTTGCCCCTGGTGTTCGCCCTGGCGCTGCGGCGCCTGGTTGGCATTCCGCGGCAGATGGCGTGCGGCAGCCTGCGGCTGGCGCAAGGGCGGCGCGCGCTGCGGGGCGCAGCGGCGGCCGCGGCCTACCTGACGCTGCTGGGCTACAGCGCCGGCCTGGCGCTGGCCCTGGCGCATGCCGTGGTCGTGGCCGCCGATCGCACGGCCGCCTGGCTGGCGCTGGCCGGCTGGGTGCTGGGCTACCCGCTGGTGTACTTCTGCGCGGCCTGGGTGTTCTTTCACGCCTTCGAACGC
Organism: Burkholderiaceae bacterium; assembly: GCA_032059585.1. Taxonomy (GTDB): domain Bacteria; phylum Pseudomonadota; class Gammaproteobacteria; order Burkholderiales; family Burkholderiaceae_C; genus Melaminivora. Next base: position 886 of record DAMCAL010000071.1, read on the forward strand.
CCGGGCGGGGGCCGCTGACAACGCTGCCAGGGCAAGGCCGTCCTGCCCCGGGCCGGCCCCGTTGCCGCACCGGCGCGCCGCCGCTACGCTGGCCGGCCCTGCTGCCCTTTTCGGAAGGCGCCATGCCTCTGCCCCCGCCCATCCGCCCTGCCCCCGTGCCCGCCACGCGCATGGCAACTGGCGCGCTGGCGCTGCTGCTCACGGCCTGCGCAGCGCCACCGCCGTCGCCGCCCCTGCTCACCAACACCCTGGGCATGCAGTTCGTGCTGATTCCGGCAGGCAGCTTCTGGATGGGCAGCGACGAGCGCCCCGACACCCTGGCGCGCGATTACCCCGCCCTGGAGCGCGCCCGCTTCACCGCCCTGGCCGACGAGGCGCCGCGCCACCGGGTGCGCATCACCCGCGCCTTCTGGCTGGGCCGGCACGAGGTGACCGTGGGCCAGTTCCGCCGCTTCGTCGAGCAGTCCGGCCATGTGGCCGAGGCGGATGCTGACGGCACCGGCGGCTACGGCTTCAACCCGGCGTACGACCCGGGCACCAGCGCGCGCGGCGATGCGTTCGAGGGCCGCGCGCCGAGCTACTCCTGGCGCAACCCCGGGTTTGCGCAAGGGGGCGACCACCCGGTGGTCAACGTGACCTGGAACGATGCGCAGGCCCTCGCCGCCTGGCTGAGCGCGCGCGAGGGCGTGCGCTACCGCCTGCCGACCGAGGCCGAATGGGAATACGCCTGCCGCGCCGGCACCGAGACCCGCCACCCGCACGGCGACGACCCGGCCGGGCTGCTGGGCGCCGCCAACACCTTCGACCAGGACAGCGCCGCGCACTGGCCGCACTGGCGCGCGCATGCGCTGGCCGGCAGCGATGGGTTTGCCTTCACCGCCCCGGTGGGCCGCTTCGCGCCCAACGCCTTCGGCCTGTACGACATGCTGGGCAACGCCTGGGAATGGACCGCCGACTGGTACGGCGAGGGCTACTACGCCCATTCGCCCGCCGTGGACCCGGCCGGTCCGGCCAGCGGCAGCGTGCGCGTGCGCCGGGGCGGCTCCTGGCACACGTGGCCGCTCTACGCGCGCTGCGCGTACCGCAACTGGAACACGCCGCAGACGCGCTACCCGCTGGTGGGCCTGCGGCTGGTGCGTGAAGCCGAGGCGCTAGCCGCGACGCCCCAGCCCACCCGCGAGGGCGTCGCTGCCCGCTGACACGCGCGCGCCGGCACTGGCACTGGCACTGGCACCGGCACCGGCACCGGCACCGGCACTGGCACTGGCACTGGCACTGGCTGTGGCTGTGGCCGCGGACTATGGGCATGCGGCCATGGCGCGCGGGGTGCTTGCGCCGGGCCGGCCAGGCCGAGTCCGCCACGTCGCCGCCGATGCGCCGCCCCATCGCTACTCTTTTAATAGCTGTCAGCGCTTTATCCATAAGGTTTAAAGGCCTTTTTCACACATATTTCCGCACACGGCCTTCGCAGGCGCTGCTCCCCGATCCAGTCCGATGCACGGCCGGGCGCCCGCCCCGTTGGGCAGGCCGCCCATCTCCGCTTGCGATGGCAAAGTCCTTTTTGTTGCATGACAATGGGTTCACCTTCGTCATTTGAGAATACACGCCTGCCCTGCCGCCCCGCCATGAAGTCCGAACGCAGCTTTGCCCGCCGCATTGACCTGACCTCGCTGCAACTGTTCGTTGCCGTGTGCGAGCTGGGCAGCATCGGCCGCGCAGCGCAGCAGGAGTTCATCGCCGCGTCGGCCGTGAGCAAGCGGCTGTCGGACCTGGAAGCCGCCGTGGACGCGCCGCTTTTGTACCGCCACAGCCGTGGTGTCACGCTCACACCCGCCGGTGAGAGCCTGCTGCACCATGCGCGCAACGTGCTGTTCGGGCTGGAGCGCATGCAGGGCGAGCTGTCGGAATACGCCCAGGGCGTGCGCGGGCACGTGCGCATGCACGCCAACATCTCCGCCATCGTGCAGTTCCTCCCCGAGGACCTGGGCGCCTTTGCGCGGCTGCACAGCCAGATCAAGATCGACCTGCAGGAGCGCCTGAGCCCCGAGGTGCTGCACGCGGTCAGCGAGGGCGCAGCCGACCTGGGGCTGTGCCACTTCGCCGCCAGCACGGCCGAGCATGGCCTGCAAAGCCGCGCGTACCGCAGCGACGAGCTGGTGCTGGTGGTGCCGCAGGCGCACGCCCTGTGCGGCCGGGCGTCGGTGCGCTTCGAGGAAGTGCTCGACTGCGACATCGTCGGCCTGCACGCGGGCAGCTCCATCAGCCTGGCGATGCGCGCCGCTGCCGCGCAGGCCGGCCGGCCGCTGCGCCAGCGCATCCAGGTCACCGGGCTGGACGCCATGTGCCGCATGATCGACAACGGCCTGGGCGCAGGCCTGCTGCCTTCGCGCGCCTTTGCCCTGTTGCAGGGCACCGGGCGACTGGCGGCGGTGCCACTGGATGAGCCCTGGGCGCGGCGCGAGCTGCTGCTGGTGGCGCGCGACTTTGCCGCCCTGCCCGTCACCGCCCGGCTGCTGGCCGAGCACCTGGCCCCGGTGGTCCCCGAGCCCCGCGAAACCTAGAATTTCCTTTGTTCAGTCACCCTTCACCCACGACAGCCAACGAGAACGCCATGGGACGCACCCTGTACGACAAGATCTTCGACGAACACGTCGTCCACACCGAGGAGGACGGCACCGCCGTGCTCTACATCGACCGCCACCTGGTGCACGAAGTCACCAGCCCGCAGGCCTTCGAGGGCCTGCGCGAGGCAGGCCGCAAGGTCTGGCGCACCAGCTCCATCGTCGCCACTGCCGACCACAACACCCCCACCACCGGCTGGGAGCTGGGCTACGACGGCATCGCCGACCCGATCAGCCGCGAGCAGATCGTGACGCTGGACAAGAACATCGCCGAGCACGGTGCGGCGGCGTTCTTCCCCTTCATGCACCGCCGCCAGGGCATCGTGCACGTGATCGGCCCGGAGAACGGCGCCACGCTGCCGGGCATGACGGTGGTCTGCGGCGACAGCCACACCAGCACGCACGGCGCCTTCGGCGCGCTGGCGCACGGCATCGGCACCAGCGAGGTCGAGCACGTGATGGCCACGCAGACGCTGCTGGCCAAGAAGGCCAAGAACATGCTGGTCAAGGTGGAAGGCCGCGCCGCGCCGGGCATCACCGCCAAGGACATCGTGCTGGCCATCATCGGCAAGATCGGCACCGCCGGCGGCACTGGCTACACCATCGAGTTCGCCGGCCAGGCGATCCGCGATCTGTCGATGGAAGGGCGCATGACGGTGTGCAACATGGCCATCGAGGTCGGTGCGCGAGCGGGCCTGGTGGCCGTGGACGACAAGACCATCGAGTACCTGCGCGGCCGTCCGCTGGCGCCCACCGGCGTCGAATGGGACCAGGCGGTGCAGTACTGGAAGACGCTGCACTCCGACCCGGACGCAAAGTTCGACGCCGTGGTCGAACTGCGGGCCTCCGACATCGTGCCGCAGGTCACCTGGGGCACCAGCCCGGAGATGGTGCTGGGCGTGGACGCGCGCGTGCCCGACCCCGACAAGGAAAAGGACGCCACCCGCCGCGGCGCGATGGAGCGCGCGCTGACCTACATGAACCTGCAGCCCGGTAAGCCGATCCAGGACATCTTCGTGGACAAGGTCTTTATCGGTTCGTGCACCAACAGCCGCATCGAGGACATGCGCGAAGCCGCCGCCGTGGTAAAGAAGCTCGGCCGGAAGGTGGCGGGCAACGTGAAGCAGGCCATGGTTGTTCCCGGCTCGGGCCTGGTGAAGGAGCAGGCCGAGCGCGAAGGCCTGCACGAGGTCTTCAAGGCCGCCGGCTTCGAATGGCGCGAGCCCGGCTGCTCGATGTGCCTGGCGATGAACGCCGACCGGCTGGAGCCGGGCGAGCGCTGCGCATCCACCTCGAACCGCAACTTCGAGGGCCGCCAGGGCGCGGGCGGGCGCACGCACCTGGTCAGCCCGGCCATGGCCGCCGCAGCCGCCGTCCACGGACACTTCGTGGACATCCGCCAGTTCGCCTGAAGCCGACGCTGGCCGCGCACCCGCTTTTTCACCCCTCCCCTCCACCCAACCACCGGAGAACCACCATGAAGCGTCTGAACACCGTGCTGCTGGGCTGCAGCGTCGCCGCCGCCCTTGCCGGCTGCAACACGTGGAACGCCGTCAAGCAGGACGCGCGCGACGTCGGCCAGACGGCCGGGCGCGGCGTCGAGCGCGCGGGCCAGGCCACCGGCCGCGGGCTGGAAAAGGCGGGCGAAGCCACCGGCCGCGGCATCGAGCGGGCCGGCGAGAAGATTCAGGAAGTCTCCAAGTAACCCACACCCCATGCAGCAATTCACCATCCACCAAGGCCTGGTCGCGCCGATGGACCGGGAAAACGTCGACACCGACGCCATCATCCCCAAGCAGTTCCTCAAGTCGATCAAGAAGACGGGCTTCGGGCCCAACCTGTTCGACGAGTGGCGCTACCTGGACCAGCCCGGCCAGCCGGGCGTGCCAGAGAGCGCGCGCCGCCCCAACCCGGATTTCGTGCTAAACCAGCCGCGCTACGCCGGCGCCAGCATCCTGCTGGCGCGCAAGAACTTCGGCTGCGGCTCCAGCCGCGAGCACGCGCCCTGGGCGCTGGAGCAGTACGGCTTTCGCGCCATCATCGCGCCGAGCTTTGCCGACATCTTCTTCAACAACTGCTTCAAGAACGGCCTGCTGCCCATCGTGCTGCCTGAAGCGACGGTGGACCGCCTGTTCAGCGAGGTCTTCGCCTTCCCCGGCTACGAGCTGACGGTGGACCTGGAGCGCCAGGTCATCGTGCAGCCGCAGGGCCAGGAGATCCCGTTCGAGGTCAACGCCTTCCGCAAGTACTGCCTGCTGGGCGGCTACGACGACATCGGCCTGACGCTGCGCCATAAGGACAAGATCGCCGCCTTCGAGGCCGAGCGCCTGGCCACCAAGCCCTGGCTGGCGCATACCATGGCCTCGTGAGGCATTTCAAGCAAAAACAGCCTCAAACGCTTGCTGGGCAAGCGCGGGCAGCTATCAATCAGAGAGTAAACAAGCATGAAGATCGCAGTCCTGCCGGGTGACGGCATCGGCCCAGAAATCATCGCCGAGGCCGTCAAGGTGCTCGACGCCCTGCAACTGGGCCTGGAAATGCAGACCGCGCCCGTGGGCGGCGCGGCCTACGAGGCCGCCGGCCACCCGCTACCCGAGTCCACCCTGAATTTGGCGCGCCAGTCCGACGCCATCCTGTTCGGCGCCGTGGGCGACTGGAAGTACGACACCCTGGACCGTCCGCTGCGCCCCGAGCAGGCCATCCTGGGCCTGCGCAAGCACCTGGGCCTGTTCGCCAACTTCCGCCCCGCCATCTGCTACGAGCAGCTGGTGGGTGCCAGCAGCCTCAAGCCCGAGCTGGTCGCGGGCCTGGACATCCTGATCATCCGCGAGCTCACCGGCGACATCTACTTCGGCCAGCCGCGCGGGCGCCGCACGGCCACCGACGGGCACTTTCCCGGTGCCGAGGAGGCCTTCGACACCATGCGCTACTCGCGCCCGGAAGTCGAGCGGATCGCGCGCGTGGCCTTCGAAGCCGCGCGCAAGCGCTCCAAGCGCGTCACCAGCGTGGACAAGGCCAACGTGCTGGAGACCTTCCAGTTCTGGAAGGACGTGGTCACCGAGGTGCACCAGGACTACCCCGACGTGCAGCTGGAACATATGTACGTGGACAACGCCGCCATGCAGCTGGTCAAGGCACCCAAGGCGTTCGACGTGATCGTCACCGGCAACATGTTCGGCGACATCCTCTCGGATGAGGCGTCCATGCTCACCGGCTCGATCGGCATGCTGCCCTCGGCCAGCCTGAACGAGAAGAAGCAGGGCCTGTACGAGCCCAGCCACGGCAGCGCGCCCGACATCGCCGGCAAGGGCGTGGCCAACCCGCTGGCAACCATCCTGTCGGCCGCGATGATGCTGCGCTTTTCGCTGAACCAGCCGCAGGCGGCCGAGCGCATCGAAGCGGCCGTGCAAAGCGTGCTGGCCCAAGGCCTGCGCACACCCGACATTGCCAGCGAAGGCACGACGCGCGTGGGCACCGCGCAGATGGGCGACGCGGTGGTCAACGCGCTGCGCTGACCGCGCGTTGTCCGCCAGGGGGCGGCGCCGGGCGCCGCCTCCATCTTCTACAATGCTTCGCCATGTCCGTCGCCGCCCGCCCGTTCGTCTCGAGCCGCACTCGCGCACACCGTGCGGGCCCGGCGGCGCGCGCAACCTCCACCACCAAAACCACGACCATTAAGGGCTGATCCAGTCCCGGTACGTCGTGCGCCCCACCCGGCCCAGACGCGCCGGGCGAGACAAGCAGCCGCCGGTCGCGTGCGTACTGTTTTTACTTCGTTAAAGGGCGTTTGAAATGAGCAAGCAATTGGTAGGCCTCGTCGGCTGGCGGGGCATGGTCGGCTCGGTGCTGATGGACCGCATGCAGGCCGAGGGCGACTTCGCGCTGATCGAGCCGGTCTTCTTCTCCACCTCCAACGCCGGCGGCAAGGCCCCGGCGATGGCGCGCACGCACACCCAGCTGAAGGATGCCAACGACGTCGCCGAACTCGCCAAGTGCGACATCGTCATCACCTGCCAGGGTGGCGACTACACCAAGGACGTGTTTCCGAAGCTGCGTGCCGGCGGCTGGCAAGGCCACTGGATCGACGCCGCCAGCGCGCTGCGCATGGAGGACGATGCCGTCATCGTGCTCGACCCGGTCAACGAGGACCTGATCAAGTCCAGGCTGGCTGCGGGCGGCAGAAACTGGATCGGCGGCAACTGCACCAATTCGATCCTGCTGATGGGGCTGGCCGGGCTGTTCAAGGCGGACGTGGTCGAGTGGGTCAGCTCCATGACCTACCAGGCGGCGTCCGGCGGCGGCGCCAACCACATGCGCGAGCTGCTCAAGGGCATGGGCGTGATCCACGGCGCGGTCGCCGATGAGCTGGCCACGCCCGCCTCGGCCATCCTGGACATCGATCGCAAGGTCGCGCAGACCATCCGCCAGGATGTGCCCACCGAGTTCTTCGGCGCGCCCCTGGCCGGCGGCCTGATCCCCTGGATCGACTCGCAGCTGGACAACGGCCAGTCCAAGGAAGAGTGGAAGGGCCAGGCCGAGGTGAACAAGATTCTGGGCACCGAGGCGGCGATTCCGGTGGACGGCCTGTGTGTGCGCATCGGCGCCATGCGCTGCCACTCGCTGGCGCTCACCTTGAAGCTGAAGCACGACCTGCCGCTGGCCGAGATCGAGACGCTGATCCGCGGGGGCAACCCCTGGGTGAAATTCGTTGCCAACGAACGCGCGCTCACCGTGCGCGAACTCACCCCTGCAGCCATCACCGGAGAGCTGCAGGTCGGCGTGGGCCGGGTGCGCAAGCTGAACATGGGGCCGGAATACGTCTCGGCGTTCGTGATCGGTGACCAGCTTCTGTGGGGCGCAGCAGAGCCGCTGCGGCGCATGCTGCGGATCCTGCTGGCCGCCTGACACCGGTCCGCAGCAACGCGCATGGCAAGGGCAACGTCAAGATACATTCAGTAACTCCACGTTGCCCCTCACCAACATCCCGAGCGCTTTTCCGCGCCCCGCCAAGGGTGCGGCCGGACGCGGCCGCGGCTCGGCTTGTCAGTGCAAACTGTTGCTGATATGGTGCTTTTGACATGTTTGTAAGCGCCGGCGCCCTCTTCGGCATGGCCCCAGATAACCGCCAATCCCGGCTCCATCCCATTCGATCAGTCGCACACATGCATCGCTGGAATTTCTCTGTCCTGGCCACCGCGGCCATCTTGTCCGCAGGCCTGTACGCCACCGATGCCAGCGCCTTGGCGCTGGGGCGGCTGAAGGTGCAGTCGGCCCTGGGCGAGCCCCTGCGCGCGGAAATCGAACTGCCGCAGATCACCCCGGCCGAGGCGGAGTCGCTGCGCGTGGCGCCGGCCAGCCCCGAGGTGTACCGTGCGCAAGGGGCGGAATACTCCTCGGCCGCGCACGGCGTGCAAGTGCAACTGCAGCGGCGCCCGGACGGCACCATGGTGCTGCGCCTGACCAGCGCGCGCCCCATCAACGACCCGTTCGTCGACCTGGTGATCGATGCGAACTGGAGCTCCGGGCACATCGTGCGCAACTACACGATGCTGCTCGACCCCCCGTCGCTGCGCCGCCCGCCGGTCGCGGTGGCGGCCGCCCCCCAGATTGCCGCGCCCGCGCCGCGTGCGGCGCTGCCCGCAGCCGAAACCCCGACCCGCGCTGCGCCTGCGGCGCGCACCCGCATTCCGGCTCCGGCCACGGTCCGCGCCGAGCCTGCAGCGGCTCCTGCTGCTGCCGCATCGGCCGGCGAGGTCACCGTGCGCGCGGGCGACACCGCCGGGCGCATCGCCGCCGCCCACCGCCCGGCCGGCGTGTCGCTCGACCAGATGCTGGTCGCCCTGATGCGTGCCAACCCCGACGCGTTCATCCAGGGCAACGTCAACCGCCTGCGTGCAGGCGCGGTGCTGCAGATGCCGGCCGCGGCCGACGCCCAGGCCACGCCGCCCGCCGAGGCGCGCCGCATGGTCGTGGCGCAAAGCCGCGATTTCAACGAGTTCCGCCGCCGCCTGGCGGACGCCGCCCCGGCCGCCGGCACCGCCGCGGCCGACCGCTCGGCCAGCGGCACCGTCCAGGCGCAGGTCGAGGAGAGCAAGCCCACGGCCGCGAGCCCCGACAAGCTGACCCTGTCCAAGGGTTCGGTGAGCACCGGCAAGGCCGACGAGCAGATCGCGCGGGGCAAGCAGGCGAATCAAGACGCTGCGCGCATGGCCGAGCTGTCGCGCAACCTGTCCGAGCTCGACCGCCTGAACAGCGCATCCGCAGCCGCGGGCGCACCCGCCGCCACGGCCGCGGCGCCCGCCGCGAGCGCAGCGCCCGGCATTGCCGTGCCGGCCCCGGCAGGTGTCGCCACGCCTGACGCGGCCGCCACCACCCCCGCCGCTCCTGCGGCCACCACGCCGGCCGCCACCGACGCGACCGTTGGCGCCGACGCGCCAGCGGCCGAGGGCGCGCCCACCCCCAGCGGCGCTGTGACCGACACCCCCACGCCGGCACCGGGCACCCCTTCCGAGGCCAGCACCGATGCCGACGCGGCATCCGAGCCGGCCGTGCCGGCCGCGCCACCCGCCGCCGCTCCCGCTGTGGCGCCGATGGCCCCCGCCGATGTCGAGGAGCCCAGCTTCTTCGACTCGCTCACCGAGGACCCGCTGCTGGCAGGCGGCGCGCTGGCCATCGTGCTGTTGCTGCTGGGTTACGGCGGCTGGCGCGTGGTGCAGAACCGCCGCGCGCAGGGCGTGGTGGACAGCTCCTTCATGGAAAGCCGCGGCCAGCCCGATTCCTTCTTCGGCGCCAGTGGCGGCCAGCGCGTGGACACTGCCAGCAGCGAGCTGAGCACCGGCTCCTCGTCCATGACGTACTCGCCCAGCCAGCTCGACGCAGGCGACGTGGACCCGGTGGCCGAAGCCGACGTGTACCTGGCCTACGGGCGGGACCTGCAGGCCGAGGAAATCCTCAAGGAAGCCCAGCGCCACCACCCCGATCGCGTTTCCATCCCGGCCAAGCTGTCCGAGATCTACGCCAAGCGGCAGGACCGCCGCGCTCTGGAAGTCACGGCGGGCGACGTGCTGCGCCTGACCGGCGGGCGCGGACCCGAGTGGGCGCGCGTGTCCGAGCTGGGCCGCGCGCTCGACCCCGACAACGCGCTGTACCAGTCCACCCCGGCCGCAGCCGGCGGTGTGGCCACCGCCGCCGCCGCAGGCGGCCTGGCCGCCGCCGCAGCGCACGCAAGCGCACCGGCCGCGCCCGAGTCCGAGCTGCCCGACCTGGATCTGGACCTGGACTTCGATCTCGACCTGCACGAGGCGCCGCCCGCGCCGCCCGCGCCCAGCACGTTCGCCACGGCCGCGGCCGTGGCCCAGGCCGAGCGCGACAGCGAGCCGGCACCGGCCACGCCCGAGCCGTCCGAAACGCAGGCTCCGTTCGCGCATTCGCATCCTGTCGCCTTGACCCCGGACGTGAGTTTCGACCTCGACGAGCTCGACCTGCCCGGCGGCACCTGGGAAGCCTCGCGCCCCCCCATGGAACTGCCTCCGGTGTCCGAGCCCGTCATGCCTCCGACCGCGCCCTCGCCGCTGGACCTGGACGATGCCGGCCTGGACTTCAACGATTCGGGCCGTGCCGGGCTGTCCACGCTGCCGGAAATCGCCTCGGCCCCGGCGCCGCTCGAGTTCGACCTGGGCGATCTGTCGCTTGACCTGGGCACCGTCCCTGACCAGAGCCTGGCAACGCAGCGCAGCGACCTGGCAAGCGCTGCCGGAGCGGCGGCGTCCGATGCCGACCTGCCCGACGATCCGCTGGCCACCAAGCTGGCCCTGGCCGAGGAGTTCAACACCATCGGCGACAGCGAAGGCGCACGCGCCCTGGTCGAAGAAGTGATCGCCGAGTCCTCGGGCGAGCTCAAGACGCGCGCGCAGCGCCTGCTGACCAAGCTGTCCTGATGTCCGGTTTGCCGTGCGTGTGCGGCGCCCGCCGCGCCGCCGGCCGGAGCGTGCCGCGATGACGACCACCACCACGCGCATGGCGCTGGGCGTCAGCTACAACGGCCAGGCCTACCACGGCTGGCAGAGCCAGCCGGACGGCCGCACCGTGCAGGACCAGCTGGAGGCGGCGCTGGCGCGCTTTGCCACCGTGCCGGTGCGCACCCTGTGCGCCGGGCGCACGGACGCCGGCGTGCACGGGCTGATGCAGGTGGTGCACTTCGACACCGCGCTCGACCGGGCGCCGTTTTCCTGGGTGCGCGGCGCCAACACCTTCCTGCCTTCCGACATCGCGGTGCAGTGGGCCCACGCCGTGCCGGGCACCTTCCACGCCCGCGCCAGCGCCATCGGCCGGCGCTATGCGTACGTGCTGCTGCAGTCCAGCGTGCGCCCCAGCTTGGAAGCCGGCCGGGTCGGCTGGGTCTTTCGGCCGCTGAACGGGCAGGCCATGCAGGAGGCGGTGCAGCATCTGCTGGGCGAGCACGATTTCACCTCGTTTCGGGCCGCAGGTTGCCAGGCGCTGTCTCCCGTCAAGACGCTGCGGCGCATCGACATCACCCGGCGCGGCGCCGCCGACGGGCCCGGTACCGCCGTGCATGGCGTGACGCCCTGCTACTGGCGCTTCGATTTCGAGGGCGACGCCTTTTTGCACCACATGATCCGCAACATCATGGGCTGCATCGTCGCCGTGGGACAGGGCCTGAAGCCGCCCCGGTGGATGCACGAGGTGCTGCAGGCGCGCTCGCGCGATGCGGCAGCGCCCACCTTTTCTCCGGACGGGCTGTATTTCCTCGGCCCACAATACGACCCGTCATGGGGCCTGCCCACGCGCACGGCTGCTTATGATGGGCTGCCATGAACCCTCCCCCTGCCTGTTCGGGCGCTCCCCACCCGTACCCGGCCCCTGCCCGCACCCGCATCAAGATCTGCGGCCTGACGCGCGAGCAGGACGTGGAGGCTGCCGTCGCGGCCGGGGCCGACGCGGTGGGCTTCGTGCTGTACGCGCCCAGCCCCCGCGCCGTGACCGCATCGCGGGCGGCGGAGCTTGCGGCCCGGCTGCCGCCCTTCGTCACGCCGGTGCTGCTGTTCGTGAATGCCCCTGCTATTGAAGTGATAGCTGCCTGCGCAGGCGTGGCGGGCGCCGTGGCCCAATTTCATGGGGATGAATCACCCGAAGAGTGCCTGCGCGCCACCGACGGCGGGCGCATTCCCTTCCTGCGCGCCGCGCGCATTCCACTGGGCGAGGCGGGGGCGGGATTCGACCTCGTAGAATACGCCGGACAACACTCCCGCGCCCGCGCCATCCTCCTCGACGCCCTGGTCGAGGGCTATGGCGGTGGCGGCAAGGCATTCAATTGGTCACTCCTTCCACCCGCCGTCGGCTGTCCCCTCGTTTTGTCTGGTGGACTCACGCCTGCAAACGTGACCGATGGCATCTTGCAGGTGCGAGCGCGCTGCCCCTCGCTCGCGGTTGACGTCAGCTCCGGCGTCGAGGCCACCGGCCCCGATGGCAAGCCCCGCAAGGGCATCAAGGACGCCGGCAAGATCCAACGCTTCGTCGCCGCCGTGCGCGCGGCCGATGCGGCACCTGTTCCTTCTTCCTAAATGTCTGCATACACCCAACCCGATGCCTCGGGCCATTTCGGCCCCTATGGCGGCAGCTTCGTCAGCGAGACGCTGACCCACGCCATCGACGAACTGCGCACTGCCTACGCGCGCTACCAGAACGACCCCGAGTTCCAGGCCGAATTCCGCTACGAGCTGGCGCACTACGTGGGCCGGCCCTCGCCCGTGTACCACGCCGCGCGCACCAGCCGTGAGCTGGGCGGCGCGCAGATCTATCTGAAGCGCGAGGACCTGAACCACACTGGCGCGCACAAGATCAACAACGTGATTGGCCAGGCGATGCTCGCCCGGCGCATGGGCAAGCCGCGCATCATCGCCGAGACCGGCGCCGGCCAGCATGGCGTGGCAACGGCCACCATCTGCGCGCGCTACGGCCTGGAATGCGTGGTCTACATGGGCGCCGAGGACGTGAAGCGCCAAAGCCCCAACGTCTACCGCATGAAGCTGCTGGGCGCCACCGTGGTGCCCGTGGAGTCCGGCAGCAGGACGCTCAAGGACGCGCTGAACGAGGCCATGCGCGACTGGGTGGCCAACGTCGACCACACGTTCTACATCATCGGCACGGTGGCCGGCCCGCACCCCTACCCCATGATGGTGCGCGACTTCCAGAGCGTGATCGGCCAGGAATGCCTGGCGCAGATGCCGGCCATGCTCGCCAGCCAAGGCATCGCCGCCGAACAGCCCGACGTGGTCGTGGCCTGCGTGGGCGGCGGCAGCAACGCCATGGGCATCTTCCACCCCTACATTCCCCATGCCGGCACGCGCCTGATCGGCGTGGAGGCGGCGGGCGAAGGCCTGGACAGCGGCAAGCATTCGG
>DAMCAL010000072.1:0-13699 GCA_032059585.1 Burkholderiaceae bacterium
GCTCCAGCGCCGGGCGCACGAAGCTGGAGACCAGCCGCACGGCGTCGCGCGAGTTGAGCCGCTCCTTGATCTGGCCCTGGAACTGCGGGTCCAGCACCTTGGCCGAGAGCACGTAGCTGGCGCGGGCGAACACGTCCTCGGGCATCAGCTTGACGCCTTTGGGCAGCAGGCCGTGCAGCTCGATGAAGCCCTTGACTGCCTGGAACAGCCCGTCGCGCAGGCCGCTGTCGTGCGTGCCGCCGGCGCTGGTCGGGATCAGGTTGACGTAGCTCTCGCGCACGCTGGCGCCTTCCTCGGTGAAGGCCACGGCCCAGGCCGCGCCCTCGCCTTCGGCGAAGCTGTCGCTGCCCGCGTCCGCGTACCCGGCGCCCTCGAACAGCGGTATCACCGGTTCGGCGTTCAGCGTCTGCGCCAGGTAGTCGCGCAGGCCACCCTTGTACTGCCAGCTCGTGCTCTCGCGCGTCTTCTCGTTGAACAGGGTGACGGCGACGCCGGGCATCAACACGGCCTTGCTGCGCAGCAGATGCGTGAGCTCTGCCATCGGCAGGTGGCTGGATTCGAAGTATTTGGCGTCCGGCCAGGCACGCACGGTGGTGCCCTGCTTGCGCTCGCCCGCGGCCAGCGGCCGGGTCGACAGCGGCTCGACCACGTCGCCGCCGGCGAACACCAGGTGTGCGACCTGGCCCTCGCGGTGCGTGGACACCTCCATGCGCGTGGACAGCGCATTGGTCACCGACACGCCCACGCCGTGCAGGCCGCCGGAGAAGCTGTAGGCCCCGCCCTTGCCCTTGTCGAACTTGCCGCCGGCGTGCAGCCGGGTGAAGACCAGCTCGACCACCGGCGCCTTTTCTTCCGGATGCAGGCCGAAGGGGATGCCGCGGCCGTCGTCCTCCACGCTCACCGAGCCGTCGAGGTGCAACGTAACCTTGATCTTCTTGCCATAGCCGGCCAGCGCCTCGTCGGCGGCGTTGTCCAGCACCTCCTGGATGATGTGCAGCGGGTTGTCGGTGCGGGTGTACATGCCCGGGCGCTGCTTGACGGGCTCCAGGCCCTTGAGCACGCGGATCGAGCCTTCTGCGTAGTCGTTGGTGGTGTGGGGTGCGGGTTTGGCTGCCATGGCGGCGGATTGTAGGACTGGTTATAACAACAGTCTTTCGCCTTTTTACCCGCCCAGGCAGGCGGCGCGGGTTTTGATTACATTCCCTGCAATGCACCATCCCGCCTCCCCCGCACGCCGGCTTTCCATGGCCCAGGTCCTCCTCTGCGGCGCCGCCGTGGTCACGCTGTCCATGGGCATACGCCATGGCTTCGGCCTGTGGCTGCAGCCCATCACGCAGGACATGGGCTGGACGCGCCAGACCTTCGCCCTGGCCATGGCCATCCAGAACCTGGCCTGGGGCCTGTTCGGCATCTTCGGGGGCATGGTGGCCGACCGCTTCGGCGCCTTCCGGGTGCTGATCGGCGGCTCCCTGCTGTACGCCGCCGGCCTGGTGGGCATGGCGCTGTCGCCCACGCCGGGGCTCTTCGCGCTGACCACGGGCGTCGTCATCGGCGCGGCCCAGGCGGGCACCACGTACGCCATCATCTATGGTGTGCTGGGGCGGCAGATCTCGGCGGACAATCGCTCCTGGGCCATGGGCGTGGCGGCTGCGGCGGGCTCGTTCGGGCAGTTTCTGATGGTGCCGCTGGAGGGGCAACTGATCCTGTCCTTCGGCTGGCAGCAGGCTTTGCTGGTGCTGGCAGCGATGGCGCTCTTGATCATCCCGCTGGCCTTCGGCCTGCGCGAGCCCGGCTTTCACGGCGGCGCGCCGGCCCACCGTTCGCAGAGCATGGGAGACGCGGTGGTCGAGGCCCTGCGCCACAAGAGCTTCGTGCTGCTGACGCTGGGCTACTTCGTCTGCGGCTTCCAGGTGGTGTTCATCGGCGTGCACATGCCCAGCTACCTGAAGGACCACGGCCTGTCGCCGCAGGTGGCCAGCTTCGCCCTGGCATTGATCGGCCTGTTCAATGTCTTTGGCACCTACGCCGCCGGCTCCCTGGGCCAGCGCATTCCCAAGCGCAATATCCTGGTATTCATCTACCTGGCGCGGGCTCTGGTCATCACCATCTTTCTGCTGGTGCCGTTGTCGCCTCTGTCCGTGTACGTGTTCTCGGCCGTGATGGGGGCGCTGTGGCTGTCCACCGTGCCGCCGACCAACGCCGTGGTAGCGCAGATCTTTGGCGTGCAGCATCTGTCCATGCTCAGCGGCTTCGTGTTCTTCAGTCACCAGATCGGCAGCTTCATGGGCGTGTGGCTGGGCGGCTATCTGTACGATCGCACGGGCAGCTACGACGTCGTGTGGTACCTGGCCGTGGCCCTGGGCGTGGCGGCCGGCCTGATCAACCTGCCGGTGCGCGAGAGCGCCATCGCGCGCCCCGCCGCGCAAGCGGCCTGAAAGCACGGAGGGCCTCACCCATGGCACCACGCGTTCGCAACTGGCTGGCCGGCGCGGCCGGCGCCGCCGTGCTGCTGGCGGTCTTCGCCTGGTATTTGCGGCCGGACTTCATGCTCACGCTGGCCGACCAGCTGTGGGCCTGCTTCTGAACATGCATTTGCACCACGGCCGACCTTCGGAGTGGATCGTGCGCTGGGCGCACCTGGTGCCCGCCGGCGGCGCGGTGCTGGACGTGGCCTGCGGGCCGGGCCGGCACCTGCGCTGGTTTCATGAGCGAAATCACCCTGTAACAGGCGTGGATCAAGCGCCAGAAGCTATTGAATCAATAGCACCCTACGGTGAGGCCATCCAGGCCGACATCGAAGGCGGGCCCTGGCCGCTGGCCGGCCGGCAGTTCGCTGCCGTGGTCGTCACCAACTACCTGTGGCGCCCGCTGCTGCCGCGCATCGTGGACTGCGTGGCTCCCGGCGGCGTGCTGCTGTACGAGACCTTCGCCCAGGGCAACGAGACCGTGGGCCGGCCCGCGCGGGCCGACTTCCTGCTGGCGCCGGGCGAGCTGCTGCGCGCCTGCGCGCCGCTGCGGGTGGTGGCCTACGAGGACGGCTTCCTGGACGGGCCGCCGCGCTTCGTGCAGCGCATCGCCGCCGTGCGCCCGCCCGCCGCGCCCGCCGGGGCCGTCCGCCTGCCCCTGGTGCCTCTGGCTTGAGGGATGGCAAGCCCTAGTTAGAATGCTTTTTTTGCAGTTTCCGACCGCGCCATGACCTTTCCCAGCGCCCCTCTGACGGGCAGCATCGTCGCCCTTGCCACGCCCATGAACGATGACGGCAGCGTGGACTATCCCACCCTGCGCAAACTCATCGACTGGCACATCCAGGAAGGCACGGACTGCATCGGCGTGGTGGGTACGACGGGAGAGTCGCCCACGGTCAATGTCGAGGAGCACCGCGAGATCATCCGCGTGTCCGTGGAGCAGGCCGCCGGCCGCGTGCCCGTGATGGCCGGCTGCGGCGCCAATTCCACGCATGAGGCCATCGCCCTGGCGCGCTACGCCAGCGAAGTGGGCGCGAGCAGCCAGCTGCAGGTTGTGCCCTACTACAACAAGCCCACGCAGGAAGGCCAGTACCAGCACTTCAAGGCGATCGCCGAAGCCGTGGGCGACCTGCCCATGGTGCTGTACAACGTGCCCGGCCGCTCGGTGGCGGACATGCACCACGAGACCGTGCTGCGTCTGGCCCAGGTGCCCGGCATCATCGGCATCAAGGAAGCCACGAGCGACATCTCCCGCGCGCAGTGGCTGATCCGCGACGTGCCCAAGGGCTTCGCCGTGTACTCCGGTGACGACCCGACGGCCGTGGCCCTGATGCTGTGCGGCGGTCAGGGCAACATTAGCGTGACGGCCAATGTGGCCCCGCGCCTGATGCGCGAGTTGTGCGCCGCCGCCATCGCCGGCGACGCCCGCCGTGCCATGGAGATCCAGTTCCGCCTGCTGCCCCTGCACAAGCACCTGTTCGTCGAGGCCAACCCCATTCCCGTCAAGTGGGCCATGGCCCGCATGGGCCTGTGCGGCCCGACCATGCGCCTGCCTATGACCCCGCTGACACAGGCCAACGAACCCGTGGTGGAAGGCGCCCTGCGCGCCGCCGGCCTAGTGGCCTGAGCGCCGCCTGCCGCCTTTCCCCTGCTGCCCTTTTCTTTGCGCTCGCGCACCAACGAGGATTTACGCGTGAACCCTGGCACCCGCATCGGCCTGATCGGCCTCGCCCTGTCCCTGTCGGCCTGCTCCGTCCTGGAGGGCGACAAGATCGACTACAAAAGCGCCACCAAGGGAGCCACGCTGGAGGTGCCGCCGGACCTGACGCAGCTCTCGCGCGACACCCGCTACACCGTGCCCGGCGGCGTGGTCTCGGCCGCGGCCTTCGAGGCCGGTCAGGCCCAGCAGCCCCGCGGAGCGGCCGCCAGCACTGCCCCCGTGAAGATCGGCGACGTGCGCATCGAGCGTGACGGCAACCAGCGCTGGCTGGTCGTGGACCGCCCGGTGGACCAGCTGTGGGAGCCGGTGCGCGACTTCTGGCTGGACAACGGCTTCGTCTACACGCTGGAGCAGCGCGACCTGGGCCTGCTGGAGACCGACTGGGCGGAAAACCGGGCCAAGCTGCCGCAGGACATCATCCGCCAGACCATCGGCAAGGTGTTCGATTCGCTCTACTCCACCGGGGAGCGCGACAAGTTTCGCACCCGCATGGAGCGCCGCCCTGACGGTGGCACCGACATCTACGTCACGCACCGCGGCATGGTCGAGGTCTACAGCAACACGCAGAAGGACCAGACCGTGTGGCAGCCGCGCCCGGCCGACCCGGAGCTGGAAGCCGAGTTCCTGCGCCGCATGATGGTCAAGCTGGGCGTGAGCGAGGAACAGTCGCGCGCTGCAGCCGCCGCGCCGGTGCCGGCCGCCCCGTCGGCACGCATCGGGCAGGCCAACGGCATGGCGGTGGTGGAAATTGCCGAGCCGTTCGACCGCGCCTGGCGCCGTGTCGGCGTGTCGCTGGACCGCACCGGCTTCACGGTGGAGGACCGCGACCGCAGCCAGGGCGTGTACTTCGTGCGCTATGTGGAACCCGATGCCCGCAAGAAGGACCCCGGGTTCCTGGGCAAGCTGTTCGGACGCAGCGCGGACGCGGGGCCGCCGCTCAAGTACCGCATCGTGGTGCGCAGCGAGGGCGAGCGCAGCACGGTCTCGGTGCTCAACGCGGCCGGCGCGCCTGAAACCTCGGCCACGGCCGAGCGCATCCTGCGCGTCATCGCGGACGACCTGAAGTAACCCGGCGCACCCCGCAGACCACCTCGAGTGCTCCGTTTTCGCAACCTGGCCAGCGGCAGTGGCGGCAACGCCACGCTGGTCGAAGCGCGCCGCAGCGGCGCCGCCACGCGCCGCCTGCTGGTCGACTGCGGGCTGAGCCTGCGGCAGGTGGACCTGCGCCTGACCGCGGCCGGCACGGCAGCCGCCGAGCTGGACGCGGTGTTCATCACGCACGAGCATTCCGATCACACGGGCTGCGTCTTGCGGTTGGCGTTGCGCACGCGCATTCCGGTGTGGATGAGCGAAGGAACCTGGCAGGCCATGGGCGAGCCGGACCTGGACGGCTTGCTGCGCCTCGCGCGCGATGGGCAGCCCATCGACCTGGGCAATCTGGAAGCGCTGCCGTTTGCCGTGCCCCACGACGCCCGCGAGCCGCTGCACCTGCGTTGCAGCGATGGCGCCACGCACATCGGCCTGATGACCGACCTGGGCCATGTCTCGAGCCACGTGCTGCAGCACCTGCAAGGCTGCCACGCACTGCTGCTGGAAACCAACCACGACACGGACATGCTGCACGGCGGGCACTACCCCGCGTTCCTGAAGCGCCGCATCGCCGGCCCCTATGGCCATCTGCCCAACGATGCGAGCGCCGACCTGCTGCGTGCCGTGCGCCACCCCGGACTGCGCCATGTGGTGGCCGCGCACCTGAGCGCGCGCAACAACCAGCCGCACCTGGCCCAAGCGGCTCTGGCCGGCGCCTGGGACCGCAGGGCCGACGACATCATCGTGGCCGACCAGCGCACCGGAACGGACTGGATCGACGCCAGCCACTGACGTCGGCACGGCGCCCCGCCCGTGGCGCGCAGACCATAAAAAACCCCGTGCGCCACCGCGCTACGGGGTTTTTTGTGCGCCTCGGCCGGCAAGCCCCGGCGAAGCGCGCTGTTCGGCCTGGGCGGCTTACTTGGCTTCGGGCGCAGCCGGAGCAGCGGCTGCAGCGGCGGCTGCGTCGGCCTCGGCCTTTGCCTTCGCCTCAGCAGAATCGGACGCCGCATCGGTCGCAGCAGCGGCTGCATCGGAGGCGGCAGCAGCAGAGTTGGAGGCGGCGGCAGCAGAATCGGAAGCCGCAGCAGCCGCGTTGGAGGCGTCGGAAGCTGCAGGAGCAGGCACGGGCTCGGGCATGGGCGCCGGGGCGGGCGCTTCCACCGGAGCGGGCGCCGGGGCCGGAGCGGGCTCTTCCTTCTTGCCACAGGCGGCGAGGGCAGCAGCAGCGAACAGAGCAGCCAGGACAACGGAATGCTTCATGTCAGTTTCCTATAGGAACAAAGATTGTTATGGATGGCCGGCCCAGGCACCATGCGATGCCCGGCCGGTTTGCAGGCGTCATCGACGCCCGTGGTGCTAACCAGCCAACGATTATAGGAACGATTCGTCAATACAGAGTTACGCGAAGTTGCCGTCCTACAAGCCCAGGACCGTCGCGGGAAATGCAGGGCTGCTTTTGCGTTCCAGCCACTCCTGCAGCGACTCGCGCGCGGCCACCCGGCGTTCAGGCTCGCAGCCCGTCGCGCCCACGCTGCGCACCGGATCGTGGCGCTCCAGCACCCAGGCGGGCGACCACAGCACGCTGGGCACCGCAAGCGGGTCGTTGGTGCCTGCCTTGCGGCACACGATCAGGTGGTCCCACTGCCTGCGCCACTGCACGAAACGCGGCTGCCGACGCACCAGATCGTCGAAACCCATCGCCAGCAGCGTGAACCGGCGCCCGGCCCGCGCCCATTGGTGCAACGACTGCACCACGTCGCGCTCGCCCAGAGGCCAGTCGGCAAAGCTGGAGTCGCTCAGCACGAGCTCGCTCCAGCCTTCGCTTGCTGCTGCGGCCAGCGCCTCCCGCACCCGCTGTCCGAACGCTTCGCGACCACTGAACGGGCCCTGTGGCAGGGCCGGCGGAACGGGAGGGTTATCTTCGATCATGGAGTCGTGCTCGCAGGTACAGGATGCAGAAACAAGGGCGGCGGCCGCGGTCACTCGGCCGGATGGGCATGCGCCCAGCCTGCATCGCACCACGAGGCCAGCAGCTCCAGCGCGGCATCGCTGGCACGCGCCAGGTCGCGCGGCTCCAGCGCCCTGTGGTCGGCCAGGCGACGCATCAACGCGGCATCGCGCCCGGCTGCCCGGTAGCTGTCGCCGTTGATGAACACATGGCGCTCGTCATACATCATGCGCGTGCGCCGGTCGAGTCGAATCTGCTCCATCAGCCCCGCGGGCGCCGATGCCTCGAACCAGACGTTGGGCTTGGGCTCGGTCAGCGCTTCACCCAGGGCGCACTGCAGCGCCACCGGATCGGCCAGCACGCGCGCCACCGCGTCCTGGGCAAAGGACTGCAGTTGCGCAGGGATGGCGCCAGGCGCATCCACCGCGCACTGGCGCGGATCGCGGTAGATCGGCGCGCCCTCCTCGTCTGCCACCGCGTCGGCCACGCGCAGCAGCACTTCGTGCGCCAGCGACGCGCGGTCCGGCGAGCGAAAGCCGATGGAATACGTCATGCACTCCCCTTGCGCGACGCCGTCGTGCGCCCAGCCCGGGGGCAGGTAGAGCATGTCGCCCGGCGCCAGCAGGTACTCCTCCTCGGGCTCGAACTGCGCGAGGATCTTCAGCGGCAGGCCTTCGACCAGCGCCGGGTTCTTTTGCCGTCCGATGCGCCAGCGCCGCCGCCCCTGCGCCTGCAGCAGGAATACGTCATAGCTGTCGAAGTGCGGCCCTACGCCTCCGCCATCGCTGGCATAGCTGATCATCAGGTCGTCCAGTCGTGCCTGCGGCACGAAAGCAAACTGCTGCAGCAGCGCATGCGCGGCGTCGTCGTGCAGGTCCACGCCTTGCACCAGCACGGTCCATTCGCGCGTGGACAGGGGTGGCAGGGCGCGACGGGGCAAGGGTCCTCGGCGCAGGATCCAGCGCCCGTCCTTGTGCTGGATGAGGCGCGACTCCACATCCTCCCGTCCTGCCAACTGAAACAGCGCTGCGCGCGACAGCGGCGGGCGAAAATCCGCGATGGCCTGGCGCACCAGCAGGGGCTTCTTGTGCCAGTGCCGGCGCATGAACTGCTCCGGGCTCAGGCCGCCGAGCAGGGGAAGGGGAAGGTGAATGTCCATGGAGGTGCGCAATAGGCGGCCGTTCGGCCACCGGGTGAAACTGCGACAATTCTCGTATGGAAATCAACGAACACTGCGTCGTGGCCCTCACCTGGGTACTGCGTGACACCCTGGGCGAAGAGCTGGATGTGCTGGACGAGCCGGTGGAATTCCTGGTCGGGGGCGACGATTTGCTGGTGCGCATCGAACAGGCCCTGCAAGGCCACGAAGCTGGCGACGAGCTCGCCCTGCACCTGGAACCCGAAGATGCCTTCGGCGAGTACGACGAACAACTGCTGTTCCTGGAGCCGCGGACGCTGTTTCCTGCCGACCTCGAAGAAGGCATGACCTTCGACGGAAGTGCGCTGCCCCAGGGGGTAAGCGCCGATGCCCCGCGCGACGCGCTCTACACCGTCGCGCAGATCTATCCCGATCATGTCGTGCTGGACGGCAACCATCCGCTGGCGGGCATCGCCCTGCGGTTGCAGTTGACGGTGCAGGCGGTGCGTGCCGCCACCGATGAGGAAACCGAGCGCCGATCGGCAGGCTCAGGCTTCTTTCGCATCCAGCCTCTGGCGCCCGGCGGCGACGCGCTCCACTGAAGCGCCAAGCGCACCGCCGTCGGATGCCCGGCCGTCACACGCGCGAGATCTGTCCTGCGTACAAACGCACACGGTCGCCGGTACGCAGGTCGCCCGGATTGGGCACGTCGTAGACCCGCTGGCCGCCCCGGTCGAGCTGGATCGTGATGCGATAGGCCTCGTAGTCGGTCCGGTCGTTGCGGCCCTCGATGGCGTTGCCCGCCACCGCGCCACCCACCGCGCCGAGTGCCGTGGCGGCAGCCCGCCCGCTGCCGTGCCCGATCTGGTTGCCCAGCACGCCCCCCACCACCGCGCCCAGGACCGCGCCCGCGCCACTGGTGCGGTTACGTGCCTGCATGCCCTCGATGTACGAGACCGTGCCGTATTCCGTCACCCGTTCGTCGTACGACGGGTAGGTCTGCACCGGCTGCTGGCCCGAGTAGTAGGGCCGGTCCGACTGCCGGGGTGCATCGGCACAGGCAGCCAGCGAACCGGCCAGGACCACCGTGCCGGCGAGGGTGGCGAAACGGGTGTAGGGCGACATGCGCATGGTCAACTCTCCTTGAAGCTGCAAATGGAAGAAGCAACGGCGCGGGCGCGGCCCACGCTGCCGGCTTCGATTGCAGCAGGCTGGGCTGCCGGTCTGAGCCGGGCGATCCCCGTGCCCGACGTAGTTGCATCCAGCGCAGGCCCGTCAGCGGGCACTGACAGGGGCAGCCCCGTCAGGCGCGTCCGGTAGAGCCGTAGCCCTGCTCGCCCCGCGCACTGTCGGCAAACTCGTCGACCACCCGGAAACGGGCCTGGACCACCGGCACGACGACCAGTTGTGCCAGCCGCTCCATGGGCTGCAGCGTGTAGGCGGTTGCACTGCGGTTCCATGCGCTGACCATGAGCTGGCCCTGGTAGTCGCTGTCGATGAGCCCCACCAGATTGCCCAGCACGATGCCGTGCTTGTGGCCCAGCCCGGAGCGGGGCAGGATCAGCGCGGCATAGCCGGGGTCACGCAGGTGGATGGCGATGCCGGTGGGCACCAGTTCCCAGGCGCCCGGCGCCAGGTGCAGCGCGGCATCCAGGCAGGCGCGCAGGTCCAGGCCGGCGCTGCCAGGCGTGGCATAGGCCGGCAGCTGGTCGGCCATGCGGGGATCGAGAATCTTGACGTCAATTTGCATGAGGGTGTGGGGCTGTTTGCCCGCCGGAGATTCCACTGGCCCCGGAACCTGTTCGGGGAAAGCGGCGGGCGCGGTGGGTGGCCGGCGATGGCAGCGCATCTGCGCCGCCCGCGCCCAGGCGCACGACATGCCGGGCGAAGTGGCCGCAGGCAGGCGTCTTCCAGCCGGTGCGGACGGTGTCGGACATGGGACGCGTACCGGCTCAGCCGCGCGCCCGCCCGGTGTTCAGACGGTGGGCCACTTCGGCCACGAGCTGGCGGGCCAGCACGGATTTGCGGGCCCGCGCCAGCTCCCGGTGCCCAGCGGCATCGACCAGCAGCAAGGCGTTGTCGTCCTGCCCGAACGTGGCAGGACCGATGTTGCCCACCAGCAGTGGCACGCCTTTGCGCTCGCGCTTGGCGCTGGCGTGCGCCAGCAGGTTCTCGCTCTCGGCGGCAAAGCCGACGCAGTAGAGCGCGCCGCTGCGTGCGCGCGCGGTCGCAGCCACGCTGGCCAGAATGTCCGGGTTCTCGACAAAAGCCAGGGCCGGCACGTGGCCGGTGCCGTCTTTCTTGATCTTGTGGCCAGCGCTGCTGGCAGGGCGCCAGTCGGCCACCGCAGCGGTGGCGACGAACACGGTTGCCTGGTCCACTTGGCAGTGCACCGCTTCCATCATGTCGCGCGCCGACACCACGTCGATGCGGCGCACCCCGCGTGGCGTGGGCAGGTGTACCGGGCCTGCCACCAGCGTGACCTCGGCGCCCGCCTCGCGGGCAGCGCGGGCGATGGCGAAACCCATCTTTCCGGAGGACAGGTTGGTGATGCCGCGCACCGGGTCGATGGCCTCGAAGGTCGGCCCGGCCGTGACCAGCACCTGCTCGCCCACCAGCAGCTTGGGCGAGAAGAATGCCGCCAGCTCCTCCATGATGTCCGGCGCCTCGAGCATGCGCCCGTCGCCCGTCTCGCCGCAGGCCTGGTCGCCATACCCCACGCCCAGCACCGCGGCGCCGTCGGCGCGCACCTGCGCCAGGTTGCGCTGCGTGGCCGGGTGGGCCCACATCTCGCGGTTCATGGCCGGCGCCAGCAGCAGCGGCACACGCTCGGCAGGCCGGGCCAGGCACAGCAGGCTGAGCAGCTCGTCGGCGCGGCCCTGCGCCAGCCGGGCGACGAAGTCAGCGCTGCACGGGGCCACCAGCACCGCGTCGGCCTCGCGCGAGAGGTTGATGTGCGCCATGTTGTTGGCCTCACGCGCATCCCACTGGGAACCATAGACCGGGCGTCCCGACAGCGCCTGCATGGTCACGGCCGTGATGAACTGCTCGGCAGCTTCGGTCATGACCACCTGGACGCTGGCGCCGGCGCGCACGAGCAGTCGCACGAGTTCCGCCGCCTTGTAACAGGCCACGCCCCCGGACAGGCCCAGGACCAAGTGTTTGCCGGCAAGTACATCCATGGGCGGGCATTGTGGCAGAGCTGCGGGCGGCCGCCGGGCGGCTCGGCAGCAGGGGGCGGAACCTATAATCCCCATTTCCCACCTCCATCACGGCATGACCAAATTCGTCTTCGTCACGGGCGGTGTGGTGTCTTCCCTGGGCAAGGGAATCGCCTCCGCCTCCCTTGCCGCGATCCTCGAATCGCGCGGCCTCAAAGTCACCCTCATCAAGCTCGACCCGTACATCAACGTGGACCCGGGCACCATGTCGCCGTTCCAGCACGGCGAGGTCTTCGTGACCGACGACGGCGCCGAGACCGACCTCGACCTGGGCCACTACGAGCGCTTCATCGAAACCCGCATGAAGCAGGCCAACAACTTCACCACCGGCCGCATCTACCAGTCGGTGCTGGAGAAGGAGCGCCGCGGCGACTACCTGGGCAAGACCGTCCAGGTCATCCCGCACGTGACCAACGAAATCCAGCAATTCATCAAGCGCGGCGCCGGCATCGGCACGCCCGATGCGGTGGACGTGGCGATCTGCGAGGTCGGCGGCACGGTGGGCGACATCGAGTCCCTGCCCTTCCTGGAGGCCGTGCGCCAGCTGTCCTTGAAGCTCGGGCCGAACAACTCGGCCTTCGTGCACCTGACCTACCTCCCCTGGATCGCGGCGGCGGGCGAACTCAAGACCAAGCCCACCCAGCACACGGTGCAAAAGCTGCGCGAGATCGGCATCCAGCCCGACGCGCTCTTGTGCCGCGCGCTCACGCCCGTGCCGCAGGACGAGCGCGAGAAGATCTCGCTGTTCACCAACGTGCCCGAGTGGGGCGTGATCAGCATGTGGGACGTGGACACCATCTACAAGGTGCCGCGCATGCTGCACGAGCAGGGCCTGGACGGGCTGATCTGCGACAAGCTGCGCCTGAACACGCCGCCGGCCAGCCTCAAGCGCTGGGACGACCTGGTGCACGAGTGCGAGCACCCGGGCGGCGAGATCCGCATCGCCATGGTGGGCAAGTACACCGAACTGTCGGACGCCTACAAGTCCGTCAACGAGGCGCTCAAGCACGCCGGCATGCAAAACCACGTGCGCGTGCAGATCACGCACATGGACTCCGAAGGCATCACCGACGCCAACGCCGCCGAGCAGCTGGGCCGCTTCGACGCCATCCTGGTGCCCGGCGGCTTCGGCTCGCGCGGGGTCGAGGGCAAGATCAGCACCGCCCGCTATGCGCGCGAGCACAAGGTGCCCTACCTGGGCATCTGCCTGGGGATGCAGGTGGCCACCATCGAATACGCGCGGCACATGGCGCAGCTGGACGGCGCCAACTCCACCGAATTCGACCAGGCCAGCCCGCATCCCGTCATCGCCCTCATCACCGAGTGGAAGAACGAGGACGGCCGCGTGATGACGCGCCACGAGAACTCCGACCTGGGCGGCACCATGCGCCTGGGCGCGCAGACCTCCAACGTGCAGCCCGGCACCCTGGCCCACCGCATCTACGGCGACACGGTGACCGAGCGCCACCGCCACCGCTACGAGGCCAACGTGCAGTACCTGGACCGCCTGCGCGAAGCCGGCCTGGTCATCTCGGCGCAGACCCAGCGCGAACAGCTGACCGAGATCGTCGAGCTGCCGCAGGACGTGCATCCCTGGTACATGGGCGTGCAGTTCCACCCCGAGTTCAAGTCCACGCCGTGGAACGGCCACCCGCTGTTCAACGATTTCGTGAAGGCTGCCGTGCAGCACCACCGCCGGGCCGAAGCGCCCGCCGCCACCGCTGCCTCTGCCTGAGCGGCGCCACCAGGAACCTTTCACCATGCAACTGTGCGGCTTCCCCGTCGGCCTGGACCGGCCCTTCTTCCTGATCGCCGGCCCCTGCGTGGTCGAGAGCGAGCAGCTGCAGCTCGACGTCGCCGGCCAGCTCAAGGAGATCACGGCCAGCCTGGGCATCCCCTTCATCTTCAAGAGCAGCTTCGACAAGGCCAACCGCAGCTCCGGCACCAGCTTTCGCGGCCCGGGCATGGACAAAGGCCTGGCCATCCTGGCCAAGGTGCGCGAGCAGATCGGCGTGCCGGTGCTCACCGACGTGCACACCGAAGCGGAAGTGCCGCACGTGGCCGCCGTGGTGGACGTGCTGCAGACGCCCGCCTTCCTGTGCCGCCAGACCGACT